>NZ_JAQTTX010000114.1 GCF_028710545.1 Halothiobacillus sp. | reverse complement strand
GGAACCTACCGGCAAAAACACGGCAGCAGCCATCGCCTTGGCCGCACTGGATCTACAGATTCGTGCAGGCTCAGATGCGCTGATGCTCGTATTGCCAGCCGATCATCTAATTGCTGACGTTGGCGCATTCTCCGAGGCCGTTCAGGTGGCGAAAAACGTCGCTAATCATGACTGGTTGGTTACCTTTGGCATTGCGCCGCAATCACCGGAAACCGGCTTCGGCTATATCGAACGAGATGCAGAGCCACTCGCCCTTGAAGAAGGTGTCGCTTATCGCGTGCGCCAGTTCGTTGAAAAACCGGATCGTGAGACGGCTCAAGCGTATATCGACTCAGGTCGATACTCCTGGAATGGCGGTATGTTCTGCTTCAAGGTCAGCACGATCCTCGCCGAGTTCGAACGCCATGCGCCCGAGTTGCTCGCGGCTTGCCAAATCGCGGTTGAGCACGCCAATCAGATCCATGCGGCTGGCATGGACATGGTGGAATTCCAGCTGGAGGATTTTGAGCGCATGGCTGATATCTCCATCGATTACGCCATCATGGAGCGCTCCGAGCGTGTGGCCGTTGTCGCCGCCGATATGGGCTGGTCCGACATCGGTTCCTGGACCGCTTTTGCCGATGCGTCACCTTCCGATGCCGAGGGCAATGTGTTCGATGGCGAAGTCGTCGCCATCAATACGCATAACTGTCTCGTCCGTAGCCCATATCGCCTCGTGGCGACCGTAGGTATCGATAACCTGATTGTGGTCGATACGCCCGACGCGCTGCTGATCGCCCACAAGGATCAAGCGCAAGATGTGCGCGACGTGGTGGCCGAATTGAAACAGCGCGGCCATGAAAGCCATCTTCTGCATCAAACCGTGCATCGCCCCTGGGGAACCTACACGGTGCTGGAAGAGGGTGAGCGTTTCAAAATGAAGCGCATTGAAGTCAAACCCGGCGCCACACTTTCATTACAAATGCACCATCACCGCAGCGAACACTGGATCGTCGTCAACGGCATGGCGCGCGTCACCAATGGTGACAAGGTGTTTTTATTGAATACCAATGAATCCACCTTCATCCCCGCCGGGCACATGCACCGCCTGGAAAATCCCGGCGTGATTAACCTCGTCATGATCGAAGTGCAAAGCGGCGATTACTTGGGTGAGGACGATATCGTCCGCGCGGAAGACCATTATGGGCGTTGCTGATATGGACTTGAGTTGCTTTAAAGCCTACGACATTCGCGGCCAAGTGCCCGCGCAGCTGGATGCCGAACTCGCCTATCTCATCGGGCGGGCGTTTGTGGATGAAATCAATCCCGGTACCGTCGTCGTTGGATACGATGTGCGTCTCGAAAGCCCCATGCTGGCCGAAGCGCTGATGCGCGGCATCACCGAGGCGGGCGCTGATGTCATCGACATCGGCCTGTGCGGCACCGAAGAAGTCTATTTCCAGACCTTCCACCGCGAGGCGCAAGGCGTGGGCGGCGGCATCATGGTAACCGCCAGCCATAACCCCAAAGGCTACAACGGCATGAAGCTCGTGCGCCAGGGCGCGCGCCCGGTCAGCGGCGACACCGGCCTGTTCGCCATCCGCGACCGTGCTGCTTTACTACCCTCCCCCCTAGCGGGGGAGGGGCTGGGGGAGAGGGGAATTGGTTATCACGGCAAAATCACCACCGACACCAATAAAGCCGCCTACATCCAACACCTACTCGGCTACATCGACCACCGCGCCCTCAAGCCGCTCAAAATCGTCGCCGACCCCGGCAATGGCGGGGCAGGTCCCGTCATGCGGCTGTTGGAAAAGCATCTGCCGTTTGATATCCATTACATTCACGAACAGCCCGACGGCAATTTCCCAAACGGCGTACCCAACCCGCTCTTGCCCGAAATGCGAAATGCAACATCACAAGCTGTGATCGAGCAAGGCGCCGATCTCGGTATCGCTTGGGATGGCGACTTTGATCGCTGCTTTTTGTTCGATGCCCAAGGGCGATTCATCGAAGGCTATTATCTCGTCGGCTTGCTGGCCGAAACCCTGCTGGCCAAATATCCGGGTGGGAAAATCATTCACGACCCACGCCTGACCTGGAATACGATTGAGCAAGTCAAACAGGCGGGCGGCATCCCGATCCAGTCCAAAACCGGTCACGCCTTCATCAAGCAAATCATGCGTGAGCAAGATGCTATCTACGGCGGCGAGATGAGCGCGCATCACTACTTCCGTGATTTTGCCTACTGCGACTCAGGCATGATCCCCTGGCTACTCATCACCGAACTCATGAGCAAAACCGGCAAAACGCTCGCCGAATTGGTCGATGAACGTATGGCCGCCTATCCCTGCAGCGGTGAAATCAATTACCGAGTCGACAATGTGCATGCCACCATTGAACGTGTATTGGCGCACTTCTCCCCCATGAATCCCAAAATTGATCGTACCGATGGCGTAAGCGTGGAATTCGACGATTGGCGGTTTAATTTGCGCGGTTCCAACACAGAGCCATTGTTGCGGTTGAACATTGAGTCAAAACGCAACACAGATGCAGTGTTGAGCCACAAGCGACATATTGAATATTTGTTGCGTTCTGCCGATTAAGAGGCGGCAGTGTTAAATCGATTTCTCG
>NZ_JAQTTX010000113.1 GCF_028710545.1 Halothiobacillus sp. | reverse complement strand
TCTGACATAGTAGGCAGAAATTTGGCTGGGATTTAGGGACCTATGGGCAGATGGATTTTCAAACTTCGGGCAGTACGGCCCCATAAACAATGTGGGCCAGCCGTGAAGCGACCATCTGTTTCTCGCCTTCTTCCTGGCTAAATTCCTGCCTATTTTTGACCACAATGTGTGGCGAAGGTAGGCTGTACGTAAACAAATACCGAGTGTCCCCTCGCGGGCCTCGGGAAAAGAACGCCCGCGAGGGCAAACTAAGGAGGTGGCGCACATGCGCCACACGATTGCCGTAGTCGTAATGCTGTTCATCCTGACCGTCGGGCTTGTCATGCCGGCGACTGCCGGGTTTTCATTTGCCCCCACCTTCCTGTTCGCGATTCGCGACGGACAGGTGGAGACACACTACCTTGTGCGGTTCGTGGGGGCGGAGTCGGGGGAGCTTGCTCCCACCGGCAACGTCCTTCGGCCATTGCCTGGCGAAGAAGTTGTTTGTCAGGTACTGCAGGTGCACGCCGGAGTGCGCCTGCGCGATTTTTCGTTCCGGTTCGCTCGCGTAGCGATCCCGGAGAGTGAAGATTGGGTTTCGTTTGCGCTCGACGAGGCCTACGGTCATATCGGACGGCTGGGTTGTTTTCAGCCTGTGCCGAATGACTTGGCTACTCCTCTACGGTTCAGACTGCACGTGGAGGATGGCAAGAGCCATGAGGTCCGGATCTTCGGCTTCAAGGAGCCGATTATCAACGGGCTGATGTCGCTGCTCGGCTTGTCTAAAGACGACCTCGTGGAGTATTCACTTCTCTACGTGGTTCCGCGTGAGTCGAAGCCGGAGGTTGTGGCGCCAACGGCAGCTGTGACCACAGTTATTGATGGGTCGCAGTTTGCTGATGCCGAGGCGACGACGGAGAACTTCCGTCGAGCGGCTGAGGCGCTGGCGGCAGTTCAGGGACAGGTCGCGCAAGCAGTTGAGCGTCTAAACCTGAACGATGTCGCTTTGGCGGAAGGGATTCAGGCTAACGGGATGGCGATCGCTGAGCTGGAAGCTCGGGTCGCCGCCACTGAGACTTGGATCCGGTCGGTTGAGGGCAGACAGGTATTAGTGCCCCCAACCGCTAAGACATCCTCGCAGCATTCGGTGTCAGCCGAGCGCTGTGACTTTCGGATTAACCTTCCTCCGGGGGTGGTGACGCGAGTCGAGACGCTCGACGAGCGGGGTTCTCGGGTCTATGACCGGCGCTACGCCGGCTATATCCCGATGAACAACTACCCCGAGGGGCTGACATTCTGTCTGCGACTGACTTGGGAGGGAGCTTCGGCTCCTGATCCCTGGAAGGTCGTGCGCAGCGTCCGCCCGAATATGGTCGTTAACTACACCAATATGGAGGTGAGGTGAGATGAAGAAACTCACCTTTGTCGTGCTGATGTTCATCGCCCCGCTTTGCGGGGCTTGGGCGCAGAATGGCGCCCCGGGGGCAGAGACCGCTTTCTCTGCTCCCACTCAGACGGTGGAGCTCAGTGGCCGGACCCAGCTCTACATAAACTGGGCGCGGCCACTCTCGCCGACCGAGTCTGCCTTTCTGGCGACAGTTCCGGAGGGTACGGACGGCGATGGGCAGTCGTTTCGGGAGCTGATCGAAGTTTGCTTCCGGAGTGGGATTGCCCACGCCGATTCGGCGCCGCGGTACGGATGGGCCGACGGGAACGGCGTAGTCTACAACTACGCCTACTACTGCCGGCTCCTCCAGCCAGCGGACGCAGCGCATATCTGGCGTCTGCGTCTTGACACCTGGCGCCTGCCGGAGTTGGAGCCACCGGCACCAGCGGCGCCGGTGACAGCGACATCGCTACAGTCGGCGAGGCTGGCGACTGTTTGTCTCGAATTTCTGCCCGTCAAGGGCAAGGATGTCGAGGTTACGACTGCGGCGACCCCGACCGCGCCATGCCAGCCGACTGGTGGTGCCATCGAACGTGGTGGTCCGGCTCGCGAAGTTCGCGAGCCGATCGGGGCAGCCTCTTTTATCCCCAACGGCCGCGATGGTCGTGACGGCCGCGATGGTCGTGACGGAGAGGACGGAGAGGACGGAGAGGACTGCCAACCCGACGACGGCACTTGTGGAGATGGCGAACCCGGCCAGGAGCCGTCACCGAATGATCCGGAGGTTATCGCACCGCCCGAAGATCCCTCGGGTCAGGTGCCGTGCCCGCCGGACTCCGATCCGAACGCGCCGCCGGCGCAGCCGGATCATGGAACCGGCGGACAGCCCTGGGAGCCCGGGCCGGACCACCCCAATGTGGCCGACCCGGTCGTACCTGAGGGCGCCCCCGGCGACCCAACCGCCCAGTAGGGCGGCGCTCACTCTGATTGAGCAATGTTCCGCCCCTCACCCAGTCCATACGATGGGTGAGGGGGTTTTCTCCAAGATTACAAATAATTGCGATCTTGGAAGAAAATAATTAAGTCAAAAGTTTTTAAAGTCCATAAAGTCAAAAGTGCATTGAGTTTAGAAAAATTTGTAAATAAAAAAGTCAGCAAAGTCCATCAAGTTAAAACTATTGACAAAGTAATTTAATAATGGTATATATTAGTCAGTCGAAAGTAAAAAAATTCGTAAAGTTAAAAGTCTATAAAGTCCATAAAGTCAAAAG
>NZ_JAQTTX010000023.1 GCF_028710545.1 Halothiobacillus sp. | reverse complement strand
GCCAGCGTCTGCGCTTCCATGGCCTTGAGATCGTCGATTTCTTCGCGGGTGAAACCGGCGGCCATGCGCCCCGGTTCGTCGTAGGGGCCGCGAATACGGCCGTGCATGTATTCGGCCAGCAAGTCGCGAAAGTTGCTGCGCGGATCGAGTTGGCGTTGTTCGGCGCAGTGGCGGAACCAGCGGGTGCCGATTTCGACATGGCCGATTTCGTCCGTATAAATCACCCCGAGAATATCGACGAGTGCCTGATCGCCCACCAAGCGCAATTTGTCGGCGATGGCCGGAGTGACGTCGAGTCCGCGCGCTTCGAGAACGCGGGGCACCAGCGCCATGCGCACCATGACATCGTGATCGGTGGCGCAGACGGTTTCCCACAGGCTGTTGTGTGCGGGAAAATCACCGTAGCTGCTGCCGTGTTGTGCGAGGTAGTCGGCCAGTAGCAGGAAGTGCTTGCCTTCTTCAGACGCGACTCGCAACCAGTCACGATAGTAAGCCGCAGGCATGTCGTCGAAGCGGTAGACCGCATCCAGCGCGATATTGATGGCATTGAATTCGATATGGGCAAAGGCGTGGGCCATTGCGTTGCGCCCTTCCTGGGTGTGGGTGATCCGTCTCGGCAGATCGCGCGGTGGCACCAGCTTGGGTAGGGCAGGGCGGCCGGGGTCTTCCACGCGAACGATGGTCTCGTCGGGCGGGCGTGGGATGACGGCATCGTCCGTCATGAGTGCCTGTCGATACAAGTTGGCTGCGCCTGCTGATTTCTGCCGCGGATCGGTTGTCATCAGCCAGTGATAGGCCTGTTCGCGGATCGTTGAATTGCTTGTCATGGCTGCTGGCGAAGAGGGTGGCATCACAGTTGAATTTTTTGCATGCGCTGCTCGATGAATTGCCGGAAGTCCGCTTCCAGTGCACGGTATTGGGCGATTGCCTTGCGACCTGCTTCGGTCAGGGTGGCATGGCCGCCGCCCGCACCACCGACTTCTTTGGTCACGTACGGCAGGCTGCCGATCTTGTTGACTTCCTCGATCAGCGACCACGCGCGCTTGTACGACATGCCCAGTGTCTTGGCGGCCTGACTGATTGAACCCAGTTCGTCGATGAGTTCCATCAGACGGACTTTTCCGACACCGAGATAGCCTTTCTGATCGGCGCTGATCAGCCAGAACCGGGCGTGAATCTGTTCGCTGTAGGCATCACCGGGCAGGCGGTCGAGGAGGGATTTTTTCGGCATGATGACTTCCTTGAGTCCATGGTTCGCGGAGCTATGGGCGAGCGTTATGTTTTCATAGCATAACCGAATTCGTACTTTATGGCGTTGTGGAATGGGGTGGCTGTTACCCAAGTGTTACTATTGGTGGCCGTATTTTTGGAAGGTGGATTTATGGCAATTTCGCATGTGCTGGGTAACTTGTCCGTGGCTGATTTTCTGCGTGATTACTGGCAGAAAAAACCGGTGTTGATCCGTCAGGCGGTGCCCGGCTTCGAGTCGCCACTATCGCCGGAGGAGTTGGCTGGTCTGGCCTGTGAGGAAGACGTGCCCGCGCGTTTGATTCTCGAATCGGCAGGCACGCGGCCCTGGACGTTGCGACACGGCCCTTTCGTGGAAGAGGATTTCACGAGCCTGCCCGAAGACGGTTACTCGTTGCTGATTACCGACTGCGAAAAGCTGATTCCTGACTTGATGACCCTGGTTGAGCAATTCCGTTTCGTGCCGGATTGGCGGATCGATGACCTGATGATTTCCTACGCACCGCCCGGTGGTTCGGTCGGGGCGCATATCGATGAATATGATGTGTTCCTGTTGCAGGGTATGGGGCGGCGCAAATGGATGATCGAATATCCGCCGAAACACAGTGATTTCGTACCGGATCTGGATATCCGTCTGCTGCAGGAATTCGATCCGACCGAAGAATGGGTGCTGGAACCGGGCGACATGCTCTATCTGCCGCCCGGTGTGCCGCATCACGGCGTAGCGGTCGACCACTGCATGACGTTTTCAATCGGGTTCCGTGCGCCCTTGCTGCACGAGTTGGCGGCGGGCGTGACCGATCGGCTGATCACCCAGATGGATCAAACGGCTCGTTACGGTGATCCCGATTTGCAGGCACCGGCGAATCCCGGTGCATTGAACGCCGCGTCTCGTGCCAAATTGCGCGCGATCTTGCAATCGGTACTGGATCAGGATGATGCCATGCTGGATCGATTCATCGCCGAAACGCTCACCGAGCGCCCGCTGGATCACGCGGGTTTTTATCCACAAAACGAGCCATTGGACGCGAAGGCCCTGCGCGATGAAATCGCCCATAGCGGTGACAGCCTGATGCGCACGCCGGCTGCGCGAATGCTGTTGGTGGAAGATGCGTCCGATTCGGCTGGCGGAACACTGGCCGTAGATGGTCAAAGCACGCTCTTGAATGCCGAAATGTTCCCTTTGGCGCGTTTGCTTGTGAGTCAGGTTTTTTATGATGCCGCCGAACTGCTGGCCGTCACCGAGCAGCCAGCCGCAGCCGAACTGTTGCAGCAACTGTATGCCGACGGTGTGGTTCAGTGGCGGCCAAACATGCTTACTATCTGATCCAAAAGGAGAATAAGTAATGAGTCAGAATACTTCTGGTCTTGCCCCGTCCGTGATTTTGGTTGGGATGGGCGAAATCGGTCAGGTACTGGCCGCAGGCTTTCTGAAAACCCGCCATCCGGTCATTCCGGTGACCCGTCGGCAATCACTTTCCGGCGTGCTGGCCCAGGTGCCGGATGCCCAAGCGCTGGTGCTGGCGGTCGGTGAAAAAGACCTACCGGATCTGCTCACGCAAATCCCTGCACAATGGCACGAGCGACTGGTGCTGATCCAGAACGAACTGCTGCCCAAGGACTGGCAATCGGCAGGGATCGTCAACCCGACCGTCATGTCCATCTGGTTCGAGAAAAAGCCGGGCAAACTCGTCAAACAACTCATGCCCAGCCCGGTTTGGGGGCGCAATGCCGGTTTGATGGCCGAATCGCTTGCAGCGATTGGTCTGAATGCGCGGATTATCGACGATTTGGCTGCCATGCAAAACGAGTTGGTCATCAAGAACGTGTACATTCTCACCACCAATATCGCCGGGCTCAAGGTGGGTGGAGATGTCGAAACACTCTGGCGTGAATATCAGCCGCTTGCACGCGCCGTGGCTCTTGAAGTCATTGCGCTTCAGGAGAAACTGGTCGGACAGCCGCTGGCAGCAGAGCCTCTGATCGAGGGCATGTTGGCTGGATTCGAGGGTGATCCGGCACATGCTTGTCAGGGTCGTACGGCGGCGGCTCGCTTGCAGCGGGCGCTGAAACTGGCCGAAAGGTTTGGTCTGGATTTGCCGGTAATGAAGGAAATTGCTGCCGCACATATAGCGGATTGAGGTGGCTTTCGAGCATGACAGAAAAGGCTTCTTTAACTCGCAAGATAGTTCATGTTTGAGTGATAGATGCGGCCCTGAACGGTTTGTTTTCTTTTCTACTCTGATCGAATAGGCATACTATGTTTATGGTTTGGCGAGTATGCGGTCTGCAATTAAGTTTTTGAGCTTGCGCCCAATGAGCTCAGACCCAGCGATCTTCGGCCGAGTAAATCCAGAGTAGAAGGAGGTTTGGGCATGGTTAAGGCCATCGATAGTCAGCAAGTCGAGAAGCTCAGTATTGATGAATTGACCAAGCAACTTCAAAGCACATCCAAGGGCTTGAGTGGCGCGGAGGCTGCGGCTCGGCTGGCCCAGTTCGGTCCGAACGCGCTGCTGGAAAAAAAGGTCAGTCCGTGGGTCAAGTTTTTGGGTTACTTCTGGGGGCCTATTCCCTGGATGATCGAGGTGGCTGCGATTCTGTCGGCCTTCGTGCGGCATTGGCCGGACTTTTTCATCATTCTCGCCTTGCTGTTGTTCAATGCGGGCGTCGGGTTCTGGCAGGAGTTCAAGGCGGCCAATGCGCTGGAGGCGCTGAAAAGCCAACTGGCGCTTCGGGCTCGGGTTCTGCGTGATGGGCAATGGAGCGAAATTGATGCGGCTGAGCTGGTGCCGGGCGACGTCGTTCGTTTGCGCTTGGGTGACATTATTCCCGCCGATGCTAAATTGATCGAAGGGGATTATCTGTCGGTCGATCAGTCCGCGCTGACGGGCGAATCACTGCCGGTGGACAAGAAAGCGGGCGAAGTGGTGTATTCCGGCTCGATCGCCAAGCAAGGCGAAATGGTGGCGATGATTACGGCCACCGGCAGTCAGACCTTCTTCGGTCGGACGGCGAAACTGGTCGAGGGCGCGGGTGCGCCGTCGCACTTTCAGAAGGCCGTTCTGGCGATTGGCGATTACCTGATTTTCTTGAGTCTCGGGCTCGTGGCGGTGCTGATACTGGTTCAGCTCCAGCGAGGCTCGCCGATGCTCGAACTGTTCCAGTTCGCGCTGATTCTGACGGTTGCCTCGATTCCGGTGGCGATGCCCGCCGTACTGTCGGTCACGATGGCTGTCGGCGCCATGGCATTATCGAAAAAGGGGGCGATTGTTTCGAAATTGCAGTCCATTGAAGAAATGGCGGGTATCGACATTTTGTGCTCGGACAAGACGGGTACATTGACTCAAAACAAGCTCACGCTGGGCGAACCTGCCGTATTCTCGGCGAAGGACGCACAGGATCTGATTCTGGCTGCCGCGCTGGCGTCCAAGGCAGAGGATAAGGATGCGATTGATCAGGCGGTGATTGGCGGATTGAATGACGCCCATGTGCTTGAGCAATACACGCAAACGGCCTTCGTGCCATTCGATCCGATCGGTAAACGGACCGAAGCTTCCATCACGTCATCCTCGGGTCAGCGCTTCAAAACCACCAAGGGCGCGCCACAGGTCATTGTCGCTCTGGCTCAGCTTGCCGGTGACGAGGCCAAACGGGCCAATCAACTGGTTGATGACTTCGCCGCCAAGGGCTTTCGCACCCTGGGTGTCGCGCGTTCAGATGATGGCAAGAACTGGACATTCCTTGGCATTCTGCCGATGTTCGACCCGCCGCGTGACGATTCGGCGCAAACGATCAAGGAAGCGAATGAACACGGCATTCACGTGAAAATGGTGACGGGAGACAATGTCGCCATTGCACGGCAAATCGCGGGGCAACTGGGTTTGGGCCAGGCGATTCAACCGGCGAGTAATCTGCTGGGTGCCGATGGTGCTAAAGCGCTGGATGCTGCCGAACAAATCGAGAAAGCCGATGGGTATGCCCAGGTCTTTCCCGAAGACAAATACGCCATTGTCAAAGCGCTGCAGGGGCGACACCACCTCGTTGCCATGACCGGGGACGGGGTCAACGATGCACCAGCGCTCAAACAGGCGGATGTCGGGATTGCCGTTTCCGGCGCAACGGATGCGGCGCGTGCGGCTGCTGATCTGATTCTCACGGCGCCGGGGCTATCGACCATTACCACCGCGGTCGAAGAGGCCCGACGTATCTTCGAGCGCATGAACTCCTACGCCATTTATCGAATCAATGAAACGATTCGGATCATGATCTTCGTGGTGTTGGCGATGATCGTGTACAACTTCTACCCGATCACGGCGATCATGATCATTCTTCTGGCCTTCTTCAACGATCTGCCGATCATGACGATTGCCTATGATCACACCAAGGTCGAGCCCAAGCCCGTGCGCTGGAACATGCACCGGGTGTTGGCAGTGTCCACTGTGATGGGTGTAACCGGCACCATCGGCAGTTTCCTGATGTTGTATCTGGCCATGAACTGGCTGCATCTTTCCATCCCACAAGTACAAACCTATGTGTTTCTCAAGATGGCGGTATCCGGTCATCTGGCCTTGTTTGTCGCCAGGGCGCGCGGTTGGTACCTCACCCGCCCTTATCCTGCGCCGGTCATGATCTGGACGGCTGTAGCCACCAAGGTTGCCGCCACCCTGCTGTGTTTGTACCCGATGGGCTTGATGGCGCCAATCACCTGGTTTGATGTGGCGCTCATCTGGGGTTATTCAATTGTCTGGTCATTTGTGACGGATGTTGCCAAAGTAAGCATCCAGCGACGCTTCGACTATACGGCGGCACCGCATCGCAGTTTTCTGAATATGCTGCGACATCCGTTGCGGCATGGATAAGAATGAGACGGGGTGTAAACAACAATAGATTCGATGACCGGTTCCAGGGTAGATAACCAGAGGAGATTCAGCATGATTACGTTTTCAACCAAGGTGTACCCGAATATCACCATGCATCGGGCGGATGCGCTGGCCATGATCGACAAGATGGGCCATAGCGCGACAGTGCCCGGATCGATTCTGGCTGCCGACGTGCCGCAGGCGCTCGAAAAATTGACTGCCGCGGTCGGCGTCAGTCATGCGGTTGGGCAGGATGCAGGCGATGGTGTCAGCCCCTCCACCCGCGCTGCGCCGTTAATCGATTTGCTAAAAGCGGCGGTTAAGGAGCACAAGAACGTGATGTGGTCAGAAGCCGGTTTGCTGGACTAACACGATGCCGAAAAACCGCCCCCCCTGAGTTTTTCAGCGATACCGGATCCGGTACATGCATGGACCCGGCATCAGCAAATCAATCACTTACGTGATCGACTTGCGTGCGGGGCATCCATGTCCCGCCTGATAATCGAACCCACTCAATCATCAGCACTTAAAATACGAGGTAAGGATCATGAGTAGCATTGAAGACATTGAACTTGAACATCATCGCGCACAAATGCTGCACGACATGCGGGCATTGGTGGAAAAATATCGGGCGATCTTCGATTGGGATGTGCCGGGCGTGAACCAGGCAGAGGCTGACAGATTGATCGTTCAAGCCATGCATGATGCCTTAGATAAGGTCGCATCAGATTTGCCGAGCACGGCATCCAAATCGTAACCTTATACGGTATCTTGGTGGTTTTGCGTAACCGGGTGATGGAAAACGCAACCAGGGGTTTTCAGTTTGACCGATGACTGTTTTAGTACCGTTTGATTCTTAAAATCAATTAGATACTTTCTGTTCGCCCCTTTCCTGCTCTATCATCTTGCTGAAAAAAATTTCAGCAGGATGATTAGTCTGCTAAACCAATAGCCTGCCATTTATTTTATTTGTGGCTGTTTAGGGAACCTCTGATTGAATCCTTCGTGGCCGAGACGGGCTTTTGAGGGATGAGTCGCAAGGCGCGGCGCGAAACGGGCTTACGCCAGCTCCGCGTTAATGGTTATTCCATTCGTGAGCGGCGCAACACAGCGGGCTTACGCCAGCTGCGCGTAAATCGCCCTCAAAAGCCCGTCCCATACGGGTTGCCGCCCAAAAGCCGCAACACTTCGTTATCGGCCTTGGCATCGTAGCGTAAACTACGACCTGCGGCCTCTGCCTCGTTTTGCGGCTTTTGGCTCAGCAACTCGGCTCACGAGGGATTCAATCAGAGGTTCCTTAGGGCCCCACGTTTAGATTCATTTGTTCAGGAGATGCACGCTGATGACTGTTTCGAATTCAACCTCGATTGAACTTAAAACCATTCCGTACACTTTGGATGATGTGACGATGCAGGGGGCGCTTGCTGTCGACACCTCCAAACAGGGTCGTCGTCCCGCCGTTTTGGTCGTCCATGAATGGTGGGGGCGAAATGCGTTTTCCGATGATCGTGCAAAGGCATTGGCCAAGCTGGGTTATGTTGGCTTTGCTGTCGACATGTACGGCAATCATGCCCAGGCAGACAATCCGACCGAGGCATCGGCCTTTTCTTCGGCCATCGGGGGCAACCTGCCCTTGATGAAAGGCCGTTTCATGGCAGCGATTCACGCCGTGAAACAGCAGCCCGAGGTTGATCCGGAACGCATCGCCGTGATCGGGTTCTGCTTTGGTGGCACCGTGGCTCTGAGCATGGTACGCCAGGGCGTATCACTTCGGGCCATGGCGGGCTTCCACACCGGGCTTGGCGGGTTGGCACCGATTGCCCATTCGCCGGTCAGCGTACCGGTTCGACTCTACATGGGCGGCAATGATCCCTTCGTCCCTACGGAGCAGGTTGACGCAACGGTCAAGGAAATGCGCGCAGCCGGAACGGATATCGAAGTTGTCACGTACCCGAACGCGAAGCATGCCTTTACCAATCCCGCCGCGACCCAGAAAGGCGAAAAATTCAATTTGCCCCTGCAATACAACGAGCAGGCGGCGAACGATTCCTGGCATCAGATGAGCTTGTTTCTGGCTGACGCGTTCAAGGCGTGATGTCGCTGCGGTAAGACGAGGTATTGAACGCCCCGCCGTGCACAATGACTGTGCTCAAAAAGCGCAGTTTTGCAGCAAATTAAGGCACTTGTTCTCATGCCGATTTCTTCGCGTTTTTGATTCATTGTTCTGTAATGCAATGATATTTAATTGCTTTTTATCGTCGTCAAGTTGTCATATAAAGTTGGCATGATTATCGCTGTTAGATACATGCCACACGGGGCTTTTCTTCTTGGAGCGTTCTACCCCGACGCGCTTTGATTGAATCCTGCGTGGCAGCGTCTGACTCCTCCTGTTATTGTTGGGCACCCGTTTTGGGTGCCTTTTTTTTGCTTTGAGGAATGGGAATGACTGCTTTGGGTCCGTTGATGGTGGACGTCGCCGGTTTGACGCTGACGGATGCGGAGCGCACGCGCTTGATGAACCCCGCTGTGGGCGGCGTGATTCTATTTGCCCGCAACTTTTCCTCGACTGAACAACTAACTGCGCTGACGGCCGAAATTCGCGCCTTGCGCCACCCGCACCTGTTGATTGCGGTCGATCAGGAAGGCGGGCGTGTACAACGGTTCCGGGATGACGGTTTTATCCACCTGCCGCCAATGGGTCGGCTCGGTGCCTTGTTTAAACACGATCGTCAAGCGGGTTTGGAAGCGGCCAGAAGTCTGGGCTGGTTGATGGCCGTGCAACTGCGCATGGCGGGCGTGGATTTGAGTTTTGCGCCGGTGCTGGATCTGGATCGCGGTGTCAGTGGTGTGATTGGCGACCGTGCTTTTTCCCGCGATCCGGCTGCAATCATTGCGCTGGCCGTCGCCTGGATCTCCGGCATGAAAGAGGCGGGCATGGCTGCCGTTGGCAAGCATTTCCCCGGTCATGGCTCGATTGCCGAAGATTCACACATCGCACATCCGGTCGACCACCGGGCCTTGTCCACGATCGAGCGCGAGGATCTTCGGCCCTTCGTTGCCCTGATTGAACGTTTCATCCCCGCCCTGATGATGGCACATGTGGTTTACCCTAAAATCGATGCATTGCCTGCAGGCTTTTCCAAGGTCTGGGTGCAGGATCTCTTGCGCCAACGTTGGCGGTATCAGGGCGCCGTATTCACAGATGACCTCACCATGGCTGCCGCTTCCGTGGCCGGTGATATCGGTGCGCGCGTGGATGCGGCGCTGGCGGCCGGTTGCGATATGGCATTGATCTGCAATCATCCACAATGGGTGGATCAACTGTTGATCCACCGCAAATTTACCGCCGATCCCCTGCGCGAGGCGCGTTTGGCCCATCTCATGGGGCACGGCCCGGTACCATCGCCCAAGCGTTTTTTGCACGACCCCCGCACGGCCATGGCGAAAGCCTGGGTTGAGCGGCTCCAGAATGAGTCATTCGGAGACGAGCGGGCGGCCGCCGACGACGGTTGGTTTTTGAACGAGGAGTAAGGACGAATGACTCAAGAATCTTCGCTTATCAGCGCGGCACGTACGCGGGCAGCCGAACTGAATGAATTGCTTGCCACCTGCGATTGTCTGGTCGATGCCGAGACCATGCAGGCGGTGTATGGAACGCTTGCCGATCAAATCACGCAGGTGTTGCGTGATCGATTGCCCGTCGTGCTGGCGGTGATGAATGGCGGTCTGATTCCCGCCGGTGCCTTGCTTTCACGCCTGAATTTTCCGCTGGAAATCGGCTATGTCCACGCCACGCGTTATCGTGGGGAAACACAGGGTGGGGCGCTTCAGTGGCTGGCTCTGCCGCAGATTCCCCTGGCCGAACGGGAGGTGCTGATTATCGACGATGTGTTCGATGAGGGTGTGACGCTCAAATCCATCGCCGCCAGTTGCCGCGATGCGGGCGCCACGCGCGTCTGGGTGGCCGTGGCGACAAACAAGGTACATGATCACAAAGTCAGCGATTTCTTGCCTGACTTTGTCGGCATCGACGTGCCGGATCGATTCATTTTGGGCGAAGGACTCGATTACAACGGTTTTTTCAGAAATGTACAGGGTATCTACGCCCTGCCACAGGAGAATTGAGGTATGCAACTGGCGATCATAGGCGGCACCGGGTTGAGTGAACTGGAGGGTCTGGAAATCCTTCGGCATCAGGTGATTTCTACACCGTTCGGCGAACCCTCCGGGCCACTGACGATCGGCCGTCTGGCCGGTTGTGATGTCGTGTTCCTGCCCCGGCATGGTTACAACCACCGAATCCCGCCGCACGCCATCAATTACCTGGCAAACATGTGGGCGCTGCGCGAACTTGGCGTCAAACATGTTCTGGCCGTTTCGTCGGTAGGCGGAATCACGGAACAAATGCAGCCGGGCACGCTTTGTGTACCGGATCAGATCATCGATTACACCTGGGGGCGGCCAAGTACCTTCTTCGAATCGGATCTCGAATCCGTGACCCACGTCGATTTCAGTTATCCCTATCATCAACCGCTGCGTGAAGGTTTGCTGCGTGCGGGAATGGCGCTGGAAATTCCCTTGATCGACGGCGGAACCTATGGCGCGACGCAAGGCCCGCGGTTTGAAACGGCCGCAGAGATTCGTCGCTTCGAGCAAGACGGTTGTGACGTGGTGGGCATGACGGGTATGCCCGAAGCGGTGCTGGCGCGCGAGTGCGACATGCGCTACGCGAGCCTGAACGTGATCGGCAATCGGGCTGCCGGCAAAAACGGCGGCGGGCCGGTCGATTTGCATTTCGTCAGCCAGACCATCAGTGCGGCCATGCGCGATGTCCGGCGATTGTTTGTTCATCTGCTGCAAACACGTGATTGTGCGGTCTGTGCAGAGGATGAGTAATCCTGCTTTCATTCGCACGATGCAAAAACCGGTAATGATGCGTAAAATGCTCACCCTGTTTTCCATCTATTGCCCGTGCTGCTCGTAAGGCGGCGTACCCAGGGTTCGTTTTACCTAAACCGAGAATCTTTTCCCATGTCGCAAGCGCAACGCCCAGCTCAACGCTATAGCGGTTTGATCGACCGCTATCGAGATCGTCTTCCCGTCTCTGATACCACCCCGGTTATCAGTCTCGGTGAAGGCAACACGCCCTTGATTCGGCTGAACAATATCCCGCGGGTGCTTGGTCGCTCACTCGATATCTACGTCAAATACGAAGGTTTGAATCCGACGGGTTCCTTCAAGGATCGCGGCATGACCATGGCGGTGACCAAAGCGGTTGAAGCCGGTTCCAAAGCGGTCATTTGCGCCTCAACCGGCAATACCTCGGCTTCTGCCGCGGCCTATGCCGCGCGGGCAGGCATCACGGCATTTGTCTTGATCCCTGACGGCAAGATCGCCATGGGCAAGCTGGCACAGGCGATGATGTACGGAGCCACCACATTGCAGATTCGCGGCAATTTCGATGATGGGATGCGGCTGGTCAAGGAAGTCGCTGACCATGCGCCGGTCACCATCGTGAACTCGGTCAACCCGTTCCGCCTGCAAGGCCAGAAAACAGCCGCATTCGAAATCATTGAAGAACTGGGTCGTGCGCCGGATTACCACTGCCTGCCGGTTGGCAACGCGGGCAACATCACGGCGCATTGGATCGGTTACTGCGAAAGTTCTGCATCACACGGTGACAATCTCACGGAATCCTGCGCGTTCTGTGAAGGCAACTGCAAATTTGTCAAAGGCGCGGTCTGCAGCAATCGTCCTAAAATGGTCGGTTATCAAGCGTCGGGTTCGGCACCGTTCATTCGCGGCGCGATGGTCGATCAACCCGAAACCGTCGCCACGGCGATCCGCATCGGTCATCCGCAAAGCTGGGATCGTGCATGGAAGGTTATGAGCGAGTCCGGTGGCTGGTTCGCAGAAGTCACCGACACCGAAATTCTGGCTGCCCAACGCATGTTGACCATGTATGAAGGAATTTTCTGCGAACCGGCTTCAGCCGCTTCGCTGGCGGGCCTGATCAATGACATCAAGGCAGGAAAGATCCCTGAAGGTTCCAGCGTGGTCTTGACCCTGACCGGCAATGGCATGAAAGATCCGGATACCGCGATTGCCCAGTGCCAGAGTGCACAGGGCGATGTGGAAAAAGCCCGGATGTTGACCATTGATGCCAATCTGGATTCGGTGCGTAGCGCAATCCTCGGCTTTATGTAATATCACGACCGTGTCACAAATTGACACGGTTGGTGGCGCTATTTATTGTTGACCCTTGCGCCTGGTTTTTTGCTTGGGCTTTTTGCTTGGGCGATGGGTTATTTAGTACCGGATTCGCTGTACCCTTACAGAACCCGTTTGGCGGAACTCGTTTGGGCTGATACCCGCTTGAGTGACTCAAGCCTTTCTCTTCTACACTCTTTTTTTGATCTAGCAGGACTATCGTGAACGACCAATTCGCCCGCATCAATCGCCTTCCACCCTACGTGTTTAATATTATTGGAGAATTGAAGGCGAAGGCGCGAGCGGCCGGGGAAGATATCATCGACTTTGGCATGGGGAATCCCGATCAACCGACGCCGCCGCATATTGTCGAGAAAATGGTTGAAGCCGTCCGTCGGGGTGACACGCACCGTTACTCGCAATCCAAAGGCATTCCGCGCCTGCGAAGAGCCATTGCGAACTGGTACAAGACGCGTTACGACGTCGACATCGATCCGGAAAAGGAAGCGATTGTCACCATCGGCTCCAAAGAGGGTTTAGGGCATCTTGCCATGGCGACCATGTCGGCGGGCGATACGGTACTCGTGCCCAATCCGGCGTACCCGATCCATCCTTACGGCAGCATTATCGCCGATGCGGATATCCGGCATGTGCGGCTCACGCCCGATGTCGATTTCTTCGAAGAGCTTGATCGTGCGATCAAGGAAACTTACCCCAAGCCGAAGATGCTGATTCTCAACTTTCCGGCCAACCCGACGACACAATGTGTCGAGCTGGATTTTTTCGAGAAAGTGGTGGCCATCTGCAAGGAAGCCGGTATCTGGATCGTGCATGATCTGGCTTATGCCGACATCGTGTTCGATGGTTATCGTGCACCGTCGATCATGGAAGTGCCCGGCGCCAAGGACATTGCGGTGGAGTTTTTCACCTTGTCCAAAAGCTACAACATGCCCGGCTGGCGGGTGGGCTTCATGGTGGGCAATCCGACGCTCGTCAATGCACTGGCCCGGATCAAATCCTATTTCGATTACGGCACCTTCACCCCGATTCAGGTGGCGGCGATTCTGGCACTGGAAGGCGACCAGACTTGTGTCAAGGAAATCAGTGACATGTATCAGCGCCGCCGTGATGTGCTCTGTGAGGGCTTGATCTCTGCGGGTTGGGATGTGGCCATTCCAAAAGCGACGATGTTCGTCTGGGCGAAAATACCCGAGCAGTTCTCGCACATGAAGTCACTTGAATTCACCAAGCATCTGTTGGCAGAAGCCAAGGTGGCCGTTTCACCGGGGATCGGTTTTGGTGAGTACGGCGATGATCATGTCCGTTTCGGCCTGATTGAAAACGAGCACCGCACCCGCCAGGCGATTCGTGGAATCAAAGCCATGTTCCGCAAAGAAGAGCTTCGCCGGGCAGAGCTTGCGGATAAGCAGTCGGAGTCACGCAAATGAGTGTGGGCGAAGTGACGAATGCCGATATCGCGCTGCCGCCGTTGCGTGTCGGTTTGTTGGGTCTGGGCACGGTGGGCGGCGGCGTGGTCAACGTTCTGACGCGCAATGCGGAAGATATTGCACGTCGTTCCGGGCGACGCATCGATGTGATTCATGCCTCGGCCCGTAATCTGGGTGCCCCGCGTATTTGTCCTCTTGACGGGATTCTGCTGACCACCAACCCGATGGATGTCGTCGAAAATCCGAATGTCGACGTCATTATCGAAGTCATGGGCGGCATGACACCGGCCAGCATGTTGATTCGTCGCGCGCTTGAGCTGGGCAAACCGGTCATTACCGCCAATAAGGCGCTGATTGCCCACGAGGGCAACGAACTATTCGCTCTGGCGCAGGCCAAGGGCACCGTCGTGGCATTCGAGGCGGCGGTGGCGGGCGGCATTCCGATTATCAAGGCCATCCGTGAAGGCTTGGCGGGCAACCGGATCGAATGGCTTGCCGGCATCATCAATGGCACCGGTAATTTCATCCTTACGGCCATGCGTGATGAGGGTCGCAGTTTCAGTGATGTGCTCGCCGAAGCGCAGAAGCTGGGTTACGCCGAAGCCGATCCGACGTTCGACGTCGAAGGCATCGATGCGGCGCACAAACTATCGATTCTGGCGGCGATCGCCTTTGGCATGCCGCTTAAATTCGACGGTGTCTACACCGAGGGAATCAGCACACTCAAAACCGAAGACGTTCGTTACGCGCGCGAGTTGGGCTATCAAATCAAGCACCTCGGCTTTGCCCGGCGGCACGAAAATGGCGTCGAGATGCGGGTGCATCCAACCCTGATCCCCGAGCGCCGGTTACTGGCCAACGTCGATGGCGTCAAGAACGCCGTTCTGGTCTGGGGTGATGCGGTGGGCCCTACGTTGTACTACGGTGCGGGCGCAGGGGCTGATCCGACCGCTTCTGCCGTCGTGGCCGATCTGGTGGATGTGGCGCGCACATTAACGGCCGATCCGAATCACCGCGTGCCCCATCTGGCCGTGGTGCCCGATCAGGTGACTGATCTTCCCATCCTGCCAATGGATGAAATTCAAACCGGCTACTACCTTCGCTTGACCGTACTGGATCAACCGGGTGTTCTGGCCAATATCGCCCGCACCCTGGCTGATTTCGGCATCAATATCGAAGCGATGATTCAGAAAGAGGCAAGTAACGAAACCTTGCATTTGCCCATTGTGCTGCTGACGCACCCGATGCGAGAGGCCATAATGAATGCTGCCATCGAGTCGCTTCAGGCACTCGGCGAAGTCTGCGCGCCCATAGTTCGCCTTCGGGTTGAATCACTGGTCAGTTGAAATCCTGGGTACCCATTACGGTGAATGCATTGTTATTTTCTCTTATGGCTTTTCGTCGATTGTCCTGGTCGGCCCTTGTCTTGGTCGTGGCTTTCTCGCTCGCGGCTTGTGATGACCAAAAGTCAGAAGCACAAGTCACCGGTTTACCTGACTTTTCCGCCTTGGTTGCGGCCAATAATGCCTCCGTGGTCAATGTGAGCGCCATTGTCCCGTTGGCGGCCATGCCGGATACCCCGAATCAAGGCGGGAATAACAGCGAACTCAATGATTTCTTCCGTCAGTTTTTCGGTTTCAATGGTCAGGCGCCCGGTGGATCGGCGCCTCAGGAGCCAACACCGCCACTCGAGCCTGAATCAAGTAGCGGTTCGGGATTCGTCCTGAGTCAAAATGGTGAAATCGTAACCAACGAGCATGTGATCGATGGCGCATCACAAATTTACGTTCGGCTGGCGGATGGTCGTGAACTTAAGGCAAAGGTTCTGGGTAGCGATAAGGCCGGTGATATAGCACTGCTCAAGATTGATGCCAAAGGGCTCAAGCCCGTCAGAATCGGTAATTCCGACCAAGTCAAACCCGGGCAATGGGCGGTGGCGATCGGTTCACCTTTCGGGTTTGATCATTCCGTCACGGCCGGTGTTGTCAGCGCCAAGGGGCGATCACTGCCGGGCGATGACAATCAGCGGTATGTACCGTATTTGCAGACCGATGTCGCCATCAATCCGGGAAGCTCAGGTGGCCCATTGTTCAACGTCCAGGGTGAGGTTATTGGCATCAATGCGCAGATTCTCACGGAATCTGGTGCTTACAATGGCCTGTCATTCTCCATACCGATCAATTACGCCCTGCAGGTGGTGGAACAATTAAAGCAGCACGGTGCGGTTAATCGTGGTTTTCTGGGGGTTCAGATTCAATCCCTGAACCGTGAAATGGCACAAGCCATGGGTCTTGACCGGGCCAAGGGTGCATTGGTGACCGGATTCGTTTCAGGGTCACCTGCCGAGCAATCCGCGCTGCAACCGGGCGATATTATTATCGCTGCCAATGGCCACCCGATTACCGAATCTGCCGACTTGCCGCAAACCATCGGCGTGCTCCCACCGGGAAGCGACGTGCGCCTCGAGGTGCTCACGAAAGGTAAGGCGCGCAACATTTCAATAAAGCTGGCTGCATTGCCTCAACATGCACCGAGGCAGGTTCAGTCGATGAAATCTCATGACCTGATTGTGGAAGATTTCGGCCTGCTTTTGACGGACGATGGCGGCACGATCCGTGTCAAGGCCGTTGAGCCCGACAGCCCGGCCGCAAAAGCGGGGCTGGCGGCTCAGGATGTCCTGCTCACGCTGAATCAGCGCGCATTGAATTCCCTGGACGCTGCGCAGAAAGCCTTCGAGTCAGCCCGCAAGGACAGGCCCAATGCGGTTCTCATGCGCCGTGGCGACCAACAGCATTACGTGGCCATCTCGCTTCAGGCCGACTGATGGGCGTTAATGAGAGATGGTGGCATGAGGCTTCTTGGTTGCAAGGCGCCGAGTAAAATTGGCCGAATCGGTTATACTTCGCCGCTTTGCGGTGTATGTGTCGTGTATGAAGCATTTTCACCGGTATCTGGATTTTCATGAGCGCCCCGTCGCGGTGCGCCTTTTAAAAACTATTGAGTAGAACCATGTCCGAACGGCTCTCGCTGATTCGTAATTTTTCGATTATCGCCCACATTGACCACGGTAAATCCACCCTGTCTGACCGCATTATTCAGTTGTGCGGTGGCTTGAGCGCGCGTGAAATGGATGTGCAGGTGCTTGACTCCATGGATATCGAGCGGGAGCGCGGTATCACCATTAAGGCGCAGAGTGTATCGCTCGACTACACCTCCCGCAGTGGTAAGGTCTACCGTCTGAATTTCATCGATACACCCGGGCACGTGGATTTCTCGTATGAAGTTTCGCGCTCACTGGCGGCTTGCGAGGGTGCGTTGCTGGTGGTTGATGCCTCACAGGGCGTTGAGGCGCAATCGGTTGCCAACTGCTATACGGCCATCGATCTTGGTCTCACCGTCGTGCCTGTCTTGAACAAGATTGATCTGCCGTCGGCCGAGCCCGAGCGCGTCAAGCAGGAAATCGAGGATGTCATTGGTATCGATGCAGAGCACGCTGTCCTCACTTCCGCCAAAACCGGGGTGGGTATCGAAGATGTGCTCGAACGCCTGATCGAGGAGATTCCGGCGCCCGTCGGTAATGAAGAAGGTCCGCTCAAGGCGCTGATCATCGATTCCTGGTTTGACAACTATGTCGGCGTAGTCGCGCTGGTGCGTGTCATCGACGGGGCAATCCTGCCGAAACGCAAAATCAAGGCCATGGGTACTGGGGATATTTTTCAGGTCGAAAAAGTGGGAGTATTCACGCCCAAAACGCTCGCGCGCGAGGGTCTTTATGCCGGTGATGTGGGGTTTGTGATCGCCGGGATCAAGAATATCGATTCGGCGAAGGTCGGTGATACCCTGACGGACGCCGAAAATGGCGCCACGGCAGCCTTGCCCGGCTTCAAGGAAATGCAGCCAAGGGTATTTTCCGGTTTGTATCCTGTCGAGGGTGAAGACTACGAAAATCTGCGCGAAGCCCTGCGCAAGTTGCGCCTGAATGACGCAGCGCTGCATTTCGAGCCTGAAGTTTCGCAGGCACTTGGATTCGGCTTTCGCTGCGGATTCCTCGGTTTGTTGCACATGGAGATCGTGCAGGAACGCTTGGAGCGCGAGTATGACCTCGATCTCATTACCACCGCGCCGACGGTTGTGTATGAAATTGTAGAAAACGATGGTTCGACCTATCGAATTCACAACCCCGCCCAGCTCCCTAATGTGAGTAATATCAAGGAACTGCGTGAGCCAATAATTGAGGCAAGCATTTTCTGCCCCGATGAGTACGTCGGCGCGGTCATCGGGCTTTGCATTGAGAAACGTGGCGTACAGAAAAATCTGAGTTACGCGGGCAAGCAGGTCACGCTTGTTTTCGAGTTACCGCTGGGCGAAGTGGTGCTCGATTTCTTCGACCGGCTCAAATCGGTGAGCCGGGGCTATGCCTCGTTCGATTACAAGTTTGTCCGCTTCCAGGATGCCGATCTCGTTAAAATGGACATGCTGATCAATGGCGAAATCGTCGATGCGCTGTCGTTGATCGTGCATCGCAGCATCGCTCAAAGCCGGGGCCGGGATTTATCCGAGAAGCTCAAGGAACTCATTCCGCAGCAGATGTTCGAAGTAGCGGTTCAGGCGGCCATCGGTGCCAAGATCATTGCGCGCAGCACGGTAAAGGCTCTGCGCAAGAACGTGCTGGCCAAGTGCTATGGCGGGGATGTCTCCCGAAAACGCAAGTTGCTCGATAAGCAAAAGAAAGGCAAGAAACGCATGAAGCAAATCGGTCAGGTCGAGGTGCCACAAGAGGCATTCCTGGCTGTTTTGCAAATGGATGCCAACAAATAACACCGACTCGGGGAGAGTGATTTTGGATTTTACATTGATACTGGTGCTGGCTACCCTGATTTCGGGCTTGATCTGGTTGACTGATAGCCTGTTTTTCAAAAAGGCGCGTGTCCGCCGTGCGGCTACGGGTGTGGTTGCCGATGGTGCGCCGGTTGTGCTTCACGAACCCCTGCTGGTCGATTATGCCCGTTCCTTTTTCCCTATTCTCCTTGTGGTTCTGGTCGTGCGTTCGTTCATTGTCGAGCCATTCCGTATTCCCTCGGGTTCGCTGATGCCGACCTTGCTGGTGGGGGATTTTATTTTGGTCAATAAATTCAGTTATGGCTTGCGACTGCCGGTGCTGGATACCAAGATACTGCCAACCTGGGAACCGAAGCGGGGTGATATTGCGGTGTTCCGTTATCCCAATGATCCGAAAGTCGATTACATCAAACGGGTAATCGGCGTTCCGGGTGATCATATCCGCGTCGAGGGCAATAAGCTCTGGGTGAACGGCACGCCTATTCCCGAAACTTATGTTGGCGTCTACCCTGGGGACGATGGCATGCGCATGGCCGGTGCCTCGGTCTATCGGGAAAATCTGCTGGGCGTCGAGCATGACGTGCTGTTCGAAAAGGATGGATACGAAAAGAACGGCGAGTGGGTTGTGCCGCCCCACGAATATTTTATGATGGGTGACAATCGTGACAACAGTAACGACAGCCGTTATTGGGGTTTTGTGCCCGAAGCCAATCTGGTGGGCAAAGCCTTCATGATTTGGTTGCATTGGGACTGGAAAGACGGCAAATTTGACGCCAGCCGTATCGGTATGGGCATTCATTGATTTTTTTGGTTTTGATTAATGGAAGAGGGACAGTTGCATGAAGCTTGATCACAGTACCGCCAGTCGTCGTCACCAATCGGGTATGACCCTGATTGGCCTGATTATGTACGCCTTTATTGCCTTTTTTCTGGCCATACTTTTGATGAAAGTGGTGCCGCTTTATCTGACCGACCAGAAAATCAGTAGCATTTTTAAACAGCTTCAGAGCTTTCATGGTGATCCGATGCAGATTCGGAGTACGATCGATAAGCAACTTGATATCAATGAAATCGATAACATTACCTCCAAAGATTTCAAAATCACGCCATTCGGTAATGGATACAAAGTGACTTACGATTATGACGGTCGCGCAGATATCGTCGGTAACCTGGCGGTGGTGGCATCCTTTACGCATTCAGTGAATGTCAGTCCTTAAGTCGGGCAACCCGCTTGTGGCTGCGCCGGAGAAGCTGGCGCAGCACATCGGTATCGCCTTCACCAACCCCGAGCTACTTGAGATGGCACTGCGCCATCGCTCGGCCGGCAACTTGAATAACGAACGCCTGGAATTTCTGGGTGATGCCGTACTCAATCTGGTGATTGCCCACCAACTCTACACAATTCATTCAAAGGCAACGGAAGGTGAACTTTCGCGCTGGCGTGCAAGTCTTGTGCGAGAGGAAAGTCTGGCCGTCATTGCGCGGGAGCTGGATTTGGGGCGTTATTTGGTTCTCGGGCCGGGCGAACTGAAAAGCGGAGGCTTTCGCCGCGACTCGATTCTCGCGGATGCACTCGAAGCCACGATCGGGGCCGTATATCTCGATCAGGGTTTTGAGGTTGCTCAGGCATTGCTGGTACGCCTGTTTGAACGCATGCTGAAAGACCTGCCCGATGCCGCAAGCCTCAAGGACCCGAAAACCCGTTTACAGGAATGGTTGCAAGGCAGCAAGCGTGAATTGCCATCCTACGAGGTGACAAAGATCAGTGGGCAGGCACATAAGCAAGTGTTTGAGGTGACCTGTCGTTTGAGTGACACGCAGCAGAAAGCCGTTGGGCGTGGCAGTTCCCGGCGTAAGGCGGAGCAAGCGGCAGCTGAGTCGATGTATGAAGCGCTCACCCTGAGGCAGCAGAAGTTCACCGGGTCGGGGCAGTAAATGGAGCCCAAAATCACATCAAATATGGAAACAGCTGTTCACCGGTTCGGTCAGGTAGCGATTGTCGGTCGACCGAATGTCGGTAAATCCAGCCTGCTCAACCGTCTGGTCGGGCAGAAAATCAGCATCACAGCGCCCAAGCCGCAAACGACGCGACATCGGATAACCGGAATTCTGAGTGAACCGCGTGGGCAGATTGTGTTCGTTGATACCCCCGGCATTCATCAGGGCGGCAGTGATGCGCTCAATCGCCAACTCAATCGCACGGCCCGTAGTGGGTTCGACGATGTGGATCTGGTGCTGTTCGTCGTTCAATCCGGTCGATTCAATGAAGAAGATGCCGGTGTGCTGGAATTGATCCGGCAATCCGGCCTGCCGACGATCCTGCTGATCAACAAGATCGATCTGTTGTCAGATAAGACAGCACTTTTCCCCTTTTTGGCCCAGATGCAGGCGCGCTTTGATTTTTTGGCGCTTTATCCCCTGTCCGCGCGACGTGACCGGGGATTTGACGGCTTGCTTGATTTGATATTCAAGCACCTGCCTCAGGGCGAGCCGATGTACGATCCGGATGAAGTGACCACGATCACCACAAGATTCATGGCATCCGAGATCATTCGCGAAAAAATGGCGCGCTTACTGCACGACGAATTGCCCTACAAAACCACTGTACTGATCGAGCGATTCAGCGAGGAGCCGGAGCTGACAGAAATCGACGCGGTCATTTATGTAGCGCGTGATAGTCAGAAGGGTATTGTCATTGGTTCTGGCGGCAAGAAACTCAAAGACATCGGCAGCTTGGCCCGGCATGATCTCGAGCAGATGTTGCAGACCAGAGTCATGCTGCGATTATGGGTTCGGGTGAGAGCGGACTGGGCGGATGACGAGCGTGCGGTCCAGTCGCTTGGTTATCAGCTGCCCGAGTAATCCGGTGCACGTTTTGGACCGGTGGATATGACCCGTGCTTTTGTGCTGCATACGCGCCCCTGGCGGGATACCAGCCTGCTGGTCGAGTGGTTTACTGAGGACTTCGGTCGACTCACCACGTATCAACGCGGCGCGCGAACCCGTGGCAAGAAATCCCCGCTCAGACCGATGGCTTTTCAATGCCTGCAGATGATGCTGGCGGGTCGTGGTGACATGAAAACAGCCACGCAGATCGAGCCGGCAGGGTATGCGCACATCCTGCATGGTCAGTCACTTGCCGTCGGATTCTATCTGAATGAATTGCTGATGCGCGCGTTACATCGCCATGAGCCAGCGCCGGTATTGTTTGATATTTATGCACGGCATCTGGCCGAGTTGACTGGACAAGCTGTCGATTTTGGTATGGTGGTGCGCGGCTTCGAGCGTGACTTGCTGGCAGAACTGGGTGTAGGGATTGATTGGCAATTGACTGCCGATACCCAGGAGTCGATTGACCCGCAGGCGATGTACTGGTTGGCTCCCGAAGAGGGGATTCTGCAACAACGGGGGCGAGGGTATCCTGTGGCAGGCAATGTCTTGAAGGCCATTGCTGAAAATCAGGCACTCGGTGATGCGGCAGATCGTCGTCAGGCTCGCGACCTGCTCCAAAGCCTGCTGGCGCCTCATGTTGGATCGGCTCCGTTTCACAGTAGAGCGTTGTGGCGGAGCCAGCCCCAACCGGGCGAAGGCGAATAACACCTGCGCCCGCAGTAACCGAACTTCATTAAATTACTTGGGCAATTGCTCCTAAAACTTCAGTTAAAAGGGATACACATTTATGACCAATCGTCTGACCGCGCTGCGACCACTTCTGGGTCTGAATATCGACCATGTTGCCACCTTGCGGCAGGCGAGGGGAACCACCTATCCGGATCCGGTTCATGCCGCGTTGCTGGCGGAACAGGCGGGTGCGGACAGTATCACGTTACATTTGCGCGAAGATCGCCGACATATCCAGGATCGTGACGTTTTGCGTCTGCGTGAGATGTTGCAAACACGCATGAACCTCGAGATGGCGGTAACCGAAGAGATGATCGAGTTTGCGTGTCTTGTCCAACCGCATGATTGCTGCCTGGTGCCGGAAAAACGCGAAGAGCTGACGACAGAAGGCGGATTGGATGTGGCCGGTCAAATTGACCGCATCCATTCTGCTTGTGACCGGTTGCGGGCGGCAGGCATTCGTGTGTCACTATTCATTGATGCCGATCCACGCCAGATCGATGCGGCCGTGGCCTGCGAGGCGCCCGTCATCGAATTGCATACCGGTCATTATGCCGACTCACGTGATGACGCTGGTCAAAAGCAGATTTTGAACGATATCATCCGTTCGGCACGGGATGCGACTGATGTCGGCTTGCAAGTCAATGCGGGCCACGGGCTGCATTACCACAATGTGCAGGCGATTGCGGCCATTCCCCAGATAGAGGAATTGAACATCGGGCACGCCATCATCGCCCGCTCGATTTTTACCGGGTTGCCCCAAGCGGTTGCGGACATGAAAAAGTTGATGCGCGAAGCCCGGATGGGCTGATTGTTTCATGATTCTTGGCATTGGCACCGATTTGGTGGAGATTGAACGTCTGGCGCAAAGTTATGCCCGGCATGGCGATCGTCTGGTCCATCGAATTCTGGGCGTATCGGAGCGGGTGGCCGCACCGGTGAGTGACTCGCCTCGATTTACAGCTTGGCTGGCCAAACGGTTTGCTGCCAAGGAAGCGGCCGTCAAAGCGCTGGGCACCGGCTTTAGCGGCGGTATTTCCCTGCATGATATTCAGACCATTCATAACGCACGTGGCGCACCTGAACTTATTTTTAGCGGCCTGGCGCAACAACGTCTGGATGAGATCGGGGCAGTGCGGGTGCATTTGAGCATCAGCGATGAACGATCACATGCGCTGGCATTTGTGGTCATCGAGGGCGGGGATCGATGAGTCGCTCTTGTATCCCTATGCCCATGCGTGCATAACACTTGACTTCAGGTGCGGGCAAGATTGACGGCGAGATCCTTGAGCGAATCTGGCGCATTAGTTCCCGATCTACTCCATTTAAGGCTGCGGCCGTTGTTATGGGTCAAGAAACCCCGTATAATCCGCGCCTCGTTTCTCCTGCCTGACCGTTGCGCATACGGCAGGCTGCTTTTTTATCCATCCACAGGAGTCAATTATGCGTCACTATGAAATCGTGTTCATGGTCCACCCGGATCAAAGCGAACAAGTCCCCGCCATGATCGAACGCTATCGCGGCATCATCGAAACATCCGGTGGCACCGTTCACCGTCTGGAAGACTGGGGCCGTCGTCAACTGGCCTACCCCATCAACAAGCTCGTCAAAGCACATTATGTGATGATGAACGTTGAAGCGTCTCAGGCCGCAATTGCCGAGCTCGAAGAAGCGTTCCGTTTCAACGATGCCGTTCTGCGCCACCTGACCAGCCGTATGGAAGCAGCCGAGACCGAGCCGTCCATCATCATGCGTGAGCGTGATAACGAGCGCCGTCCACGTCGCCGTGATGACGAGCAGGATTCAGGCCGTTTTGATCGCGATGACGAAGATCAAGAAGAACAAATCGAAGCAAGCGAATAAGCCAGCTTTACCAGTTTAGGGGATTACACCATGTCACGTTTTTTCCGTCGTAAGCGTTTTTGCCGATTCACCGCCGAAAATGTCAAACAGATCGATTACAAAGATCTCGATACCTTGAAACAATACCTCACCGAAACCGGCAAGATTGTGCCTGCGCGCGTCACCGGTACGGCTGCCCGTTATCAGCGTCAACTCCAGACTGCGATCAAGCGTGCCCGCTTCCTCGCGTTGCTGCCCTACACTGATCGTCACTGATCGGTTCGACCTGTATAGGAACACATCATGCAAGTTATTTTGTTGAATAAAGTCGAAAACCTCGGCACCTTGGGCGATATCGTCAATGTACGTGCCGGTTATGCGCGTAACTTCCTTATTCCATACGGTAAAGCGAAGGCCGCAACAAAGGCCAACATGGCCGAGTTTGAAGCCCGCCGCGCTGAACTCGAAAGCCAGGCTGCCGCTGAACTGGCCGCCGCTGTGGCGCAAGCCGAGAAACTGGCCGAAGCCATGGTCACCATCCCTGTGAAAGCGGGCGCGGAAGGCAAGCTGTTCGGTTCTGTCGGCACGATTGAAATTGCACAAGCCGTGTCTTCTGCCTACGGCGTGACTATCGAAAAGCGTCAAGTGCGCTTGTCTGCGGGTGCCTTGCGCTCTGTGGGTGAATTCGAAGTGCCTGTACACCTGCACACTGATGTCAATGCAATCATCAAAGTGGTCGTGGTCGGCGAAGAATAAGCGAGCATTTCGCTGAACGCACAAAAAACCCCGCGGACGACGCGGGGTTTTTTTCGTCTGGAATATCCGTGTTGTTTTTTCGAAGAGAGGAGAGCGTGCGCTCAGATCTTTTCGCTGACAATGATGGCCGTGTGACGTTCGAGCTTACCCGGCCCCGTAAATGCCTCCTTCGGCAAGGGATTCTGGTGCGCGATCTTGAAATCCGCGCTGCCCACCCAGTTCTCAAATGAAGCCTTATCCTGCCAGTGCGTCAGAACGACATAGACGCCGTCTTCGGAATCGGGCCGCAGGATTTCCATACGGACAAAACCGGGTTGGAGATCGACCTGTCCGGCACGTGCGCGAAAACGTTCTTCAAACGCATCGTGCCATTCGGCGGCAACGGGGACTCGGTTGGCGACTACATACATCAGATTTGCTCCTTGACTATTGAGGGCGATTATTGAAATCAACGGGGTTCAATCCGAAGGTAGAGTCAAAAATCTTGCCTCGGTTCCCTTTCCTGTCCGGTTTGACCGGGTACTTTGATGAGCAGAACCATCAGTGCCGCGAGCAGGGATGAACCCAACACGAACAGGTGAAGATTGACTGCTGCCGCCAGTGCGCTCGTCGCATCCAGACCAAAAGGCTGCAGGGCAAGCACGACACCTGCCTCAAACGTACCAAATCCGCCGGGGGCATGGATGGGCAAGACGGTGGTCAGATCGCCGCCAATGGCACCTGCAAGTGCGGCCGCCAGACCCAGCTGGGCGACATGGGACAGAACCCATGCCAGCGTCAGAAGCTTTATCAGCCAGTTTGCCCAGGTCCAGCCGAGTGTGGCCAGGAAATGAGCGATGGATTGGGGTAGGCTGTCCACACTGCCGAGCAGAAGGCCTCGCCATTTGCCATCCGGGCGGGCTGCGATGACTCGACGTACGCGATGGCGGGCCAGGAAGATCAACACGGGAGCCGGTACGAGGATGATTACGAGGATCGCCCACGCATCCGGCAATCCCATGCCCCATATCGCAGCCAGCAACCCGAGCAGAACGATTGCCTGAAGATCGAGTAGCCGAAACCAGAGCAGTACCGGTACGGTGCGGGACGCGGGCAGGGTGAAATACCGTTGCATCAGGATCGGGAAGCTGATTTCCCCTGTTCTCATGGGCAGAAAATTGTTCAGCAGGATGTGCCAGGTGGATAATTTCAGTGTGGGCCAGAATTGGCCACGCAATTCGTGGATAAAGTATCTCTGAATACGCAGGGCACGCAGCGCATAGCTTAATACCATCAGGATCAGGGCAATGCCGAGTGCGGGTAGGGAGATCAGGCGCCAGGGTGCGAGCAGTCTGTCCGGCCCGATCCAGGCAACCACTCCGGTCAGAACCGCGAGCACCAGAACCCATGCAAGCAGCATTTTGAGTCGGGGCGAAATGGATGATTGTGCAGATGAAGTCATGTGGCGCTGCGAGAGAAGGCTGGATTGGGCATAATACGCGCTCACTGTTCGTCCGTCATACTCGCCGGGCGTGGTTGTGGTGTCTGTCTTTAAATGAGTGCTCGAGGGGGCGATTGAATGAGTGCCGTGATTTTCCATCTGATCGATGATCCGGACACCGAGGCTTTCTGGTTTTATGCGGCGGAACTGTGCGCTGAGGCGGCCGAAGCGGGGCACATGACCTATGTTGTCTGCGCCAATCTCGCGCATGTGGAAAGTTTTGACGATTATTTATGGGGCTACAAACCCGACGCCTTCGTGCCGCACACGGCTGACCCTGAAGATATCGCCCACGCACCGATTTTCCTGGGCGTGGATGTGGCGGCTGGTGGTTTTGATTATGTGATCAATCTTTCCGGCAAACCCATCGAGCGCGTTGCCGAACGCGTTCAACTGGATGAACTTGTTGATGCCAATCCCGCCAATCGGGATGCCGCCCGCGCACGCTGGCGCGCGTATCAAGCCACAGGGACCAAACCCGTTCACCGGCAGATTGCCCAGGTGCCGCGTGACGATCGTTGAGCGCGTAACCCCGTACGAATATATATAATTTAAGTTGATGATAAAAATGGAAAAAACCTACAATCCCGCCGAGATCGAAGCTCCTTGTTACGCGCGCTGGCAAGCGGGCGGCTACTTTGCTCCCGATGCCAGTCTGCCTGCCGACGCACCGAGTTACTGCATCATGCTGCCGCCACCGAATGTGACGGGGCGCCTGCATATGGGCCATGCGTTTCAGGATACCCTGATGGACATGCTCACCCGTGTACATCGGATGCAGGGTGATCGCACGCTCTGGCAGCCGGGTACCGATCATGCGGGTATTGCCACGCAAATGGTGGTGGAGCGTCAACTCGAGGCCGAAGGCAAGACACGGCATGATCTCGGCCGCGAGGCATTCACCGAACGGGTGTGGCAATGGAAAGCCGAATCGGGTGGATTCATCACCGAACAGATGAAGCGCCTGGGTGCCTCCTGCGACTGGTCGCGCGAGCGGTTCACGATGGATGAGGGTTTGTCCGAGGCGGTGCGTGAAGTCTTTGTGCGCTTGTATGAGGATGGTCTGATTTATCGTGGCAAACGGCTGGTGAACTGGGACCCGGTGCTGCATACCGCCGTTTCGGATTTGGAGGTTATCAGCGAAGAGGAAACCGGCCACCTTTGGCATCTGCGATACCCGCTGACCGATGGCAGCGGCAACTTGATTGTCGCCACGACCCGTCCTGAAACCATGTTGGGTGACACCGCCGTGGCCGTACATCCGGAAGACGAGCGCTACCAGCATCTGATTGGCAAGACCATTACCTTGCCGCTGGTAGGCCGTGAAATACCGATCATTGCGGATGATTACGTCGATCCGGCCTTCGGCTCGGGCTGCGTGAAAATCACCCCCGCGCACGATTTCAACGACTATGCCGTCGGACAACGACACAGCCTGCCCAAAATCAATGTGCTGACCATCGATGCGCGGATTCGCGAACTGCCGGAAATCATCGGTGGTGAAGAAGAGGGCGCCTTGCCAGCCCATTATGCGGGGCTGGATCGCTATGAAGCTCGTGATCGTATTATTCACGATCTTAAAGAACTCGATTTGCTGGAAAAGATCGACGATCACAAGCTCATGGTGCCCCGTGGCGACCGCAGTGGCGCGGTGATTGAACCGATGTTGACCGACCAATGGTTCGTCGATCTCACCCGCGAAACACAGGAAGATGGTCGTCCGGGCGGACTGGCCGCCATTACGCGCCCGGCCCTGGACGCGGTGCGTGGCGGTGACATCAAATTCGTGCCGGAAAACTGGTCGAATACCTATTACCAATGGCTTGAGAACATTCAGGACTGGTGCATCAGCCGCCAGATCTGGTGGGGCCACCGTATTCCGGCGTGGTATGACGAATCGGGCAAGGTGTATGTCGGGCGAAACGAAGCCGAGGTTAGGGCGAAATACGATCTGGAAGGCACGGTGATTCTGTCGCAGGACAACGATGTGCTCGACACCTGGTTCTCCTCCGCGCTCTGGCCGTTTTCAACCTTGGGTTGGCCGCAGCACACACAGGAACTGGCGCAGTTCTATCCCACAAGCGTCTTGGTGACCGGCTTTGACATCATCTTCTTCTGGGTCGCACGGATGGTGATGATGGGCAAGTACTTCATGCGTGACGTGCCGTTTCGTGAAGTGTACGTGCATGGCCTGATTCGCGATGCGCAGGGACAGAAAATGTCCAAGTCCAAGGGCAACGTGCTCGATCCGATCGACCTGATCGATGGCATCGATCTCGAATCGCTCGTTGCCAAACGCACCGCGGGCCTCATGCAGCCCAAAATGGCGGCGAAGATCGAAAAAGACACGCGCAAGGAATTTCCCAATGGTATCCCGGCCTTCGGCACCGATGCGTTGCGCTTTACCTTTGCCGCACTGGCGACCACGGGGCGGGACATCCGTTTCGATCTCGGGCGCATCGAAGGTTACCGCAATTTCTGCAACAAGCTGTGGAATGCCAGCCGGTTTGTGATGATGCAATGCGAAGATCAAGACACCGGCCTGACCGACGCGCCGGTGACCCTGAGCGATGCGGACGAGTGGATTATCGGCCGTCTGCAACAGGTCGAGGCACAAGTGGCAAGGCATTTTGCCGAATATCGCTTTGATCTGGCGGCACAGGCTCTGTATGAATTCACCTGGAATGAATACTGCGACTGGTATCTCGAGTTCACCAAGCCCGCGCTCAAGGCTGATGATGAAGCCGCTCAGCGTGGCACACGTCGCACCCTCGTGCGCGTGCTCGAAGCACTTTTGCGGCTCCTGCACCCGATCATCCCGTTCATTACCGAAACCATCTGGCAGCGCTTGGCACCGATGGTATTGGCGGATGTGTCGTCAACCGATAGCATCATGGGGCGTCCGTATCCCTTGGCGGACGAGCGCAAAATCAATACCCATGCGATCGAGTCGGTCGAATGGCTGAAAAATGTGATTCTGGGCGTGCGCCGTATTCGTGCCGAAATGGACATAGCGCCCAGCAAATCGCTCGACGTGCTGGTAACGCATGCCACCGTTGAAGAGATCGCCCGGTTTGAGCGGTTTGGCGCTTTGCTGAATTCTGTCGGTCGGATTGGGCGCGTTACCCCATTGGCAGAGGGAGAGACCGTGCCCGAGGCGGCCATGGCACTGGTTGGCGAGTTGCAAATCCACATCCCCCTGGCGGGATTGATCGACAAGGAAGCGGAATTGGCTCGACTTGAGCGCGAAATTGCCAAGACCGAAGCCGAGTTGACCAAATCCCGTAACAAACTCGATGCACCGGGTTTTGCCGATCGTGCCCCGGCGCAGGTAGTCGCACAGGAACGGGAGCGAGCGGAGAAATTCGAAACCAGCCTTGGGGAATTACGGGCGCAACGGCTGCGGATCGAACGGCTTTGAGCTTGGGGAGAATACACCTGCGCTTCAGCTATCAATGATGGCTGCATCGTGCGCAAGGCAGACACTGCCGCTCGCATGACAAGCCAATGGCTGGACCGCAAAAGCGCTTGGATTCGAGCACGCCACAGATCAGAGCTTCTTCAAATCCCCCTCGTTCCCCCTTTTACAAAGGGGGGAAGCGCACATGTCCAAAAAATGACTCACTCCCTCCTTTGAAAGAGGGGGTGGGGGATTTACCAAATCGCACCCAGTGCTCGAAGTCACCCTGTATGGGGGCAGAATTACTCAGGCCCTATTCGCGACACCATTCCATGCCTGGCAATAGTGCACGAACTGCAGAAGTGCGGGGCTGAGGTATTTCTCCCGGTGCCAGGCGAGACGGAACGTTCGCGTCAGATTCAGATCGACTTCGATCGCGACGAGTCGACCGGATTTTATGGCGTATTGCGCTTCCAATTCAGACAGGCAGCTTAAGCCGAGACCTGCTGCCGTGGCATTGATGATCGCCTCGGTACTGTTCAGTTCCAAAGCGATTCGCCAACGCTGCAGATGGGGCGCCATCCGATGCAGGAACAGATTGCGCGAGCCTGAGCCTGGCTCTCGAAGAACCCAAGGCTGATCCTCCAGGGCCTCTTGGCTTGATCGCTCTATACCTGCCAATGGATGCTCCGGGTTGGCTAGAATCAGCATACGATCCTGCATCCACGTCAGTGTTTCGATCTCAGGATCTTCCACCTCCCCTTCGATTAATCCGATGTCAAGCTCGAATGCAATCAGTTGTTGGCAAATCTCGCGTGTATTGCTGATATGCACCTTGGGCAGCGGCTGCAGATGGTCGAGACGATAATCCCGCAGCAGCCAGGGAATAAGTTGCTGACCGATGGTAAAACTGGCGCCGAGACGCAAGCTGGTGCGTTGCACTTCTTCAGTGGAAAACAGGACTTCGATATCCCGACTGCGTTGCAGTAATTCATCAGCCAGCGGCAGAAGCTTTTGGCCGAGGTCATTGAGGTGCAGCCGATTGCCTGACCGGTCGAACAATGGGTTGCCGATGCGTTTTTCCAGTTCGGACAGTGCGGCGCTGACTGCGGGTTTAGTCAGGTGCAGACGCTCAGCTGCGGCGGTGATCGAGCGCGTCTGAGTGATGGCGAGAAAAACCTGTAGTTGCCTTAAGGTAATGTTCATATCATTCCCTGTGTTCATTTAAATCTTACATATAGTAAGAAAAGTTCCAATATATTTAACAAAAAGGACGCAGTAGTCTAGCCCCAGTTGATCACCATCACCGGAGGCAAACGATGAACACATCACTTCCTGTCAAATTACAGGCCATACCAACGCCGATTGCCGGGCTGGCCCTTGGGGTGGCCAGCCTGGGTTGGATCTGGGAAGCTTTTTTACCCTTACATGGCTGGGCGCAAACCATTTCTGCCCTGATTGCAGGGGGGCTTCTGCTGCTGTTGACCGCTAAATTCCTGCTGAACCGGAGCCTGGTGTGGAATGAACTGGCGCACCCGGTCGTGGGCAGTGTGCTGCCGACGTTTGCGATGACGCTCATGGTCGTCTCCAAGGCCGTTTCGCTGCATTGGGCCGGGCTCGCGGTCGCGCTGTGGCTGGCGGCGATCGCCCTGCATCTGTTGTTTCTGGGTGTCTTCGTCACCCATCGCGCACGGGACTTCCGCCTACACCACATGGTGCCCGCCTGGTTTGTGCCCCCGGTCGGTTTGATCGTTGCCGATGTGACGTTTCCCGGCAATCCGGCATTGTTATTCTTGGCGCAAGTGCTGCTCTATTTTGGTCTTGGCATGTATGCCATCATGCTGCCGATGATGCTCTACCGGTTGATTTTCGTCGAACATGTCCCAGAAGCTGCCAAGCCGACGATTGCCATCATGGCGGCCCCGGCCAGTCTGGGGCTTGCCGGATACCTGACCCTGGTCGCGCAGCCACAGCCCATGCTGGTGGCCCTGTTGGCAAGCATCGCGGTGTTGATGACCCTGTTGATTTACACTGCATTCTTCGATCTGCTCCGATTGCCGTTCAGCCCGGGCTATGCGGCATTCACCTTCCCGATGGTGATCGGCGTAAAAGCCTTGGTGATGCTTGAAGGCTGGCTGGTGGCGGAGGGGGCCGATTTTCGCGATGTGCAACTGATCCATCTGCTCGCTGATGTCGAACTTGCGGTCGCCACCGTCGTGGTTGGTTATGTGGCCGTGCGTTATGTCATGTATTTCCTGCCATCGTGGCAGGTCAGCACACGGCCGGCCGGAATTGACCATGGTGTGATAGATCGTTGATTCACGGAGTTATTTTAATGTACCAGATATTTCGACCTGCTTTTTTCACGGCGCACTTGCGCTGGCTGCTGCTGTTATGCGCGGTGTTTTCGAGTTCTGTCATGGCTGCCGAGTTATCCATGCCGGGTATGGACACGCCGCTTGTGATCGATGTTGTAGCCGCCCAAGAGCCACCCAAAATGCGTTTGTTGTGGCTGCCTTCCGAGCAAGGGATTTTGCCTGCCGAGAAACAGATGGCTGCGGCATTGAGTGTGCGCGGTTTCGAGAGCTGGTTTGTCGATCTCTACGAACCGCTGTTTCTGTCGCCGACGCCCAGTGCTGTCGACAAGGTGCCACCCGAATGGATCAGTGGCCTGATCACTAAAGCAAAGGCCGACAATCTGCCCTTGATTGTGATCGCTCCCAACAAGGCGGCCGAACTGGCGGTTCGGGGGTGGGTCGCGCTGCAATCCACACCCCAACAGGGTGTTGGATTTGTCTTCATTAACCCGAATCTGTATATCAACACCCCCGTGCCCGGTGAACCTGCCCGTTATTGGCCACAAGTAGCCGCATTCAATGCCCCTGTGTTTGTGATGCAGGCCGTGCTATCTCCCTGGCGCTGGCGTCTTATGGAATTGAAGCAGCAGTTGGAAAAATCCGGGAGCACCGTGTTCACGCAGTTGCTGCCGGACGTGCGCGATCGTTTCTATTTCCGGCCAGATGCCACTGCGTTCGAGCAGGCGCAAGGCAAGGCGCTGTCGTCGCGCATCGCTCAGGCGGCTTCGTTGTTGGCCGGGTATATGGCCGAACCGAGGGTGGCGGGCAAAGTCGAAACGTCGGCTCCGGTAACAGTCGAGCAGACAAAATCAACCGAGCTTCAGCCTTATTCTGGGCCGCAGAACAGAGTTTTGGATCTCATGGATTTGCAAGGGCAAGCCATTGATTTGAAAGATTATCGGGGCAAGGTGGTATTGCTCAACTTCTGGGCCAGTTGGTGCCCGCCCTGTGTGCATGAAATGCCCTCGATGACCCGATTGAAAACCTTGTTGGAAGGCGAGCCTTTCGAGATTCTTGCCGTCAATCTGGCCGAGGATCGCGCCGCCATCGATGCTTTCATCAAGCAGCACCCTGTCAACTTCCCCATTCTGACCGATCCGGCAGGGACAGCAGTGCAGACATGGCAGGTATACGCTTATCCGAGCACCTACCTTATCGATCGGAAGGGACGGATTCGTTACGCCTTGTTTGGTGGCGCGGAGTGGGATCAGCCTGATGCCGTAGCGAAAATACGCCAATTGATTGCTGAGCCGGATTGATCAGGGTTTGGGGAAGAAGGGGGATTCTTGGAGCCTGTACGGGGGCTTTCCCCTGAACCTCATGCCCCGGTAAAACCATCCATGGTTCGGGGGCGTGCCGGGTAGTGGTTTAACCCCGATGTCCACAGACTCGCGACCAGTCACCCCGGGATTCGATTTCATCGATCGTCAGGCCCTGCGCCATCCATTGCGCGGCCACGGCTTCGGCTTGCGAATTGAGAATGCCAGACAGCGCGAAACGTCCGCCCGCTTTGATATGGGGGGCGAGGATGGGCGCGAGTTCGATCAGGGGCTGGGCCAGGATATTGGCGACCAGGACGTCGAATCTTTCTGCTGAGCCCAGTTCTTCCGGCAGACCGAGCCAGAGGCGATCTTCCGGAATGTCATTGAGGGCTGCATTGTCCCGGCTGGCCTTGAGTGCCTGTGGGTCAATATCGGTGCCATAGGCAACCGAGGCGCCTTTCATCAAGGCTGCCAGCGCGAGAATCCCCGAGCCACAACCCACATCGAGGACACGTAGCCCTTTGAGTGATTGGGCATCGAGCCAGTCGAGGCATAGGGATGTGGTTTCATGCTGCCCGGTGCCGAAGGCCAGACCCGGATCGATCCGCACTACGGTTTTGGCTTCGGTAGGTGCGTCGCTCCAATGGGGCGTAACCCACAGGCCATCGCCGTAATGAGTGGGGGCGAAATCCGCTTGAGTTTGCCGAACCCAATCGGTTTCCTCGATGAATTCGTGGTCGAAATCACCCAGAAGGGATGGCCGCAGCAGGCCATGCAGCTGTCCCATGATGTCTGCCGGGCTGATATGGCCTTCGAAAAGACCCGCGACGCGAACCCGCTGCCAGAGCGGCGTTTCACCCGGTTTGGGTTCGTAAATCTGCTCGTCGCCGATTTCTTCCAGCGAAACGGAGACTGCGCCCGCTTCAAGCAGGGCGTCTTCGCAGGCTTCGACATCGGATTGGGGAACGTCCAGGCTCAGTCGCTGCCAGGCCGGACTCATTGCAGACGATTCGGACATCAGTTCAGACCCAGTTTCTTTTGCAGATAATGGATATCCGTGCCGCCTTCGATAAAGGCCTGATCGGCCATCAGATCACGGTGCAAGGGAATATTCGTCTTGATGCCATCGATCATCATTTCGTCGAGCGCACCGGCCATGCGGCGGATCGCCTGGTCGCGCGTGTCGGCATGCGTGATGAGCTTGCCGATCATCGAGTCATAGTAGGGTGGCACGCTATAGCCGTTGTAGATGTGCGAGTCGATGCGTACTCCCGGCCCGCCTGCAAAATGCAGGTTGGTGATTTTCCCCGGACTCGGCACAAAGGTGGCCGGATCTTCCGCGTTGATACGGCATTCGATGGCATGCCCGGTCAGGCGGACTTGATCCTGCGTGATCTCAAGTGGCAGGCCCGCCGCGATACGCAGTTGCTGCTTGACGAGATCGATGCCGGTGATCATTTCGGTGATCGTGTGCTCGACCTGCAAACGGGTATTCATTTCGATGAAATAGAAATTGCCGTTTTCATACAGGAATTCGAACGTGCCCGCCCCGCGGTAGCCCATGCGCTGACAGGCGGCCACGCATACCGCGCCGATTTCGGCACGTTGCTCCGGCGTGACGCCTGGTGCGGGGGCTTCTTCGATGATTTTCTGATGGCGGCGCTGCATGGAGCAATCGCGTTCACCCAGATAGATCGCATTGCCGTGGGTGTCCGCAAGTACCTGGATTTCGACGTGGCGTGGGTGCTCAAGGAATTTTTCCATGTACACCTGCGGATTGTTGAACGCCGCTTGTGCTTCGCTACGCGTCATGTCGATGGCGTGCAGCAGCGCCGCTTCGGTATGCACCACGCGCATTCCGCGACCGCCACCACCGCCAGCTGCCTTGATGATGACCGGATAACCCACTTCACGTCCAAGACGCAGGTTCTCATCCGGATCATCGCCCAGCGCGCCATCGGAACCCGGCACGCAAGGCACATTGGCCTCTCGCATGGTTTCCTTGGCGGTGACCTTGTCGCCCATCATGCGGATGTTCTGGGGCGTCGGGCCGATGAAGATGAAACCGGATTCCTCGACGCGTTCAGCAAAATCGGCATTCTCGGACAGGAATCCATAACCGGGGTGAATGGCGACCGAATCGGTCACTTCCGCCGCCGCGATGATCGCCGGGATGTTCAGGTAGCTCTCGTTCGAACGGGGGCCGCCGATGCAGACCGATTCATCCGCAAGGCGAACGTGCTTTAGGTCGCGGTCGGCGGTGGAATGGACGGCGACGGTCTGGATGTCGAGTTCGCGACAGGCACGCAGGATGCGCAACGCGATTTCACCGCGATTGGCGATTAATACTTTGTTCAGCATGGCAAAACCTCTAAAACGCACTGGCTTATTCGATGATGAACAAAGGCTGGTCGTATTCGACCGGCTGGCCATTCTCGACCAGAATCGCGGTGATGGTGCCGCTGGTTTCGGCCTCAATCTGGTTGAACATTTTCATGGCTTCGATGACGCAGAGCGTGTCGCCGGCCTTGACGCTGCTGCCGACGTCGACAAATGGTTTCGACGTGGGCGAGGCCGCGCGATAGAAGGTGCCGACCATCGGTGATTTGATCGGTGTGCCCTTGGCCTGATCCTCGGCTGCGGGTTGGGCCGCGGGAGACGGTGCGGTAGACGCCGGGGCGGCTGCTGGCAGGGTGTACTGGACCGGCGCGGCCTGAGCAATCTGGCTACGAGAAATACGCACGGATTCTTCGCCTTCGCGGATCTCGATTTCGGCGATGCCCGACTCCTCAAGCAGTTCGATCAGTTTTTTAATTTTACGAATATCCATGGATGGACTTCTCCAGATGAGTTTGGCCTGAGTTCAGCGGGAATCAGGCGGGTGGCAGGGTGGGCGTCCACAGCGTGCTGCGGGGGATGCCAAGATGATTCAGTAAGGCGAATAGCGCCAGTTCGTAGCCGACGGCGCCCAAGCCCACGATTGATCCGATCGCGATGTCCGAAAAATAGGAGTGCTGGCGGAAGGATTCGCGGGCATGAATGTTGGTGATGTGGATTTCGACGAAAGGAATGGCCGTGGAGAGCAGGGCATCACGCAAGGCGACGCTGGTGTGCGTCCAGGCGGCAGGATTGATGACGATGCCATCCACGCTGGCATCGGCAGCGGCATGGATACGCTCGATCATCTCGTGTTCGGCATTGGTTTGAAGATGTTCAAGCGTCGACGATGTGTGTCGGCAGAGGTCATCCAACCGCTGAACGATATCGTTCAAAGTGGTTTTGCCATAACGTTCGGGCTCGCGCGAGCCGAGTCGATTCAGATTCGGGCCGTTCAGCAGCAGAATTGTTGCCATGCGTCGCAGTTCCTTGTCGCGGGTGTCTTTTATGTCGTGAAATTCAAGTTGTCGGCATTGTGCCGTGTGACCGGTGGAATGTCCACTAAACAGCCGGTTGACCTCGGCATTTTAGAGTGTAATTCCGACATATCGCCGCAAGATCGAGGGAATTGTGCTTTAGGGAAGGTCTGTGTAAATAATGATGCGTTCCTTCGAGCAGCGGGCATGACTCGGCAAATCCCTCCCTTTCAAAGGGGGGAGAATCAGCCACCTGCTTTTGAACGAGCGGGCCTCCCCCTTTGTAAAAGGGGGAATGAGGGGGATTTAAGAGGGCTTTGCATTTGTGTGAGCTTACTTAGGAAGGCTTGCCGCGCAGGGCGCGAAGCAGAATGCGGGTATGTTGATCCGGTTTGACGCGGCTTGGGTTCATCAGGTGATTTTGGCGATTTTGTTCGGCTATTTTCAGTCGTTCGGCCAGATGCTCCGGTGATTCGGAATACAGGGTTTGCGCCACTGTGGCCGATCCCCGTTGTTTGGATAATCCCGAAACGGTAACAACCCATTTGGTTTCGCCGCGTTCGATGGATAGCTCATCACCGATTCGGATGACCTTGCCGGATTTTTTACATGATTGACCGTTGATTTCGATCTTGCCGCCTTCGATGGCCGTGGAGGCAAGGGAGCGTGTCTTGAAAAAACGCGCTGCCCAGAGCCAGGTATCGATGCGCTGTTCCTTGAGTTCGGTTTGTTGTGTCTTGTTGGTTGAAGAATTTACTGAGGAATTGGCCATACATTATCTGTTCGCGGCAGTCATATTCCGTGATTGTACCTGCCTCTTGATTTGGATGTGGTGGATAAAACCGACCAGCCAGGTGCCCGCAACGATGCCGATGAGTATCACGCCGACAAACCATTGGCCCTCGCCCAGCATGGCAGGTGCGGTTCCAGGGCAGACTCCAGTCAGGCCCCAACCCACACCGAACAGCAGGGCACCGGGAATGAGTGCGCGCACGAAAGGTTTATGCGGAAAGCTGATGGGTTGACCGCTCGCCACACTGCGCCATTTCAATTGCTTGGCGAGAAAATTGAGTACGGCGCCAACGCCGACAGCAGTAGCGATGACCCATAACAGGTGCAGGTTCTCAAACAGCAGCAGGCTGGCAATGAGCGCAGGATCGGTTGCACCGGCACGGCTCAGCAAAAAGCCGAATACCACACCGAAGAGCAGGAAGCTGCCGTTGCGGATCAAGGTGCTTGAGTTATTCATGATCAACCTCCGAATGTGTTCAGAAGGTGGTGGGAGAGTTGCGCAGTACCGACCGCCGCCGCGAAAAAGAAGGCGGATGCGACAATACTCGCTGGTGACCCCATGGCCACGCCATTGATGGTGTGACCGGAAGTGCAGCCACCGGCCAGGCGTGAACCCATGCCGATCAAAACGCCGCCGAACAGCCACCACAACACACGACCTACATCGGAATGAGGCATCAATGCCGTGTAAAGTGTGCCGAAATGCGTCGGTTCGGCCCACGTGCCGGTCGAGAGGCTTGCGAGAAGCCCGCCGAGGAAAATGCCGACCAGGAACCAGAGTTTCCAGTCGGTCGCGGTGCTGTGAGCAGGCCCCTGGAACAGTGGCAGGCGACTGCCCATGCGCGCACAGGCGTTACCGAAAGCGGCCGAACAGCCCAAAGGTTGATCGGTCAGCCAGCGTTGCGCAAAAGCGAGTGCACCGATGGCACCCCCTGCAACCCATGCGGGCCACAGGGCGGTTGAAAAGATTGGGGAATCGGTTAGCCAGGAGAAGTCGGATAAAGTCATGTTTGCACCCTCAGGGGCGATTGCAGATATGACTGAACTTTAGCGTGTGGATGTTGAATCCGCGCGCTAAACATTTTCATTGGCCTATTGAGCTACTCTATTAGTTTTATTAGGTATAAATAAAATCAATAATGTTGTAAGTTCGATTCTTCCTTGCGATCGGGCAGGACAATATTGAGTTCCAACGTATCGACGCCTTCGTGATGTTCGATCTGCACCTGAACGGCGTCGTCTTGCACCGCTACATATTTGCGAATGACATCCAGCAGATCGTTTTTGAGCTTGGGCAGGTAATCCGGGTCGGTATTCTGCCCCTGGCTGCGTTCATGGGCGATCAGGATCTGGAGCCGTTCTTTAGCCAGATGTGCGGTCGGCTTGGGACGTGCCCGGAATAAATCAAAAAGACCCATGATTACCCCCGTCCGAACAGGCGGTTGAAAAAGGATTTTTTCTCAGCCTCGACGAACCGCATGGGCCGGTCCTCGCCGAGAAGTCGGGCGACGGCATCCTGATAAGCCTGTCCGGCGTCGGCGGTCTGGTCGAGAATGACCGGACGACCGGAGTTGGATGCCTGGAGTACTGCGGGTGATTCGGGAATGACCCCCAGCAGCGGCACGGCCAGAATTTCGAGCATGTCTTCGATGGAAAGCATTTCTCCCGCCTCCACCCGGTTGGGTGAGTAGCGGGTGATCAGCAGGTATTCACGAATCGGGGTTTCACCATTTTTCGCGCGCTGTGACTTGCTGGCGAGAATGCCGAGCATGCGGTCGGAATCACGCACGGAAGATACTTCTGGGTTGGAAACCACAATCGCCTCGTCGGCAAAATACATAGCCAGTTGTGCGCCGCGCTCGATGCCGGCAGGGGAGTCGCAAATGATGTACTCGAAGCCATCGGCCTTCAGATCATCGAATACCTGCTTTACGCCTTCTTCGGTGAGTGCATCCTTGTCTTTGGTCTGCGAGGCGGGCAGAACATAAAGATTATCGACCTCTTTATGCTTGATCAGCGCCTGGCTCAAGCCGGCCTCTTTCTGGATGACGTTCACAAGGTCATAGACCACGCGCCGTTCAACACCCATGATGAGGTCAAGGTTTCGAAGACCCACATCAAAATCGATGACGACGGTTTTTTTGCCGGCCAATGCCAAGCCACTGGAAATCGCTGCGCTTGTCGTTGTTTTACCAACGCCGCCTTTTCCTGAAGTTACAACGATAATCTTTGTCACAAATCAACTCCTGCCCACACCTCAGACCGAGGCGCCGCGAAAATAAGGAACATCCGGAACCCCGCTGATTCTGCCATAAATCGGGATTGATTCATAAGGTTTGCTGGAGCGGTGTTGTGGTTTGGGTGTGTTTGGGATTGTCGGGTTGGCTTATTGTTTTCCAAAAAAGCGCTGAATAATTCCATCCTGGAGTTTTTTGAGGGCGAAAATCAAAAAATGTGATTTTTGATTTTGTTCATGAACAATCACATACGTGACCGTTCATGGCGACACATCCCAAGTGCCGCACGGAAACTCTGATTTGATCGGGGATTCCCAAACAGATTTATTTACCTTAGATTGATATGGATTTGAGCATCAATTGAAGACCGCATAAAGACGGTTCGTGTCCCGTGTCCTTTCCCGTACCTAATGCGGGTAATGCGCATCCCCATGGCCTCATTCAAGGGCTATTCAAAACAGGAGTTGTTATTTCATGAGTGAATTCAAATACATCCGCTTCTTTAACGAATTGGGAATCGACGATGTGCCGCTGGTCGGTGGCAAGAATGCGTCCTTGGGTGAAATGTACCGCAAGCTGTCACCGGCCGGTGTGCGCATTCCCAATGGCTTTGCCATTACGGCCGAGGCTTATCGCTATATGCTGGATTCGGCCAATGCCTGGCCTGCGCTGCATGACGCGCTCGATGCACTGAATCCCGAGGATGTGGACGATCTGGCGCGGCGTGGCAAGCGAGCACGGGAAATTGTCTACGGCGCAGGTCTGCCGGATGACCTGGCGAAGGAAATCATCGCAGCCTATCGCAAACTACAGGAAGAATATGGTGAGGATGTCGGACTCGCTGTACGTAGTTCGGCCACTGCGGAGGATTTGCCGACGGCGAGCTTTGCCGGGCAGCAGGATACGTTTCTCAATGTTCGGGGCGAGCAAAGCCTGCTGGATGCCTGTCGGCGCGATTTTGCCAGTCTGTTTACGGATCGTGCGATTCATTATCGTGTCGATCAGGGCTTCGATCATTTCAAGATCGGCCTTTCCATCGGCGTTATGAAAATGGTGCGTTCCGATCTGTCGGCATCGGGCGTGATGTTCTCGCTCGATACCGAATCGGGCTTCCGTGATGTCGTCTTCATTACCGGCAGCTATGGTCTTGGGGAGAATATCGTGCAGGGCGCGGTCGATCCCGATGAGTTTTATGTGCATAAGCCAACCTTCGCTGCGGGTCACCGGGCTGTATTGCGGCGTAACATGGGCGGCAAGGCGATCAAGATGATTTACATGGCCGGAGACGCGCGTAACACAACCCGAAATGTACCCACACCCGCCGATGACCGTGGCCGGTTCTGCATCGGTGATGCGGATGTTCTGGAACTGGCCGAATACGCCATCGCCATCGAATCGCATTATGGCCATCCCATGGATATGGAATGGGCCAAGGATGGGTTGGACGGCAAAATCTATATTGTTCAGGCGCGGCCGGAAACGGTGGCGTCCCAGCGTCGGGTCAATCTGCTCGAAAGCTATGCGCTCGATGGTCAGGGGGCGGTCATCATCACCGGGCGCTCCGTGGGCGAGCGTATCGCTACCGGTACCGCGCATGTCATCAGGGATGTCGAGCATCTGGGCGAATTCAAGCCGGGTGAAGTTCTAATCGCCGATACCACCACGCCGGACTGGGAGCCGGTAATGAAAACGGCAGCAGCCATTGTGACCAATCGCGGCGGGCGTACCTGCCACGCGGCCATCATCGCGCGTGAGTTGGGCATCCCAGCCGTGGTCGGTGCGGGCGAGGCGACAACAAAAATCCCCAATGGGGCGACAGTCACGGTTTCCTGCGCGGAAGGTGACACCGGTCGGATCTACAAGGGTGCCGTGCCGTTCCATGTCGATACGACGGAAGTGGGCGATATCCCGCGCCCGGCAACCCAGATCATGATCAATCTCGGTAACCCGGACCTTGCATTCAAAACCTCGTTCCTGCCGAATGATGGCGTGGGGCTGGCCCGGATGGAGTTCATCATCAATGAATCGATCAAGGCGCACCCGCTGGCCCTGTTGCATCCTGAGAAGGTCTCTTCTGCGGCTGATCGCGCGGCAATCGCTCGTTTGACGAGCGGTTATGCCAATGGCGAAGCCTATTTTATCGAGCGACTTTCAGAAGGTGTGGGGACGATTGCCGCCGCATTCTGGCCGAAGCCGGTTGTGGTGCGGATGTCCGACTTCAAGTCGAATGAATATGCGAGCTTGCTGGGCGGTTCGGATTTCGAGCCGGACGAGGCCAACCCGATGATTGGTTTTCGAGGCGCAGCACGCTATGCCCATCCGGCCTACGAGGAAGGATTCCGGCTTGAATGTCTCGCCATGAAACGCGTGCGCGAAGTGATGGGCTTGACCAACGTGATTCTCATGCTGCCCTTTGTTCGCCGTGTGAAAGAAGCCGACGACGTGCTGGCAAAAATGGCGGAATTCGGGCTCAAACGCGGCGAGAACGGCCTGCAAATCTACGCCATGTGTGAAATCCCGAATAATGTGATCCTGATCGATCAGTTCGCGAAACGGTTTGATGGTTTCTCGATCGGCACGAACGATTTGACGCAATTGACGCTGGGCGTGGATCGGGACAGCGAGATGGTTGCATTCGACTATGACGAGCGTGACGACGGCGTGAAGGAGATGATCCGGCTTGCGGTCGAAGGCTGCGCGCGCAACAGCATCCACTCCGGCTTGTGTGGCCAGGCGCCGTCCGACTATCCGGAGATGGCTGCATTTCTGGTCGAGATCGGGATTGAATCGATGAGCTTGAATCCCGATACGGTCGTTAATACCACGCGCAAAGTGCTTGAAATTGAAGCGAAGATGAAAGCAAAACGCGGCTGATTGGAATGAATAAGCATTTACTGAGGGATTGTCGGTATTCAGGAAGAACCGTTTCAATCGATGAAACGGGCAACATCAGGGGAAGGGTATGAAGATTTCATTTCACGGCGCGGATCGGGACGTGACCGGTTCCTGCCATCTGCTCGAGGTTTCGGGCAAACGCATTCTGATCGACTGTGGCATGTTTCAGGGCGGGCGGGAACTGGAGGAAGAAAACGCCGAAGAGTTTGGTTTCGATCCGAAATCCATTGACCTGCTGCTGCTGACCCATGCGCATCTGGATCATTGCGGGCGCATCCCGTTGCTGGTGAAACGCGGCTTCAACGGTGAAATCATTGCGACTTCTGCAACCCGTGAACTCGCGCGCGTCGTGATGTTGGATGCCGCTCATTTGCAGGAAGAGGAGGCGGAGCGTAACAACCGTCATGCACATCGGCATGGTAAATACCCTGTCGATGCACTCTATGACACCCTTGATGCCCTGAACGCGGTCGGGCAATTCGGTCGCGCCGTGAATTATGGTGAATCCATCGAGATTGCCCCGAAAGTAACCGCGACTTTCTACGATGCGGGACATATCCTCGGTTCGGCCAGTATCCGGATTGAGAAAAAGGGCGACAAGAAGCGTTCGGTCATATTTTCCGGTGATATCGGCAACGCGGGGCGCCCGATTCTGCGCAAACCCCAGATACCGCCGAAAGCCGATGTTGTGGTTATGGAAACCACCTACGGTGATCGTAATCACAAGCCGATTGAACCGACCATTGCGGAGCTATACCAGGCCATCACGGAAACCCTCGCGCGCGGCGGGAACGTGATTATTCCGACATTCGCGCTGGAGCGGACTCAGGAGATACTGTTCACCCTGCGCGAAGGGATTGAGCAAGGGCGTTTGCCGAAGAATCTGCCGGTATTCCTCGATTCGCCGATGGCCATTTCGGCCACGGAAATCTTCCGCCGGCACCATGAATGCTACGACGATGCGACCCGCGAGCAATTCAAGGGTAAACGCGACCCGTTCGCCTTGCCGGGTTTGCGCTTCACCCGTGAAACCGCCGAATCGATTGCACTCAATCGACTGGTTGGCGGTGCCGTCATCATGGCCGGTTCCGGCATGTGTACCGGCGGGCGGGTGCGCCATCACCTGCGCCATAACCTTTGGCGCCGAGATTCGAGCGTGGTGTTTGTAGGCTATGCGGCTCCGGGCACTCTCGCGCGCATTCTGATCGACGGTGCCAAGACCGTCCGGCTATTCGGCGATGAAATTCCGGTCAATGCCCATCTGTACACGATCAACGGTTTCTCCGCCCACGCGGATCGCGATGAATTGCTGGCCTGGCACCGGGCACTCAAACCAAAGCACACGATTCTGGTTCACGGCGAAGAAAAGGCGATGAGCAGCTTTGCCAAGGCCCTGGAAAAAACCCAAGTGACCATGCCGCATCAGGGGGATGTGTTTGAGTGGTAATCACAATGGGGCAGCTCGAGGGGGTTTTCGAGCTGCCCTAAGTAAATGCTGATTTATTCCATCCTTGGAATAAATCAGCGCGCTCATCGCGGTACACGCCCGCGATGGCGCTCACGAATCAAAGACTTACGTCTTTGTTCGTGTTGGGGCATCCTGCCCCAAGCGGGACGCACTGAATAAATCAGCGCTTCCCTAACGTTTGAATATTGGGAACTGGTGTACTGTTTAGCTCTAGTTTGAGACTGATCGCTACCCGCGGTTGGCCGCGAGATCGTTGCAGAACCCGCATCCAATATTGCGTACTAAAACGCCGCAAAGTTACATGTTGCCAGATGGTCGACGGCGTTGACCGGAACCTGCCGTATGCGAGCGATTGCTGGTGTTGTTCCCTGAGTTATTCCCGGGACGATTGCCCGTATCTCTGCCGCCCTCTCTTTGGGGGCGATTGCCTGCTGCGGCACCACCAGGTGAACGGGGTTGACCGTCTCGCTGGGAACCTGCTGACCGGGGTGCTTGGGCGGCATGACCTTGAGCGCTGCGTTGCGGGAAGTCGCGGCGGGGTTGGCGCGCGGCCTGTGGTTTGCGCAATGGCTCGGGCTTGGCATTCGGGTCCGGTTCGAAGCCGGGCAC
>NZ_JAQTTX010000112.1 GCF_028710545.1 Halothiobacillus sp. | reverse complement strand
CCTCGGGTTTAGCTTTAGCAGCGCCTTATGTGTGGCGATTTACCACCGGGATCACGTCAGATACCACGCGCCCCAGCGTCATTTACACCGTACCGGTTACCACCATTCCGGGCCCAACCGCGAATGTTGCAGCGAACACGGCAATAACAGCTACTTTTTCAGAGGCGATGGCCCCCGCGTCGATCACAGCCAGCGGAACCTTTGCTTTAACCTGTGCTGCACCTTGTGTTTCCCCTGTATCGGGTGTTGTCACGTACGATGTCGGGAGCAACACGGCGATTTTCCGCCCCAATGCGGTGCTTGACAATGGCACAACCTATACGGGAACCATCACCACGGCAGCAACCGATTTAGCCGGCAATGCCCTGGCGGGTAATCAAGCGCCCCTGCCGGCAGCCAGCAATTACGTTTGGCAATTTACGACCACCACACCCGATACCACACCGCCCACAATCGTGCTGGAAAACCCGGCTGATCAGGCCACTAATGTGGCACTGAATACGCCGGTTAATGCCACATTTAGTGAGGCAATGGATCCATTAACGCTGACGACGGCGAATTTCTCGCTCCAGGTGAGTGGCCCGCCGATCGGTACGCCGTTAACCGGCACCGTGCGTTATAACCCGCAAACCCTGGTTGCCTCGTTCACCCCCGCCAGTGACTTGCTTGCCAACACAACCTACACGGCCACCATTACCGGTGCCAAAGATTTAGCCGGTAATGCACTGGCACCCGGCAGCATGCCTAATCCATGGACTTTCACCACCGGCAGCGGGCTTGCACCGGGCGCGGTTTCATTGGGTTCAGCCAGCACCTTTGGTAATTTGGGCGGCACGGCAGGCACCACTAATCAAGGCATCAATACCGTGATTAATGGGGATCTTGGCACGACGGCCACCACGACCACCTCTGTGACCGGGTTTCATGATGCGCTCGATATTTATACCGAAACCGGCTCAAATATCGGCACGGTTAACGGTAAGATTTATACGTGCACCACATCGACCACCGGCCCTACGGCTGTGACGGTTAACCCAACCTCATGCAACATTGCAACTCAAGCGCTTAGCGATGCGCAAACAGCCTACAACAAGCTAACCCCGGCCCAGCTGCCAGGTGGCCTTGATTTGGGTACAGATCAACTGGGCGGCTTAACTTTGGCACCGGGTATTTACCAGTCAGCACTGGGCTCCTACCAAATCACCGGCTCTAATCTCGTATTGGATGGCCAAGGCAATGCGAACGCGGTGTGGGTATTCCAGATGGCCAGCACATTGACCGTTGGCGGCCCCGGCTTACCCATGAGCGTTCAGCTGATTAACGGCGCGCAAGCCAAAAATGTGTTTTGGCAAGTGGGTAGCTCAGCCACCATTAATGCTGCGGGCGGCGGCACCATGGTGGGCAATATCTTGGCCTATGCCGGTGTTGCATTCTCCACGGCCGGCAATGCGGCCTTAGTGACGCTCAATGGCCGCGCGGTGGGATTAAATGCATCGCTCACCATGACCAATACCGTGATTAACGTCCCTGCGCCTTAACACAGAGCGTTGTTCTCCATGCCCAGCCTGTGGCATTCCCATCGGCTGGCTCAATGAGGCAAGGAGCAAAACCATGAATAACAAACCATTACACGAGATCACTGCATTGATTCAATGCATATCATCCGCTTGGAGCAAAAAATGAAACTAAGAAAAGTTAAAAGCAGCCAAATAACGGCTACTTTGAGTTTATTGGTCATCGCCATGATGGCAGGCCCGATGGCCGTGGCAGATGATTCTGGCTGGTACATTGGCGCCAATGCAGGGCAATCGCGCGCGACGATCGATAATGACCGCATCACGCGCAATCTTTTGGGCTCGGGCTTCACCACAAACGCCCTCACCAATGATGATCGCAGCATCGGCTACAAGTTGTACGGGGGTTATCAGTTCAATCGCTATTTCGCCCTGGAAGGTGGCTACTTTAATTTGGGCAAATTCGGGTATACGGCCTACACAACACCACAAGGCAGTTTGAACGGCGAGATTAAACTCCAAGGGGTTAACTTGGATGTGGTGGGTTTGTGGCCCATTACCGACAAGTTTTCGCTATTTGGCCGAGTTGGGGTCAACTATGCCAAGGCGCAGGATCAATTTGTCGGTACCGGTGCCGTGCTGGTGACCAACCCAAGCCCCAGCGCGCGCGATACCAATTACAAGTTTGGCGTGGGGGTGCAATACGCCCTGACCGAATCATTGGATGTGCGCGCTGAAGTCGAACGCTACCGGATTAACGACGCGGTCGGCAATAAAGGGGATATTGATTTAATCTCGGCGGGCCTTGTCTATCGTTTTGGGCAGAAAGCCCGCGAACCGGCTTTGGCACCCGCCCCGCTTGCCGCTATTGCGACGCCAGCCCCTGTGGTTGAACGACACGCGCCCAAGAAAGTGACGCTCAGTGCCGATTCGCTGTTTGATTTCAATAAATCGAATGTAAAACCAGCGGGTAAGCGGGAGCTTGATCAATTGGCTCGCGATTTAAATGGTACTGATTATGATCAAATTATGGTCATCGGCCACACGGATCGAATTGGCTCCCATGCTTATAATTTGAAGCTTTCAACCCGTCGCGCCGAAGCGGTCAAAGATTATCTGATTAGCTCCGG
>NZ_JAQTTX010000022.1 GCF_028710545.1 Halothiobacillus sp. | reverse complement strand
AACGTCAGCCGCCCAGTATTTTCGATTCAATCAGAGGTTCCCTAAGTAAATGCTGATTTATTCCATCCTTGGAATAAATCAGCGCGCTCATCGCGGTACACGCCCGCGATGGCGCTCACGAATCAAAAGACTTACGTCTTTGCTCGTGTTGGGGCATCCTGCCCCAAGCGGGAAGCACTGAATAAATCAGCGCTTCCCTAAGTAAATGCTGATTTAATCCATCCTTGGAATAAATCAGCTCGCTCATCGCGGTACACGCCCGCGATGGCTCTCACGAATCAAAGACTGACGTCTTTGTTCGTGTTGGGGCATCCTGCCCCAAGCGGGAAGCACTGAATAAATCAGCGCTTCCCTAACTTATTTCAGGCCCAGCACATCCTGCATGTCGTACAGCCCCGGCGGCTGATTCTTCAACCAGATCGCTGCACGTACGGCGCCCTGGGCAAAGGTCATCCGGCTGGATGCCTTGTGCGTCAGTTCGATTCGCTCGCCGATCCCGGCAAACAGCACCGTATGGTCGCCCACCACATCGCCCCCGCGTACCGTCGCGAACCCGATGGTTTGCGGATCCCGAGCACCCGTGTGTCCTTCACGACCGTAAACGGCCACTTGAGCCAGATCACGACCGTAGGCTTCGGCCACCGCCTCGCCCAGACGCAGAGCCGTACCGGAGGGTGCATCGACCTTGTGCCGATGATGCGCCTCGATGATTTCCACATCGTAGCTTTCACCGAGCAGACGGGCGGTTTGCGCCACCACTCCGAGCAGGACATTGACACCAATACTCATGTTTGGCGCGAAAACGAGCGGAATGTCCTTCCCGGCTTCCGCCAGCATGGCCTTTTGTTCGGCACTAAAGCCGGTCGTACCGATGACCATGGCCCGACGCTCTGCACGGCAAACCGCCAGATTGGCCAGCGTCGCCTCAATCGAAGTGAAGTCGATCAAAACATCAAAATAGGACGAAACACGGGAAAGATCATCGTCAATCGCACAGTTCAGAATGCCGATGCCCGCCAAGAGCCCGGCATCCTGCCCGATCAGCGGGCTACCCTGTCGAACCAGGGCCGCTCCCAGCGTCGCTTCCGGACTTTGCACCGTCGCTTCCACCAGGACGCGGCCCATCCGCCCGTTCACTCCCGCCACTGCAATTCTGCACGCCATACTTTCCACTCCTGAAATTCGATTCTCGATAATGACGGCAATCATACCGTGAATGCCTGCCGCCATGACGGCGACGAAATAACCCATCAGCAACTTCGTGATGCAATCGGGTGGCGAATGGATTATTGTTTAAGGCGATATAGATGCAAAACCATAACGATTATTAATCTACTGATAAAAAATGAAATTCATCGCCGCCAACGAGCTGAAACCCCGTTTTCAAAATGCCCCCAATCCTATCCTGATCGACATGAGCCAACCCGGTCAGCCACCTCTGGCCGAGGCACAGTGGGTCGACTTCAATCAGATCGTCCGCAATGAGGGCGATCGAGCCGGCCTGCTGCCAGATAACGACAATTTCAACCAGGCACTGATGCACACCGGCATAACGCCGGATTCGACGGTCTTTATCTTCGACGACTGCCAGGGCCTCGCCGCTTCCCGTCTGGCCTGGTCACTGGCGCTGTGCGGTCTTGAGGAAATTTACCTCATTGACGGTGGCCGTGAAGCCTTGCTGGCCGAGGGCTGGCCACTGGCAACCGCAACTGCCGCACACAAACCCGCAAGTGAACTGGCCTACGATTTCTCGGAACACCATTGCGACGCTCAAACCATCGCCGAACAACTGGGCAAACCGGACGGGTGGATCATCGTCGATGCGCGCAGTGAAGAAGAGTATCGCGGCACGGACAGACGATCCCGCAACGCCGGACACATTCCCGGCGCCATCCATTTTGACTGGCAATGGTTTTTCGATCCGGAAAAACCAGGGTTTTTACTACCCGATGACACCATTCGAGCGCGGCTGCAAGAAAAAGGCATTCCTGCTCTTCCCGAAGAAAAAGCAAAAACCCTTGTCGTCTATTGCCAGAGCCACCGCCGATCGAGCCTGATGTTCTGCGTGTTCAAGCACTTAGGCTTTGAGGATGTGCGCGGCTACCCCGGCGCTTGGTCCGATTGGGGCAACCGGGATGAGCTTCCCATTGAAATATAGTTTGGGAAGTATAGTTGGGGAAAAATAGCGGGCTTCAAAGACCGCCGCACATGATCGCGACTCCACGGTCCTGATCGTATGGCCCCGGCCATACGATTACTGGGGTTGTTCCTTGCGCATCAGGGTCAGAATGCCGCGCATGAGATCATTTGGTGTGGGCGGGCAACCGGGCAGATGCAGATCCACCGGAATGACCCGGCTGACGCCACCACAGGTCGCGTAATTGCTGCCGAATTCCCCACCGTTGCAGGCGCAGTCGCCGCTGGCGATTACGAAGCGCGGATTGGCCATGGCACGCCAGGTTCGCCGGAGCGCGGTTTCCATGTGCCGCGACACCGGGCCGGTGACCAGTAAGAGATCGGCATGCCGTGGCGAGGCGACGAAGTGAATGCCGAAACGCGCGATGTCGTAATAAGGATTGCCGAGTGCGTGTATTTCCAGTTCGCAGGCGTTGCAGGAACCGGTATCCACTTGACGAATCGCCAGGCTGCCACCCAATCGCTGATCGATGATTCGCTTGACCTCTTTGCCGAGTGCCTCGATCTCATCGGCCGCCGGTGGGGCTTCGGTGAGGGTGCCGGTCTGCCAGATTTTCCTGAGGATTTTTTGCATGTTTCTTGTCCTACAAATCCTGTCCGGAATAGCTGATGTTGACGGATTTATTGCAGACCGGGAAGTCCGGCACGATATTGCCCAAAACCAGATGTTCCAGCGCCGGCAAGCTGAACCAGCTCGGATCGCGCGGGAAAAAGCGCGCCACGCGGCCATCCTCGTCAAAACGCACAAAGCTTGTGATTTCGCCGCGCCAGCCTTCCACCACAGCCAACCCCTCACTCGAACGCACCGACTGCGGCCAGTCCACCGCGATTGGACCTGCCGGAAGCGACTGTATCAGCCGGTTTATCAGATTCAGCGAATCGCGGATCTCGTCCGCCCGAATCTGCAGCCTGGCTGCGACATCCCCTTGTGTCCTGCAGGGTGAATGCACCTCAAGCCCATCATAGGGCGCATAGCCATGATCGCGCCGGACATCAAAATCCTGACCACTGGCCTTGCCCACATACCCGGTCACACCCAGCATCTGCGCCAGTTCGGCGGTCAGAAACCCTGTGTCAACCAGTCGATCCTCCAGTGAGGAATGGTCGTCGATAATGGCCAGCAGATCGTCCAGCGCACGCGAGAGTGTGGAAAGTTGCGGTTTGATGATGCTTTCCCATTGCTCGGGGAGATCCCGGCAGACGCCACCGGGCACGATGACATCCATCAGCAGACGATGGCCGAAGATGGCCAGGTTGCCGCGCAGCCATTGTTCGCGCAGACGGCCAAATTGCTGATGCGCGAACGCAAAACCCACATCGTTGCAGATGCCACCGATATCGCCCAGATGATTGGCGATGCGCTCGCACTCGGCAAGCAGCGCGCGCAGATGCAAGGCTCTTGGCGGTACATCCACGCCGGCCGCGCGCTCCATGGCCATGCAGGCCGCCCAGGCGTGCGCCACGGTAGAGTCGCCGGACACGCGTCCCGCCAGTCGGGCCAGCCCGGAGGCATCACGACCCACGGCAATCTTTTCAATGCCCTTGTGCGTGTAACCCAGCCGCGCTTCCAGACGCAGTACCTGTTCGCCGACGGCCTGAAAACGAAAGTGCCCCGGCTCAATGATACCGGCATGAACCGGCCCGACGGGTATTTCGTAGACGCCGTTGCCCAAAATTCGCTCGAAAGGATAATCCACATCGGCGGGTGCCCGTTTGGGCGAATCTCCGCCAACGGGAAAATCCGAGCGAAGCGGATAAACATCTTCCGGCCAGGCGCAATGCCGGGTCCAGCGGCGCGCATCGGGATGATCCTGAAAATCGACGCCCAACAGGTCATGCAGATGGCGTTCCAGCCGGTCGGCTGCCGGGAAATACGGCGTGTGCGAAGCCAATACGGGGGCTTGCAATGGCACCTCGGTCATCAGCACCAGATAATCACCCTCATGGGCGAGCACGGCGTAAATTCTCACCTGTTCATCGACTGGATCGCCCCATAGACCAGCCCAGCGATAACCGGATGCGGACGCGACCCGTGCGGCCCGGCCCCAGTCTTCGGCATCGAGATGCAAACAATGCGCCGGCGCCAGCAGGATCGGATCACTGTGCAGGATGGCTACCCGCTCCTCTGCCAGAAGCGTGATAAATCCGGGCAACCAGTCAAAACGGTTCATAACAGGTGCGCCCCCGAGATCAGTTGCGTGGCCCGATCAAGCCATTGCGCCAAAAAAACGGGAATGGACAAACCGAGCCACAATACCAGCCCAAGATGCACGATGACGGGCAACATGTTGGCGTCCACCGGCTGCTGTCCTTCGGGCGCAGGCCCGTACACCATGGGATGAAGATGGCGGAACAAGCCGGCAAACGCAATCGCCAATCCTGTCACCAGAATCACCGTAAACCATGGCTGACTTTGCATCGTGGCGGTCAGCAACAGAAATTCACTGGTGAACACACCGAACGGCGGAAAACCGGCGATGGCCGCGACACCGATCAGCAAGCCCCAACCCACCGCTGGCTGGGTGCGAATCAGGCCACGAATATGATTGATGGACTGGGTTCCGGCAATGTGCGCAGCGTGGCCGACGGTGATGAAGATGGCTGATTTGGTTAGCGAATGCACCAACATGTGCAACAAGGCGCCGAAAGTGGCCAGTGGCCCGCCGAGGCCGAAGGCAAAGGTCATCAGGCCCATGTGCTCGATCGAGGAATAACTGAACATGCGCTTGATGTCACGCTGGCGGTGCAGGAACAGCGCTGCTACCAAAAATGATACCAAGCCGAATCCCATCAACAGATGACCGGCCAGATGTGGTGTTTGTGTCGTCGACAATGAGCCATCCACCAGCATCTTCAGCCGGACAATGGCATACAAGGCCACATTGAGCAGCAAGCCGGAGAGCATCGCGGACATGGGTGTCGGGCCCTCCGAATGCGCGTCGGGCAGCCATTGATGCATCGGTACCAGTCCTACCTTCGTGCCATAGCCCACCAGCAGGAATACGAAAGCCAGAGACATGATGTCCGGTTGCAATTGCGGCGCCACCGAATGCAACACACTCCAGTTCAATCCCGCCGCCGGATCGGGGATGACATGCTGTGCGGCAAAATACAGCAGCACGGTGCCGAACAGCGCCAGCGCAATGCCAACCCCGCAAAGAATGAAATACTTCCAGGCGGCCTCGATGGCCTCGGGCGTGCGGTATAAAGACACCAGCAACACCGTGGCCAGAGTGGCGCCCTCCACGGACACCCACAAAACGCCCAGGTTATCGGTGGACAAGGCCAGCAACATGGTGAACATGAATGCCTGAAACATTGCATGGTACAGCCGCATCCCGCGTGGACTGATCCGCCCGCTGTCACAGACATGCCGCATATAGGGGCGGGAAAAAATGGAGGCGGTAAAGCCGACAAAAGCGGTCAATACAATGAGAAAAATATTGAACGCGTCCACGCGAAATAAAGAATTGGCCACCACGCCCGCTTTGGCCACATCGAATGCCAGAACAATCGAAGCGATCAATGCGGCGGCACTCAGCAGCACATTCAGCCAACCGGCCCAGGATAGACGGCTGAACCAGGGCAGAAGCAGGGCGCCGACCAAAGGCGTGAGCACGGTCAATATCAGCGGGCTCATGGCTCGTCCCCCGTGCGTTCAGTGAGTCGATTCATGCGGTCCACGTCGAGCGAGTCGATGCCCTCGCGGATCTGGAAGAAGAACACACCAAACAGCACCATGGCCACCAGCACATCGAAGGCCACGCCCAATTCGACCACCAGCGGCATACCCGCCGTAGCCGATACCGCGGCCAAGAACAAACCGTTCTCCATGGACATGAAACCCAGCACCTGCGCCACCGCCTGGGTACGAACCACCATCATCAACAGGCCGATGAGCACGACCGCCAGACTCACGGCTACGATATTACGGGTGAACTGCATTTCCGCTTGCACCAGAGGCAATACAAGCCAATAGCTGAAGATGACCAACCCCAATGCGGCCATGATCACCAGGGCCGGATGAGATAAGGATTCCCGATGACGATCCAGTTCGAGCCGGCGCACCTGACGGTGCAGCATCCAGGGAATCAAGAGCGCCTTCAAGCCCAGTGTGAGTATGGCGGAGAAATAAAGATGACCATGACCATCGCTGGCGGCAACGAGTGCTGTCACCATGGCCACGAGAAAACCTTGCCACGCAAAGGCATGAATGGCCGCCACCAGCCGCACTTGCCCCAACAGCACGAAGGAGCTGAACATCACCGCCGCCGCGAGGACGATAATCAGTTGTTGCAGTAGCGACAACAGCGCCATGTTCATGAACCCACCTCCAGAATCACATGACTCATCAGACCCAGCAAAGCCAGCAGCAAGGCCAGATTGAGAAAAGCCGGAACCCGGAATAAGCGCATTTTTGCCAGCACCGTCTCACTCACCGCCAGCGCCACCCCCAACAAGGCGAGCTTGACCACAAGCAGCACAAAGGCCATGCCAAGCATATCGGGGCGGATGCTCTGAGCAATCCCCCAGGGCAGGAACACATTGACCAGCAGCGCCGCATACAGCAGCAACTTGAGTTGTGCCGCCCACTCCATCAACGCCAGATGACGGCCTGAATACTCCAGAATCATCGCTTCGTGAATCATGGTGAGTTCGAGGTGAGTGGAGGGATTATCCACCGGGATACGACCGGTTTCGGCGATCGCCACCAAGACCAGCGCGGCCAGAGCAAATAGATACGAGGGGCGCAGGAAAGGCTCACCGAGTAGTTGATATTCCACCACGCTGGCCAGATTGGTACTGTGCGCGGTCATGGCCAGGGTAAATACCGCCATCAGCATGGCAGGCTCGGCGAGCGCCGAGACAAACATCTCACGCGAAGCCCCCATGCCACCGAACGCCGTGCCAACATCCATACCCGCCAAGGCCAGAAAAAAACGGGCCAGACCCAGCAGACCGGCGATCACGATAACATCGGCCATGGCTGCGGTCGGCAGGTCCGTGCTGAGCAGCGGAATCGCCGCTGCCGCCAGCCAGGTGGCGACAAACACGATATAAGGAGCGGCACGAAACAACAGCGATGCCGTGTGCGCCATGCGCGCCTCTTTGGCAAACAGCTTGTACAGATCCCGGTAGGGCTGCCAGATCGGCGCCCCACGACGGTTCTGCAAACGGGCCTTGACCTTGTGTACCCAACCAACCAGCAACGGTGCCAGCGCCAGATACAATAAGGACTGAATCAATGCGAATCCCCAGGCAGCCATCGTCACACCACCAGCCATAACAACAGCAGTAAAGTAGCCAAGGTCCAGCCGAGATAGGTACGGATACTGCCGGATTGCAGACGCACCACCTGTCGCGACGACCATTCGACCCAGCGCGCGATCGGCGCGTACAACAAGCCCCAGGCCCGGTCAACCACTTGCAAATAATAACGCCGTCGGCCGTCCTGCTGCGTTTCAACCCCGTCACTGATCTGGAACAACAGCCCAAATATCCGTCGAATCGGCTGCACAAAGGCCGTGCCGGTGTACTGCATCGATGGCGTGGGCGGAGCATAGCCGCAATCCCAGGCATCGCCTAAACGCACCCGACGAGCGCCCCGCCCGACCAGCCATAAGCCAAGCACAAGGGCGACAAACAGGATCATGGCCACCAAAGGCGCGCCATAACTCGCTGTCTGCTGAGAAATGGGCGTCAGCCATAGCCAGCCATGTGCCGATACCTGTGACAGACCCTGCCCCAGCATTTCACGCGGCACGGCATTGATCAAATCGATAAAGAAAGTCGGCAGAACCCCGAGCAACAGGCATAAGAACGCCAGAATACCTTGACCGGCCCGCATACTGAGCGGCACCCTGCGCGCACGGCGCACGGCGCGACTGCGTGCCTGCCCCAGAAAAGCCACGCCATAAACCTTGACGAAGGTCGCGGCTACCAACGCGCCGGTAAGTGCCAGCAATGAGGCTACGATCGGCACGATGCTGCGCAACACCCCCCCTTCCAGTTGCCAGGCCTGCAGCGCGGCCTGAAAACTCAGCCACTCTGAAACAAAACCATTGAACGGCGGCAGTGCCGCAATGGAAATACTGCCCACGAGAAAGAAGAAGCCCGTCCAGGGCATGCGGCGCAGCAGCCCCCCCATTTTCTCCAGATCGCGTTCATTCGCGCTGTGCAAAATGGCGCCCGCCCCGAGAAACAGCAGCCCCTTGAACAGGGCATGATTGATGCAGTGATAAAGCGCCGCGACAAAAGCAAAGGTAGCGATAAGAGGATGACCTTCGGCGAGAAACAACAGCGCCAAACCCAGGCCGATAAAGATAATGCCGAGATTTTCCACGGAACTGTAGGCCAGCAGGCGCTTGAGATCATTCTGCATCAGCGCCAGCAACACACCGATGATCGCAGACAGGCTGCCGACGATCAGCACCGCGACACCCCACTGCCAGTGAACAGTACCGATCAGATCGAAGACAAACCGGATAAAACCATAAACCGCCACCTTGAGCATCACGCCGGACATGAGCGCTGAAATATGGGATGGCGCAACCGGATGGGCCTCTGGCAACCAGGCGTGTAACGGTACCAATCCGGCTTTCATGCCGAAACCGATAAAGGCCAGCACGAAAGCGACGCTGGCCCAACCGAAGGAAAGAGGCGCGCCGCGCATTGCTTCAAAAGTGAAACCGCCACCGAAGGAAGCCAGCACCCCGAAACCCAGCAGGATGCTCAGACCACCTATATGAGCCATGAGCAGATAAAGAAATGCCGCGCGCCGGTTGGCGGCGGAATCATGATGCCAGGCGACGAGAAAATAGCTCGACAGCGACATCAGTTCCCAGGCCACCATGAACATGAAGGCGTCATCGGCCAGAACCACCAGCATCATGCCCGCGAGGAACAGCCCGGTAAACCCGCCCAGCACGCGCAGTGAGTCCTTCCCTCCCTCAAAACCGCGCACATAACCGGGTGCGTAAATGCCGACGGCAAAACTCACCACACCGATAATGCTGAGGAAGAAGCCGGACAGGACATCCATGCGAACCTGCCAGGGTAACCACGGCAGGCCAAGCGGCAGTTGGGCGGTTGCCACCCCGCCATTGATCAGGGCGACCAAACCCGCTGCCAGTGCAACCAGACCCGAAAGGGTAAATAGTGGCATGGCCACACGCCGGCGGATGGTGGCGGGGAAAAAAGACACCAACGCGGACAAGAGCGACAGACCAATAGCGCCCTCTGCCAACTGCAAAGCAAGCGTGATGCTCATGGCATCGCTCCTTCGACCTGTTTCAGGCGCACACCACGACCGCCTGCGGTGCTCGTGGCGTTTTCGTTGATCAACACCACGCCCGCGCGTTCCAAGGCATCGACAACACGGGTCAGCGAATCCACATGACCACGCACTTGCCCGTTGCTGGCTTCCATGCGCTGGATGGTCGGCAACGACAGACCGGATGCCTCGGCCAGAGTACGCTGATCGATGCCGATCAGGGCACGGGCGGCGCGAATTTGAGCGGCTGTAATCATGTTAATAACTTCAATGTTTAATGATCAGACATCAGTTAAGGAGCATTATACCTCAGTATCGCGAAGCATTCCTAGAGAGGGTCTTCAGGTAAAACAGAACATTGTTATAAGGCAAGCGATAGACTCAAAGCCTGAAAAAATGCGAGCGGTAGTACAGCAACTCGGCGATTGAACCGCGAATGTCGTCCAGCGCCTGGTGGCTGGCGTTCTTCCTGAAACCCTGCATCATTTCCGGATTCCACCGTCGGGCCAGCTCCTTGACGGTCGACACGTCCAGATTACGGTAGTGGAAAAATTGTTCCAGTTGCGGCATCAAGCGCACCATGAAACGCCGATCCTGACAGATGCTGTTCCCGGCCATCGGCGATTTACCCGGCACGACCCATGCCTGCAAAAATTCCAAGGTTTGTAATTCCGCCTGGCGCATCGAAGTCGTGCTCGCCAGTACGCGTGCGATCAGGCCGCTTTCGCCGTGGGTGCGGCGATTCCACTCGTCCATTCTGTCGAGCGTGCTTTTCGGATGGTGGATGGCGATCACGGGCCCCTCCGCCAGAATATTCAGGTGCTTGTCCGTGACCAGCGTCGCCATTTCAATAATGGTATCCGTCATCGGATCAAGCCCGGTCATTTCAAGGTCGATCCAGATCAGGTTTTCGGTCGGTTCAGGCGTATTCATGGGCGTACTCGTGACTTCGTGGAACCGCAACAGCCTAACACGAAACCAAGGTTTCTCTGCGCCAAGAGGGGTGTTCCTTTATAATCGCGGCGGTCGCTTGTCACGTTTCTTTTCACCACGCGCACAATGGCGCCCTCGCCTTGTTTTGAGCGGGGCCAAAATTTCCAATCAACACCCAGGAAGCCCTTGATGACGGATGTGCTCGATCAGGAAAAACCTGCCGAAATTGCCACGCTGATTCGCGATATCCGCGAAATCATGGCGCGCAACCGGTTGGTTGAAAGCCTAGTCGATCGTTCGGATGAACCGAATCACGCGCTGGTCGAGCGCATCGTGCACAAGCAGAACCTGACGCGGCTGGCCCAGAAGCTGGAAAAACTCCATCCGGCCGATATCGCTCTGATTCTGGAGGCTTTGCCCAACGAGGATCGACTCGCGATCTGGGAACTCGTCCGTCCCGACCAGGACGGCGATGTACTGCTCGAAGTCTCGGACTCAGTGCGCGCCAGTCTGCTGGCGACCATGGACCGGGACGAGCTGATCAATGCGGCCAATTCGCTGGAAGCCGATGAACTGGCTGACCTCGCCCCCGATCTGCCCGATCACGTCCTGCAGGATGTGTTCACCGCCCTGCCGCTGGAGGAGCGGGAACAGCTCAAGTTCGCCCTGTCCTACGCCGAGGATACCGTCGGCGCATTGATGGATTTCGACCTTGTAACCGTGCGCGCCGATGTACGCATCGAAGTGATCCTGCGCTACCTGCGGCGCATGGAAGACCTGCCCGACCATACCGACAAACTTTTCGTGGTCGATCGCCTGGGCAAATTTCAGGGCGTGCTTTTCCTCAAGACCTTGCTTCTGAGCGATCCTGAACAGGAGGTTTCAGAGGTCATGGCACGCGATGTGGTGCGTTTTCACCCCGAAGACAAGGCACGGGAAACCGCGGATGCGTTCGAACGCTACGATCTGATCAGCGCACCGGTCATTGATGAACAAGACCGGCTGATTGGCCGCGTAACCGTCGATGCCGTGGTCGATTTCATTCGGGAAGCCAGCGATGAAGAGCGCTTGGCTCAGGTCGGTCTGCGTGAAGAGGAGGATATTTTCGCTCCCATCCTCAAAAGCGTGAAAAATCGCGCGCCGTGGCTGGCCATCAACCTGGTCACGGCCATGATTGCCTCCCGGGTGATCGGCCTGTTCGATGGTGCCATCGAACAGTTGGTTGCACTGGCCGCGCTGATGCCGATCGTCGCAGGGATGGGGGGAAATGTGGGGAATCAAACCATCACCATGATCGTCCGTGAATTGGCCTTCCGCAAACTGGATAACAGGGACATCCGCACCCTGTATAGCAAGGAACTACGTGTCGCCCTGATCAACGGGATCGTTTGGGGCGGCATTCTGGGCCTGATTACCTTCGCACTTTATCGAGACTCTGCGCTCTCGGCCGTCATGACAGCGGCCGTCAGCCTGAACTTCCTGACCGCCGCCTTTTTCGGTGTCACCATCCCCGTCACTCGGATGAGACTTGGCCGTGATCCCGCTCTGGGCAGCTCGGTATTGATCACGGCCATCACCGACTCCGGCGGGTTTTTTATCTTTCTGGGATTGGCCACGTTGTTCCTGCTCAAATGAAAATCAGACTGACCGACCGCCAAAAGAACCAGATCGCCAGCCGCCAGTCCGCACCGGACCAATCGCTGGAACAAGCCACCGTGATCACTCATCACGGCACCGAGCTCATCATCGAAAATGCGGAAGGCAAACTGCTACGCGCTACCGCACGCCGCACGCTGGGCGTGCTCACAACGGGCGACCGCGTGGGGTGGCGCACAGGGGAAGATGCCAGGGAAATCATCGAATTCGTCTATCCACGCAGCAACACACTGATTCGACCGGACACGCACGGCAAAGTGCGATTGATGGCGGCGAATATTGATCAGGTGCTGATCATCCTGGCCCCGACACCCTGGATGAACCCGAACGTGGTTGAACGCACCCTGGTAGCCGCCCTCGACCTGCCCGCCACCCCCATTATCGTATTGAACAAGGTCGATCTTCTGGCAACAACGCAAACCGAACACCGAAAGCTCATCGAGCAGACATTAGCCCTTTGGGCGGCGCAAGACATCGATATATTGCGCATCAGCACGAAAACCGGCGAAGGGATAGACGACCTGCTCGGCGTGCTGCACGACAAGATCTCCATGATGATCGGCTTATCCGGCGTGGGTAAAACATCCCTGGCCCGCAGCATCACCTCTCAGGCTGCCGCCGCTGCCGTCAACGAATTATCCAGCCACAGTCAGGAAGGTCAGCACACCACGCGACACAGCACCCTGTTTCGGCTCGATCACATGCAAGGCGGCCTGATTGACGCACCCGGCGTGCGAGATTTCGCCGTGGCAGCGCAAGACGCCCAAGCCATCGACCGCGCCTTTCCGGATATTCTGAAACTTGCCGAAGGCTGCCGGTTTTACAACTGCACCCACAGTCAAGAACCCAGCTGTGCCGTTCGGGCGGCAGTTGCGCATGGCCAACTGGACAGCCGGCGGTTTGAGAATTACCAATCGCTCAAGCGCGAGTGCCCCCAGTAATCAGCAAGCGATCAACCCGGCGGCCAGGTCATTTGTCGCCCGCCCAACAGATGCAGGTGCAGGTGATAGACCTCCTGCCCGCCATGATCCCGGCAATTGAATACCGTGCGATAACCTGCTTCTGCGATCCCTTCCTCGGCGGCCAGTTGCGCCGCAACGACAAACAACTCACCGATCAAAGGGGCGTCTTCCGCCTGTATATCATTCACGGTAGGAATGGGCTTTTTGGGAATAATCAGAATATGTACCGGTGCCTGGGGATTGATATCCCGGAAAGCCAGGACGCGATCATTTTCGAACACGATGTCGGCTGGAATTTCGCGGCGAATAATTTTTGAGAAAATCGTCTCACTCATGCAAAGCACCTAATAGCTCATGAACCGGGGCGATCAATGTAGGCCGCAACGGTAGCAAGCGTCAATGCAGTCGCTTTATGTTTGTTGTCGCCGTAGAGCAGGTACCCGCACATTTGGGCAATAGGTACCTAAAACAGAGTCACTTTGCTACAATCACGAGCGGTATTTTGGCAACACCAAGCAGGAGAATTAGAGTTTTCTTATCCTCCAATCAATAATTTCATTCTGAAACAGGGTGATAAAAGGGAACCGTTTGGGGTCAGAATCATCTAAAATCGCCAAACGCTTAGAAACAATCTGGCGTTCAGTTCGTGTGAAAAAAACAATTTAGGGGCATTCATGAAAAAAATTATCCTTGTAGCCGCTGTGGCGAGCATGATGACAGGCATCGCGCAAGCAGAAGACAAACCCAAGGCAGAAGTGATCGTCAACCCGAACGTTCAGTTTTTGGGACACACTGTACCGATGAACGGTTCTGACATTTTCGGCAAAATCAACATCATTCCGGTTGCCGTCGACAAAACCAAATTCATCGCGACCTTCAAGGGTAAAAACATTGCAGGCCCTCTGACTTTCTCCATCAACCAAGGCCGTTGCCGCGATGCAGCAACCAACAAGGTTAAATACCCACTGACCAACGTGGTTAACGGCAAGTCCGAGACCGTGGTTGACGTGAAAACCGCTTCGATCTTCGAAGGCGATGTTCTCTCATACACGCTGAAATCAGGCGACAAAGTCGTTTCCTGCGGCACCATCCAGTAACTCTGAATGAACCAACAAAAACCCCGCCATTGAGCGGGGTTTTTTATTGTCTTCATTTTATTGAAGCGGGTCTGTCTAAACGGCGCAGATTGGCCGAACGCATGACATTTCAGTTTCCAGCAATCATCAAAACCTGACCCGGTTTGAGTGGAGCCGAAGAATCAAGTCGGTTGGAAGCGACCAAATGCTGAACTGTCGTCGAAAACCGCCGGGCCACATTCCACAAGGTATCACCCTTCTGAACGACATAGTGTCCCGATGACTCGCCACTACTTTTCACTGGCTTGTTGTCCGCACGCAGATGTTCTTGTTTCGCAGCCACGATCAATTTCTGGCCCGGATGAATTGGATCCTTGGCCTTGAGGCCATTGATACGCTTCAAGTCCGCAAGGTCCATATCGAAACGGTGGGCCAATCCCCATAACGAATCCCCGCTTTGCACCGTATAAAGCTGGTCTGCGCCACTGGCCAACAGTTTCTTGCCGCGGCCCAAAGGAACAATGATCGTTTCTCCAGGGTGGGCATAGGCCGAACTCAAACGATTAACCTTGAGCAGCTCATCCACATCACAACCATAACGGTAGGCCAGCTTATGAAAATTATCGCCCCGGCGAAGAGTATAGCGACCCCAGTTCATGGCCGATTTCTCGGCTTCTTCCAGAGCGGTCGGCGTGAACTGTGACGCCAAACTCTTGGGCACCAGGAGGCTGGTCGTTTCCGGCCCGGTAATCAATTTATCGAAACCGGGATTCAGGTGAAAGAGCTCGTCATGCGACACGCCCGTCAGCGAAGCCAGTTTGTTCAGATTGACCGACTTATTCAGCGCGATTTCGGTCACCACAGACTGATTCGGGATCGGATAAGGGTGGAAGCCGTATTTCTCCGGATTACTGAAAATAATCACCAACGCATAAAGTCGCGCGGGGTAATCAGCCGTCTCCTTACTGATTCGGGTCAAATCCCAGAAATCGGTTGGCAGCCCTTTGGATTGGTTGTAGGCAATAGCATTCTGTAACGTGCCCTCACCACCATTATAGGAGGCGATAACAACGGGCCAATCGTCGTTGAACATGATCCGCAGACGCGTAAAATACTGCATTGCGGCATCGGTGGATGCCTTGATATCTCGCCTGCCGTCATACCAGACCGTTCGCCGCAACCCGAAATGGTCCCCCGTGCTCCGAACAAACTGCCAGATACCCGCTGCGTTACTGGATGAGACGGCGCCAGGACGATAAGCACTCTCAACAATCGGCAACAAGGCCAGTTCCAGCGGGAGATTATTGGCCTGCAAATCAGCCACGATCATATGCAGATAAGGCTTTGCACGTTCAGTAACACGCTCAAGGTAATCAATATGGCTGGAATAAAATGCCAGTTGTTGCTGAACCCGAGGGTTATTGGGAATCGGCAGGGTGAATCGAGCCGCGATGTAGTGCCAGAGGTTGCCATCATTCATCCAGGCCGCCTTCCGCGCACTTTGCTCTGGCGTGTTAATGGCGGGCAGGATGCTGTAATCCACGTCGTCAGAAGAAGAACCATCATCTACGGCACTGGACGCCATCGGCGCATTACCTGCTGTTTGCGGTAGATTGGCGCAACCGCTCAAAGCAAGCAAAGCAGGCAGGACGAGAAGGGTGAGAAAACGTAGCAAGACGCTTCGCTGCGGCCGTTCGGCGCGACGATACGCCAATCTTTTGCCCATGAAAATCGTAGCGGGATGGATCATTATTCAGTGATTCTGTGCGTGACGGGGGAGAAGCGGCAAATCATCAAACTCATCCTTCCAGCAACGTAGCGTCCAAAAGGCATCTGCATCGCTGAGCGATTCGCTTCCGGCATGTTTCAGAATCGCAGCACGTAAGGATGGTTCACGAATCCGCAGGAACGGGTTGATTTGTTTCTCCATGGACATCGAAGTTGGCACGCTCGGCAAGCCCGCCGCGCGCGCTTCTTTCACTTCGCGAATTCGTTCGACGATCGATTCATTGTTCGGTTCGGCGTAATGCGCAAATCGGAGGCTATCAGCGGTATATTCGTGCCCACAATAGATCATCGTAGCGTCCGGCAAGCTCGAAAGACGATCCAGACTCGCCAACATCTGTTCGGGAGAACCCTCGAACAAACGCCCGCAACCCGCTGAAAAAAGGGTATCGCCCACAAAGGCGGCCCCGTCAGAGATCAGGCTGATATGCCCCAGGGTATGACCGGGTGTATGCCAAGCCTGAAATCGACCAATGTGTGGCAAATCAAAGGTTTCAAGATCGGCCAATGGGTTTGTCACCCAGGTTTTGGCTTCAAGAGAGGGGCCATATACCGGCACGGGATAGCGGGCTTTCAACCCGGCGACACCCTGGCAATGATCGGCATGATGATGTGTCAGCATGATGGCCGAGAGGCTAAGATTGCGCTGCTCGATTTCTGCCAGAACCGGTGCGGCTTCACCCGGATCGACCACGGCACAATGCCCTTGATCACCTTCGATCAGCCAGACATAGTTATCGGACAGGACGGGAATTGCGTGAATCCGCACAGTATCGCTCCTCCAACGTGCCCCGAACCCTACGGCAACCGGTTACACCATCGTCATTAAAAACTGGTGACAGTGTACGAATATGACAACGGAGGTCAATCACCAATACCACGGGTCACGCCATTAACAGGCATTACTTGTCGTTTCAGGTCAAACAGAGGAGAACAACGGATTGAAATTTAACGACTCAATCCCTGCAGAATACCCTGAACATCGATCGATTGCGTGGGCAATGCAAGCAGGCTTGGTTCCGGAGATTTCTCGCTGATGGATTCAAGCCGATAAGCCTGACCGTAGCGCAACACACCCCATCCCTTGCGCAGAAATTCGATCATTCGGGCATCGCGCCCCTTGTTCGCAGCCACGGCCATATTTTGCAAAGCTCGTGTCAACTCAACCACTACCGGCGCATGGGATAGCACAGCGACATCAGTATGTGACTTTCCCTGCTGATCGACCCATACCACCCGATATTGCTCGCCTCGAATACCGGCGATGGTTTCCTGATGCCCGGTGGCCTCGAAACGGCTGACCGAACTGGCCATTTCATGATTGATCTGGTCAAGAACGCCAGCCCCCTGCCCCAAGGCCTGGGCGAGTTGGTCAGCACTCGCAACCGAGGCGACGACCGACAGGCCGCCGATCTGAGAGATCGCATACAGTGACCCCTGATGCAGCAGAATTTCCGCGGGTGGATGGGTCAGGTCCATGCGCAGGGCGCGGTCATTCAGCCAGACCAGTGTTGTTTGCTCGACTCGACCATTTTGCTCGGTCTGCAGCATGGCTTGCCCCGCCGCCTGCACGGGCGCAGCCAATAAAAAATACAGGCTCAATATTCCAAAAATGATTCGCATGACGACTCCTGCTGTTGTAACCCCTGAGTCCACGCAGAGGCGATGAGATGACATCACCATGAAGCGGCTGATGAAAGATGTAGCGCCGAAAATCCGTGGGAAAAAATGGGGGCTAATCCAGTGTCCGCGTCAGCACAAGTGCATCCTCGCGCCCGTCTTTGGCCGGGTAATAGGCTTTTCTGAGACCGACCTGCTCGAATCCGTGGGCGGAGTACAACTGCCTCGCTGCTGCGTTCCCCTCTCGAACCTCAAGCCAGAGGCTATCCACCTCGGCTTTTTTCGCTTGTTCGATCATGTATTCCAACAGCAATCGACCAATGCCTCGGCGCTGCCTTTTCGGGTCGACGCACAGATTCAACAGATGCCATTCATTGAGAATGGGCATCACCACACTGAAACCAAGTAATGTTGACCCATCATACGCGCCATCAAGGTAATAACCCGATCGAATGCAGTCCTTGAAAACGCGCTCGGACCACGGAAAGATATGCGCCGCCTGCTCAATCCGTTGCACGGCGGGCAAATCTTCTTCATCCAGGGAGAGTATGTGTGCAATGGGAGGGGGCACAGGTGAAACTACAGGACTCTGATCGATTTGCCCATTCATGCGTTCGAACCTACCAGCAAACGCCACAGAGCACGCTTGGCCTGTCCGCTCCGCCTGAGCTCTGCAAGCGACCAGGTCAGCCCGTTGCAATGAACCGAGGGTGGCTGTTCTTCCGATGCAGATTGATGTATCGCCGTCTTCCCCGAGGGAAGACAACGCGAGATGGCCGAAACCAGTTTTGAGAATTCGGCACCGTTTGCGGCAATGAAGCACAAACCCGCAACCGGCACCGGTTCGGCCCCGGAAACTTCTGCAACTTTCGGTGAATCCGCCAGAGGAATGCGCTGTTCCGCGGCTGGGGCATCGAATGAAGCAGCATCAGTTTCTAATGAAATAACCGGCTCGGACGAATGACCCGGCCATGGCGCTCGCAACACCCACTGCTCGATACCCAACCAGTGAAGTGCCGGGATGCTATCCATTCACGCGCTGCCGGGACAAAACGTTCACACGTCGCCCATTTGAGGGTGGGCGCGCTCTGCGGGCTTTTGCAGGCGGTCAAGCGCATTGAGATAGGCCTTGGCAGATGCAACGACGATGTCGGTATCGGCGCCCTGCCCTGTCACGATACGGCCTGCGCGTTCAAGACGCACATTTACCTCGCCCTGTGCATCGGTACCGCTGGTGATGTTGTTGACGGAATACAGTTGCAGATTCGCACCCGATTGCATCATGTTCTCGATGCACACGAATGCCGCATCGACTGGTCCGGCACCCTGTGCCGTAGCCGATTTCTCTTCGCCCGCCACGGAAATCACCAAGGTGGCCGTTGGCACTTCGCCGGTTTCCGAACAGACTTTCAGCGAAACAAGCTTGAGTTGCTCGACCTGATCTTCGTGCACTTCGGAAACAAGTGCCTGAATATCCTCGTCGAAAATTTCACGCTTCTTGTCGGCCAGATCCTTGAATCGCCGGAAGGCATCGTTCAATGCTTCTTCGCTGGCCAGATCGATACCGAGCTCGGTCAAGCGACTGCGGAAGGCGTTGCGACCGGACAACTTGCCCAAGGACAGTTTGTTGGTCGTCCAACCCACGTCTTCTGCACGCATGATTTCATAGGTTTCACGATGCTTGAGTACGCCGTCCTGATGGATACCGGATTCATGGGCAAAAGCGTTCGCGCCCACAATGGCCTTGTTCGGTTGCACTGGATAACCCGTGATGGTGGAGACCAGTTTGGAAATCGGCACAATCTGGGTGGCATCAATCCGAGTGTCGAGACCGAACACATCCTGGCGTGTGCGGACGGCCATCACCACTTCTTCAAGTGCGGCATTACCCGCCCGCTCGCCCAAGCCATTGATGGTGCATTCAACCTGACGCGCGCCAGCCAATACGGCGGAGAGCGAGTTGGCAACCGCCATGCCGAGATCATTATGACAATGCGTGGACCAGATCACGCGATCCGACCCGCGCGTACGGCGAATCAACTCAGCCATGCGTGCGCCCCATTCGCCGGGTGTGGAGTAACCCACGGTATCCGGTACGTTCAAGGTGGTGGCACCGGCTTCGATAGCCGCTTCAAAGATACGCACCAGAAAATCGATCTCGGAACGAACCGCATCCTCAGCGGAAAATTCCACATCGTCGGTGTACGTGCGGGCCAGCTTGACCGCTTTTACCGCATGCTCGACGACTTCATCCGGCGTCATGCGCAGCTTCTTCTCCATGTGGATGGGGCTGGTCGCAATGAAGGTATGGATACGCTTGCGGGCCGCAGGGGCAATGGCCTCACCGGCGCGACGCACATCCCGCTCGTTGGCACGGGCAAGAGAACATACGGTTGAGTTTTCGATGGTTTCTGCGATCGCGCGGATAGCCGCAAAATCACCTTCACTTGCGGCGGCAAAGCCGGCTTCGATCACATCGACACCCAGACGCTCCAGTTGCCGCGCGATACGGAGTTTGTCTTCACGGGTCATTGCGGCACCGGGGCTTTGTTCCCCATCACGCAAGGTCGTATCGAAAATAATCAAGGAGGAATTCGGTTTGTTTGCCACAGGGGTATTTTCTTTCGGCTGATTCATGATTCTACTGCGCCTCTATCGTGAACGTCTGCACGTTCTGATGACTTGAATTTATGGGTTAGGGCACGTTTGGCCACGTCTGGCTAAGAGCGTTATTTACTGCCGAACGGCAGTCGCAGGTCCGCTAGCTTGAACAGCAGAGCGCCAGACGCGCCAAAACTTCCCGCCGGAAAACCGCGAGAAATTGAGGCGCTTGCAGAAGAGGAAAAATTCATCACCATGGGGCAAAAATAGCCCGCAGAGGCAATAAGGTCAAGCAGACTGTATATGTCATAAACTGCTCGTCCTGAATCGACCACCAAATTCGACACATCGAACGCCCGTTGCAGAACTCAGAACAGGGCACTTCGAAAAACCTACTGAACGCAGAGCTGGCGACAGCCCGCGACCCGATTGCGGCGTTGGGCGGTGCTCGCTCCCTAACGCGTAGCTGGCGCAAGCCCGCCTATCTATCTGATATGTCTCGGTCGCTGCGCTCCGGCCGCCTTGCACTCGGGCCGCTAACGCGGAGCTGGCGTCAGCCCGTAACGGTTTTTCAAAGTACCCAACACATGATTTATCTGTAATAAAGCGGAACACGGAAATTCTGCTACAATTTTTCGATGCAAAACTTATACATAAAAGCCATGACAGGTATGACATGAGCAATCCCGATCCACAACAACCGGCATTCGAGCATTCAGCCGGTGGCACAACAACCACTGTTCGCGGCGAATCCTGCCCGGAAACATGCGAACCGGCCTGCGAGGATGGCTTGTTCCCTATTCGCGCCGTGTCCAACATCACGGGGGTGAACCCGATCACCCTGCGTGCATGGGAGCGTCGCTACAACCTCATTCGCCCGACCCGAACAGCAACGGGCCATCGTCTTTACAGCGCGGCCGATATTCAGGAGATTCAGCGCATCCTGGCATTATCCGCACAAGGTGTCGGTTTCACACAAATTGCCCAGATACTGGCGCGAGAATCTCGCTCGACCGCAAACCATCAAGTTCCAGCCGATCACTTGCCACTGGCTGCGCCCGAACTCAATTCAGAGCTCCTGACAGCGCCATCGGCACAGGGAAAAGGACTGATCGAAAGCCTGAAACAAGCCATCATTCATATGGATCCGCTGGCTCTGAGGCGCATCGAGCAACAGGCCATGATGTGGCTGCCCCCTGACCAGGTGATGCGCTCGATCCTCATTGAAGCCTATCGACAACTCGAACAACGCGAATCCTGGCCGGATCGTGATCTGGGCTTGCACTGGTTCGGTCACCATGTCCGTCAACGCCTCGAATGGTGGCTGCTGCAACAGGCCAAGAAACCTGCAGTTTCGCATCCACTGGTTTTGATAGACACCACAACAGATCATCGACCGCTTTACTCAAACGAATGCCAGTTGATCATGGCGCTTGCCGGAAAATGTACCGTGCAACTGATCACGGCCACGTTATCGGAACCCCAGCGCGCCCGATTGGTTAATCGATGGCAGGCGCAGCATTGGATTCGGCTACTCGAACCCTCCGAACCCCAACCGGACTGCCCGGGCGACCTGCTTTCAGGCTCAACCCGGCTGCATTGGTGTCAGATCATCTCAGATGAACAGGCATTATCCATCACGCCCAATGGCGTATGCCAAGGTGGCCTTACCCGCTGCCAGCGGTATCTTCTGGAACAGATTGCTTAGTGCCTGTTATCATCAAGGGTGATTAAGTCAAATGTTCACGCGAGAGGTGGCCTCAGGTCATGCTGGATTCAGAGTTACTTCAAAAAGCAGTGGAGGCGTCAAACGATGGAATCGTTATCGCGGAACAGGAAGGTGGCGATAACATTCTTATTTACGCCAATGCCGCCTTTGAACATCTCACGGGCTATCTTCGGGACGAAATCCTGTATCAGGACTGCCGGTTTCTGCAGGGGGATGATCGCGATCAGGCGTCCCTTTCGGAAATAAAATCAGCCATCAAGGAAGGCCGCCCGACCCGTGTCGTGGTGCGCAATTACCGCAAAGATGGCACGTTGTTTTGGAATGAACTCTCCATTACACCGATATTCAACGATAAAGATCAGTTAACTTACTTCATAGGAATCCAACACGACGTCTCTGAGCTGGTTCGGCTGCAAGAGGAAAACAATGAGCTCAAGGCCCAACTGGCGAAAATCAGCGCTACACGGTCACAAAATAGTGTGCCCACGGCTTGATTTTGAATATAGTATGGCTCGCTTGCCCTTAAACGGAATTATCGGTTACACCACGTTATGACTCCTCCTGCTATCACCGGCCTTCTGGCTGCCCTCGTAAAGACCTCAGTTATCGAACCGCAACGAGCGGCCGAGATTCTGGAGAAATCGCGCGCGAGCAAGGAACCCATTATTCAGACGCTGATCAATAACGGTGTTTCCTCTGCCAGGATTGCCCAAGCGGCATCAAAAAACTTCGGTCTACCTCAGATCGATCTGGATGCGTTCGACACCACCGATTTGCCCACATCCATCGTTCCCGCAAAGCTGCTTGAACAAGGCAATGCCCTTCCCCTGCGCAAGCGCGGACGTCGTTTGACGGTCGCCATGGCCGATCCATCGGATCTCGGCATTCTTGAGAACTATCGATTCACCACCAACCTGACGATCGACGTAGTTGTAGCGGAATTCCAGAAAATCACCCGTCTTCTGGAAGAAGCCAGCAGTAATGCCATGGCCAACCTCGCCAATCTTGATGATGATCTGGCCAATATCCAGATCGATGAAGGCGATATTGCCGGTGGTGACAACACGGGTGAAGACTCCCTTCAGGACGACATCGTCGTCAAGTTTGTAACCAAGGTGCTTACCGATGCCATCCGTCGCAAGGCTTCGGACATCCACATAGAACCTTATGAAAAGGTATTCCGAATTCGAGTCCGTATCGATGGCATACTGACTGAAATTCCCCCGCCCCCGCGTCAGCTGGCCGATCGTATCATTTCCCGCGTCAAGGTCATGAGTCGCATGGATATTTCCGAACGACGCGTGCCGCAGGATGGTCGGATCAAGCTCAAGCTTTCCGCCGGTCGCTCGATCGATTTCCGGGTCAACTCGTTGCCGACCCTGTTCGGCGAAAAGATTGTTCTGCGTATTCTCGACCCCACCAGCGCGCAACTCGGTATCGATTCGCTCGGCTATGAAGAAGACCAGAAACAACTCTACATGAAAGCGCTGGAGCGCCCCTATGGCATGATTCTGGTTACCGGCCCTACCGGTTCGGGTAAGACCGTGTCGCTGTACACAGGTCTTAATATCCTCAACACCATGGATCGGAATATTTCAACGGCGGAAGATCCTGCCGAGATCGTGGTACCCGGAATCAATCAGGTCAACGTCAACGCCCGCGTCGGTCTCACATTCGCCAGTGCACTGCGCGCCTTTCTGCGTCAGGATCCCGATGTCATCATGGTCGGCGAGATCCGGGATCTGGAAACAGCCGAAATCGCCATCAAAGCGGCACAAACAGGCCACTTGGTGTTGTCCACGCTGCATACAAACGACGCGCCCCAAACGCTTACCCGCTTGTTGAACATGGGTGTACCCGGTTACAACATCGCTTCATCGGTAAACCTGATCATTGCTCAGCGACTCGCACGACGGTTATGCAACAACTGTAAAAAGGTGGATCATGTGCCGGATGAAGAACTCGTGCGTGAAGGCTTCAACCCCGCCGATGTTCAGGCGGGCCTCAAGATTTTCAAAGCAGTCGGTTGCGATCAGTGCACCAACGGATACAAGGGTCGCGTCGGTATTTACCAGGTAATGCCTGTCTCTGAAGAAATGGGACGAATCATCATGCGAGGCGGCAATTCAATGGAACTGGCAGAGCAGGCGGCGAAAGAAGGGATTAATGACTTACGGCAATCCGGCATACGTAAAGTGAAAGCCGGTGTAACCAGCCTCGAAGAACTCAATCGGGTGACCAAGGATTAAGGGAGAGCACCATGGCCATTGCAGCGACAGCAAAAAAGAAACCAAAAGACGATAAAATCACCTTTGTTTACGATGCAAAAAACAAAGATGGCAAGATCGTCAAGGGTGAGATGACCGCCTACAACGAGATGGTTGTGCGCGCTGAAGTTAGGCGACTTGGCCTAACGATAGTCAAAGTCAAGAAAAAGCCCAAACCTCTTTTCAGCAACACAGCATCAATCAATGCCAAAGACATCGCGGTTTTGGCACGTCAGCTCGCCACGATGATGACTGCCGGCCTGCCCATCGTGCAGGCATTGGACATCATGGCCCAAAGTGCTGAAAAAGTAGCCATGAAGGAATTGATTTCCACCGTTAAAAATGACGTGGAAAGCGGTTTGACACTGGCCGATGCCATGGACAAACATCGCAAATATTTCGATGAACTGTTCGTAAACTTGGTCCGCGCGGGTGAAGATTCAGGCTCACTGGAGCTCGTTCTTGACCGCATCGCGGTCTACAAAGAGAAAAGCGAAAGCCTGAAAGGTAAAATCAAGAAAGCATTGTTTTATCCCATTGCCGTGGTGGTAGTTGCCTTTATCGTAACGGCGATTCTGCTGATATTCGTAATCCCACAGTTCAAGGAACTATTCGATGGGTTTGGTGCCAGTTTGCCGGCCTTCACCCTATTCGTCATTGGTCTTTCAGAGGCTTTTCAGAAACACTGGATATGGATTTTCGGCAGTATTGCTGTAGCCATCTTCCTGTTCGTTTACGTCAAACGTCGCTCGGATCGCTTCAACCATTTCCTTGACACGCTGATTTTAAAAGTCCCGATTTTTGGCCCATTAACCGAAAAGGCAGCCATCGCGCGTTTTGCGCGTACTCTGGGCACGATGTTCTCTGCCGGTGTACCATTGGTTGAAGCCATGGAACCGACAGCGGGATCGACCGGCAATGCCATCTTCAAGGACGCGGTCATGAACATGCGCGACATCATTGCGGCCGGTTCACCGCTCAAAGTGGCGATGCAGCAATCCAAGCTGTTCCCGGTGATGGTCGTGCAGATGGTCGCCATTGGCGAAGAAACCGGTGCTTTGGATACCATGCTCGGCAAGGTTGCCGACATGTATGAGGAAGAAGTCGACAATATGGTCGACGCCATGTCCAGCCTGCTTGAACCCATGATCATGGCATTCCTCGGCGTGGTTGTCGGTGGTCTGGTTATTGCCATGTATCTGCCGATCTTCAAACTGGGTTCTGTGGTTTAAATCACTCAACACCACTTCTGGAAAGGCACGATAATGATCAGCACATGGGTCGGTTTATTTAATGAGTCACCGATCCTGTGGTTGTCTGTTGCTTTAATACTTGGCCTGCTGGTCGGCAGCTTCCTCAATGTCGTTATATACCGCCTACCAGTCATGTTGGAGCAAGGTTGGCGGCGCGACTGCCAGGAACTGCTCGAAATTGCCCCGTCTTCGAACCCGGAAGTCTACAACCTGATCACGCCACGCTCGGCTTGTCCTCACTGCCATGCGCCAATCAAGGCATGGCAGAACATCCCGATCATCAGTTGGCTGTGGCTGCGCGGCAAGTGCGCGCATTGCCAGCATGGAATCAGTATCCAATATCCGCTGATCGAACTGACAAGTGGCCTGCTTACCCTCTTGGCCGCGTGGTATTTCGGCGTATCTGAGACGGCGGTTGCGGTTTGGTTTTTCAGTTGGATTTTGCTTGCCGCTGCCATTATCGACCTGAAAACAACCCTGCTACCGGATAACCTGACCCTGCCTCTGATGTGGCTGGGCATACTACTGGCCTTGACCGGGTTTGGCACGACAGTGACACTGGAGAACGCAGTACTCGGTGCGATGGCCGGCTACCTCGCGCTTTGGAGCATTTACTGGCTATTCAAGCTAATCACCGGACGCGAAGGCATGGGCTATGGTGATTTCAAGCTACTCGCCGCGCTCGGTGCATGGTTAGGCTGGCAACAACTGCCGATGGTCCTTCTGCTTTCTGCTGGCGTGGGCGCCGTTGTCGGCATCGGCATGATTCTGTTCCTCAAGCACGACAAGCGGATACCCATTCCCTTTGGCCCGTACTTGGCAGGCGCCGGTTTGCTTGCTTACTATTTTGGCGACACACTGTTCCAAATGGTTTTTGGCATGCCCGGTACGTACTAGTCGACAGGCTGCAAGACGGGAATTAATAGGTACTGCGTTTCATGGCCTTGTTTGTGGGATTAACCGGCGGCATTGCCTGCGGCAAATCAACCGTGGCCCGGTTTCTGTCTTCCCGGAATATTCCGGTCATTGATACCGACCTCATCAGCCGGGAGCTGGTTGAACCCGGTCAACCCTGCCTCGATGAGCTATACCGCCACTTTGGCCCACAAATCCTCAACGAGGACGGCCATCTCAATCGAAAGGCAATGCGGGAGAAAATCTTTTCTGATCCATCCGCTCGCGCTGTTCTTGAAACCATTTTGCATCCGCAAATCCGCCGACTGGCCAAAGAGCGTGCAGAGCAATCGGCCACGCAAGCGCCTTATGTTCTGGTTGTCGTTCCCCTGTTGGCCGACCCCAAGGTTCGACCCCACTATCAGTGGTTGGACTACGTCTTGGGTGTGCGGGCCACACCATCGATTCAAAAAGCCCGTTTGCTCGAACGTCCGGGCATCGACCCGGCATTGGCCGACCAGATGATCGCGGCACAAAGCTCGGATCGTGAACGTGACGCCGTCGTGAACGAATGGATCATAAACACAGGAGACTTAACGGCCTTGGCTCGTCAAGTCGACCGGTGTCATCACAAGCTCCTTGCGCTGGCAGCGGAACGGGCGCCTTCTGAATAGACTCAGCCCGATCCCGAACGAACCTGCTCAAAACGCAACCAGCGTTGCAACTGCCACCAAGCCGTATCCCCTATGCGGCGACGGGTTATCCATATCGGGAAATATCCTTCGTGGTGTTTCAGCACCAGACCAACAAGCTGGGGCCCCGTCCACAACCAGGTGACATCACCCTCCAGCAGTCGGCCCGTTCCATCAAGCCAACGAGCGCTCTGCCCGCTCAACGCCAAATGCCCCCTCCCGAAAAAGGCAAAAGGCTTCCACCTGGCCAAACGGTACAACAAAAGCCCTGACACCAAAGCCAGACCAAGCGATACAAGCAGCGGCAAATGCGCAGCGACACCGCACAGCCCTGCCGCTACGGCCGCCAGTCCATGCATTCCCCACCAGCAATACTCAAGCCATGCATCATGCTGTAACTCTGCCGACCAGGCTTCGCGATACATCCTGTTTCAACTATATCCGGAATTACCGAGGATAAACCGTGTCGGCACTCTGATATTTCTGCAGAAAAGCCTCCAAAAATTCGACAACTGCCTGCTCATTCTCAAGAAATGTCATCAGCTCTTCGTCATCACGATCTTCGGACTCGAGATCGTCCATACCGTGCTGCAGAATCAACATCCACATCACGTCCTCTTCGTCGGTGATGCCGTAATTGGCCAGCAGCCAATCATATTCCTGAGCTTCGCCATCGAATCCTTCCTCGCCCCAAACCACATCCATTCGTTCGAATATGGCATTGATCAACTCTACTTTATTCACTGGCAAATCCTCGTCCGAATAGTGTGGAGGATCATTATGCAACAGACATATGCAGTACGCGGTGGGCGCGTTTCGGATATTTTGCCCTCGTGCACGCACGACTTACCGACAACGAGAGTCGAAACGTGAAAAAACCAGATCGCCTCGGGTAAAAAACTCATCTTCGGTGAAGGTTTGCCCGATTTGAGGTGCAACCCACGGCAGACGTTTGGTCGAAACCAGACATCCTTGCATCTGAAAGTCCATCAGGGCTTGTTCACGGGCAGCATCAAGATCAGGTGACAGCCGCCGGGCCGGATACCAGTGCATCCCCCAATAGGCACGGACGATGCCCACCCACAATGTCTCCCCCGCCGCATTTCGATAGGACGTCTTCCAAAGTAGCAGTGACAGCATCTCAGTCTGTTTTGACGTCTGTATATGTCTGTTGTAAGCAAGCGTATACAACTCGTTGTTCCAGAAAAGAGGAACAGATGGTGCCTGCAGATCGTCGAGCCCTTCGCGAGCCAGTTTTAATAATGCCGATGCGCCGATCGGACTTGCCTGCGTCCATCCGTCGGTGTGCAACGCATCGCGCAGCCCTGCCTCATCCCCGACAAGCAACGCGACGGACAGTGGCTGCACCCGTGCTCCCAGCGTACCGCGAACATAATGCGGCAGATGAGTCTCAAGAAAGCTTTCCGCCTGTTGGGGCAATAACTGCGATATGGATGCTTCCGGAATCGGAACGGGTGGGGTTCGGGCAGGCGCCAGCAACACCCCTGAATACACCGCACCCACGAATACCAACGCCAAAGGCAACGCGAACGGCATGCTACGTGTTTGCGACTGCTCGATGCGAGTTCGTGTCCATTCAGCCCAAACAATGGCCACCAGCAACCAAAGCCCGCCAAGCAAGTAGCCCCCCAGCACATCGCTTGGGAAATGCACGCCAAGAACGATACGACTCAGCCCAATCGCCAAGGCCAGGAGCAGCCAGGCGAAAAAAATATTGACCCTCATGGGCCAGCTCGATATCTCCCGAAGCCAGATATAGGCCAGAAAGCCGAACAAACTGATCGAAATCAGAGCGTGCCCACTCGGGAAGGCGTAACTCGCCTCATGCACGGCGGCTTCAAGTGGGCGAGGGCGATGAAGTGCCCATTTGCCAGCAAAGGCAAACAAGGTGCTGCCACTCACCGAGATCAAAAGCGGCAGTAGGTAAAATCGTCGCCGCGACAACCACAGCCAAATGCTCGAAACCAGAAGAATGGCCACGACGACCTGCCAAACCCCGATATTGCTCACCCACATCGCAGCCGTCTCCCACGCGGGGGTGCGTAGCGCGACCATGACCTCGGCCACGCTGTGATCCAGGGCGACAATTGGGTCGGACACGATCAGATCTTCGACAAGGCCACCGAACAGCAGCAAAAGATAGAGGAATGCCACGCCGAACAGGGTAAGTGGAAGACCGGTGAACTGTTGACGGTTCAGGCGTGCTCCAAGAAACCCGAACAGACGCGGATGCGCCCGCACCCTGGCTACTAATTCCGGGTTCTCGCGTAGGGTCTTTGCCAGTGCATGTGATACAGAAACGACGGCAGCCCACCAGGCCGGGCCATTGCGTAGCATCCAGCGCCGCAGATACCAAAAAAGTAGAACCAAAATCGCAAGTAACGCCGCGCCCAATCCGGCCCGTGACATCCATTGCTGCGCCAGCGTCAGGGAACGCGCGAACACGTAGCCCGCGCCAACCCACTGCAGCCCCCAACCCAGGGCGCCGAGCAGATTCCAGATAAAAAACCAGCCACGCGACATGCCGACGGTGCCCGCCACAAAGGGCGCAACCTCTTTCAGACTGGGAATGAATCGTGCGAAAAAGACACTTTTCCCACCATGCTTTGAAAAAAATTCGTGCGCCTTCTCGATGTGCTCGCGGCGAAGCAACCAAAGCCCGTTTTCTGTCCAGCGACGCCCATAGCGTCGACCGAGCGTGTAATTGACGTTATCGCCCAGCGTCGCACCGGCCACGGCGAAAATAAACAGCCAGAGGAAACTCGGGCCTCCGCTGCCTGCGGACAAAGCCCCCAACAACAACAGCAAGGTAGATCCGGGCAGAAACAACCCGACAACCAGCACCGTTTCGACGAGCGCTGCCAAAAAGGCGATCCAGTAAATCCAGCCACTCAAGTGCTGGATAAAAGGCATCAAGGATTGCAACCACTGATCTAACACATTAATTTCCAGTATTCCTACGGCTTATATCGACGTAGTGGTGGAAGAATCTAATCTACGGTGAAGAAAGTCATATTGTGCTTCGATTACGCTCAGGCTTACCGAAGCAGATCAGAAAAAAATCCGGCCGCAACAGAGCTTCTGTTGAGAGCCGGATCATTTTTAACTCAAGACACGGTCCGAATGTTAATCGGGATGCGAACTTTCCTTGTCGTTTTCGAGCACAGAACCTGTCTGGGCATCGACGCCAACTTCATAGACAACCTTGTCTGTCCCTTTGATATCGAAAGAATACCGCAACCCGCTACCGCCCTTCTCTTTTTCCAGCTCCTCGTCAGCGATTGTCCCCGGGCGTGCTTTCAGGGCGATGCCCTGGGCTTCAGTCATGGTGATCTTTGCGTGCTTGGCGAGGTTTTCTCCGCTATAGGCCTGCGCGCCGACAATGCCCATCAGCGAAAGGCTGACGCCGGTGATGGTTGCGATGATATAACGTGATTTCATGATACGTACCTCATTGGTTTCAGGTGGTGATCAACGACTTCGTTGATACAGGATCACCTTAACAAGGGGCACTTATCCACAAGGTGACCGGAACATGAAGACTTGGTAATCCGATATCGGAACCGATAACGCTTACTTGAGGCCACCACAGGGATACGGTATCCAAATCAATCGCGCAAGCGATCGGAATGGAATAGCAGCCGGAAGGTACCGGAAGAATCTGCTGGGGATTTCCTACAATTCCGTCTGGCAAGGGAAAGTCAGCACGACCTTCAGGCCCGGATGATTATCTTGCAGTTCGACGGTACCGCCGTGTTCGTGCATGGCCGCGCGCACCAAGGCAAGCCCTAACCCACTGCCGGGCGAGCTGCGCGCCGTATCCAGCCGGACAAACCGTTCCAGCACGCGCAAACGGTCGGCAGGGTTGGGGATACCCGGCCCGTTATCTGCGATGGTGAGTGTGATGGTTTTATCCTGCTGGGCGAGTGTAACGGCTACTTTTGATCCAGCGGGGATGTGATTGAGGGCGTTTTCCAGCAAATTGACCACGATTTGGGTCAGCAGCCCTTGGCTGGCCAGGCGGGTAATGCCCGGTTGAATCTGTGCGCTGAGATGAATGCCTCGATCCTCCGCCGCCAACTGGTAAAAATCAACCAAATCGAGCAGAAGGCTGCTGAAATCTACCGTCGTAAATACTTCCCGTCGCACACCGGCTTCCGCCTGGGCGATGGCGATCAGGGTATTGAACAGTGCGAGGAGTTGATCGGCGTCGTCCATGGTTTGCTGCATCACCTCGCGGTACTCATCGGCGGGGCGATCATGGGTTAAGGATATTTCCAGTCGGTTGCGCAACCGGGTGAGCGGACTGCGTAAATCATGGGCAATGTTGTCGGTGACACTCCGCATCCCGGCCATGAGTTCGTCGATGCGATCGAGCATTTGATTGAGCCGGGCGGAAAGATCCGAGAACTCATCGCCTTTGCCTTCATCGGGAATGCGACGGGAAAATTCCCCGGCCATGATCTGCGTTGCGGTATGGGTGATGGTGTCGATGCGGCGCAACACGGCAAGCCCCATCCAGCCGCCGCCAGCCAAGGAAAACAAGGTGATGATGCCCAAGGCCCAGGTCAAAAGATAACCGGTGTGGTCGGTGAATCCTTCCTCTTCGATCATCGCTTGTCCAACCAAGAGACAGCGCCCATCTGGGAGCTGCGTACTCAGGGCGCGCACGCGGATGTCCGAATCTTCCGCCTGTCGGTTTTTCGGCACGATGTCGCTTTGGTCGCTGAATTCAGCCGGCTCGCCACAGGTCAAATCCTTGGGCCACCCCAAAAGGTTGCCCGCCAGAATATGCCGATTGGCATCAACCAAGAGATATAGGCGGCTGCTTTTATCGTTTTGCGAGACCCGCTCCCGAATTTGCCCGATCAGGCCCTCACTGCTGTCCTTACTATTACCCTCACCGATATCGCCGCGTAACTGGGTCAGTTCGTCCTGCAAATTCACATCGATTTGCCCGACGATATATTGAGTGGACAGCCAGTACACCCCGGCCAGAGATACGCCGACCACCACGCTGAACGCAATGGCGAATAACAAAGCCAGCCGGAAGACGCTGGTGCGCAACAGGCGCCGAAACCGCCGCCAGATCATGCCGGGCTGGCGGATAAGTTCAGACAGGCGCATCGCTGAGCACATAACCCGCACCGCGCACGGTGTGCAACAGCGGCGTATCGAAATCCCGATCAATTTTGCTGCGCAGCCTTGAAATATGCACATCGATCACATTGGTTTGCGGGTCGAAATGGTAGCCCCAGACCTGTTCGAGCAGCATGGTTCGCGTGACGACCTGTCCGGCGTGGCGCATCAAGTAATCCAGCAGTCGAAATTCACGCGGCTGCAACAGGATCGGTTGATCGCGACGCGTGACCTTATGCCGCACCCGATCAAGGACGAGATCGGCCACCGCCAGCGTATCGCTCGAATCGCGCGTTTGCATCCGTCGGGTGAGTGCCTCGATCCGGGCCAGCAATTCGGAGAACGCGTAGGGTTTGGTGAGGTAATCATCGCCACCGGCCTTGAGCCCGGTCACGCGGTCATCGACTTCCCCGCGCGCAGACAAGATAAGTACTGGCGTTGCCCTGCCCGCCGCGCGGTAGGCGGCGATCAGTGATAGGCCATCCAAGCCCGGCAACATGCGATCGACGATCAAGGCATCGTATTCGCCCGTCATGGCCAGATGCAGGCCATCGGTGCCGTTTTCCGCCCGATCCACCGAGTGTCCGCTTTCCTCAAGCCCCTTGGCGAGGTAGGCCGCCGCCTGCACATCATCTTCAACCAGTAGTAGTTTCATGCGCTTATTCTAAAACAGCCATGTGACCTGAAAGATGAAATTTTGGTCATGTGGCGTTCATTCGCTCCAAAGGCGTAAGCCATTATGATGTGGTCATTAAGGCTCATCCCCGTGCCTAAAAGTGAGAAGGGATTTATGTTTTTAGAATCACAATTGCCGAATCAGACAACGCATCGTTGGCTTGCCGCAGCGCGAGCGGGCACCTTGCTGATTTTGCTTGCCGCATTGGTTGGCTGCGCCCAGTATCAGCCGCTGCCAGATACGGCAGGAATGCCCATCTCACCCACGCCGCCCAAGCAGGCCTGGACACTCGATAGCGCCACGCTTTTTGCGTTAAGTCACAATCCACAGCTGATCGAAAGTAACACCCAACTGGCACTGGCGCGCCAACAGGCCGGTTTGGCAAATGTGCCGCCGCCGATGAGCCTGGGGTTATCGCTGGATCATCCCTGGCAACAAGGGCTGTTTAACGCCTTCAGCTTATCGGTGAGTCAGGATTTGAGTTTCTGGCTGAAACAGGCTCCGCGCAAACAAGCCATTCAGGCCCGTTTGCGCCAGGCGATTCTGAATCATCGCTGGCAGGCGTGGCAACTGGCCGCCGCCGTGCAGCAGCAATATCTGAATGTTTGGTATTTACAAAAACAGACGCGCTTGCTGCAGACCCAAATTCAATGGGTCGATCAGCGGATCACAGCGAATGCGGCGGCAGAAAAGGCGGGGCTGATCACTGCCGACACGCAAGCCTTGCTGTTGGCCAATGTGGCGCAGTGGCAGCAAATGGCGCACGCGGCCAATCTGCAACGGATTAAAGACAGCGCCCAATTGCGGCAACTTTTGGGGTTGCCCGCCGATACTGCACTGCGGCTGACCGAGCCACCACAACCTGCGCTTTCTCCTCAGATAATCAATGCATCATCCATTGACCAACGCCCCGATGTGCTGGCACTCAAAGCGGCCATCGATGAGAAGGATGCGCAGTATCGCCAAGCCCTGATCGATCAATTCCCCTCGATCAGCCTGGGGCTGACCCGCGCGCAAGATACCTCCAAGGTGCAGACCATTGGCGTTGGCGTCAATCTCGTGTTGCCTTCGTTCGATGGTAATCGCCACGCGATTTCGGTCGCGAAAACCAGCCGGAAACTGGCGGCAGAGCAATATCAAAATCGCTTGGTGCAAATCCGCAGTGACTTCGCGGCGCTACGGCAAAAACAAGCCGAACTGCAACGCGCACGCGAGGAGATTGAAGCGAACCTACCGGCGCTGCGCCGGCGGATGACGCAAGCCGAGCAAGCAATGGCACAGGGTTTGGTGAATGCCAATACCGTCGATACCTTGCGTCAAACCGTCGTCAATCAACGTCTGGCCTTGTTGCAGAACGCCGCAGAACGCCAACGCGCCGAGTATGCCCTGCCCGCGCTGGTGGGCATCGATCCTGCCGTTCTACCCGCATCGAACGCGGGCGCGAACCATTCACCGACACCCACGGAACACTGAACTATGTTTTCTTTATTAAATTACACCGCTTCGCGCTGGACGCTCATTGGCCTGCTGGCGCTCACGGCTCTGACTTCCGCGCATGCGGCCGACACCGTGCCAACCGAACCCGTGCAAATCCGCGTTCAACTCGTACCGCTCGTTGAAGGTCGGCTTCAAGCCACACCCCGATTTACCGGGCAGATTGCGCCCATCCCTTCGGCGGTTCGGGTGACAAGCTGCGCGTTCGAGGGGCAAGTTTCGCGCTTGTTCGTCCAGCCCGGCGCGACGGTCAGCAAAAACGCGCCCTTGCTTACAGTGCGCACCAGCGCCCAGACACGCCAGCAGGTGGCGCAAGCAAAAGCCAATCTGGCGTTTGCCCGCAAACATCTGGCCCAAATCAAAGTCATGCTCAAATCCCAACTGGCGACACAAGCGGACTGGGCGCAGGCAGAACAGGGCCTGGCCTTGGCCGAAGCGAACTGGCAGTCGCTGGTTGCCAGCGGTGCCACGCAGCCTGAACACACCTTGACCGCGTCGCGGGCGGGTGTGGTGCAGACCATTTCCGTGCAATTGGGCGGCGTATTTACGGCCAATCAACCCCTGTTGGCCACGGTGGATGCCGGGCAATGGGAAATCAAAGTCCCGGTGCCCGCCGCCGTGGCCCGGCAATTGACCATCGGTGATGGGGTGAAGGTGCAATCGATTTTTGGCAATCAACCGCCGCAGGCAACCCAAATCTCCGCCATTGATCCGATGGTTTTGCCGGGCAGCAATCGCCAACCGATTCATCTGCACCTGCCAAGCAATCAATCCACCGATACGCCAAATTGGGTACTGGGTGAGGCCGTCTCGGCGCAATTCACACTGCCGGGCCACACCGGGTTGATATTGCCGCATGCGGCCATTCAAACCGATACCAAAGGCCAACCGCGCATTTGGCTGGATCGTGCGCACAAGGCCGTGTCCGTGCCGGTGCGAGTCCTCGCGACGGTTGAAGCGAATAGCGTGGTCGAACCCATCGAATCGGGCGCCTTGAAGGCGGGTGACATGGTGGTTGCCACGGGTGCGCCGAATGTGGCGGCGGGCATGACATTGATTGCCGAACCGTCAACCGGGGCTCAGCCATGAGGTCTTATTCTGCGGTGGCCCACTTTGTATTGCGCCACCAACGCTCGTTGTTGTTTTTACTGTTGGTGCTGGTGGCTGGTGGCGCGTTCACTGCCATGACGCTGCCGGTAGCGCTGTTTCCGAGTTTGAGTTTTCCCCGGATTGTGGTCGCCGTCGATGCAGGTAACCGCGATGCAGCGCAAATGGTGCGCACAATCACCAAGCCGGTCGAACAAGCCCTGCGCTCGGTGCCCGGTGTTCAATCCGTCGCCAGTAACTCCAACCGGGGCAGTGCCGATCTGGATTTGCGCTTCGCCTGGGGCACCGACACGGCCCGTGCTGCGTTGCAAACCGCCGCCGCGATGAATTCGGTGTTACCCAGCTTGCCTGCAGGCACGGCCTTTCGCGTGCATCGGGAAAACCCGACCCGTTTTCCGGTGATTGCCTACAGTCTGACATCCGACAGCCAAAGTCAGACCGATCTGCGCACACTGGCGCAATACACGCTCGCCCCGCTGCTTTCCAGCATACCGGGCGTGCGGCAGGTTCAGATTCAGGGCGGTGCGCTGCCGGAATACCATGTGCTGCTGGACCCTGAACGATTAAAGGCATTGAACATCACCACGCAAGAAGTCGTCACGGCGCTGAACAGTGGCCAGGGACAACACGCGATTGGGCATATGCAAACCCCCAATCGGTTGGAACTGTTGCTCACCGATGGCCGTTTGCGCGATGCGGCCGAGATCGGGCAGGCGGTAATCAGGCATTCAGCGGCGGGCAATATCCGAGTAGCAGATATCGCGACTGTCGTGCATTCAACCGTGCCGAATTACCAACGCATCACCGCCGATGGCAAACCGGCCGTGCTCATGATGATCAAGCAGCAACTGGGCGGAAACACCGTAGCGATTGCCCATGCGGTGAGCGCGAGTTTGCAGGACAACGCAAAATTGATTCCACCCGGCGTGGTGCTGAAAAAATGGTACGACCAGAGCACCCTGATCATCGACTCGGCGCAATCCGTACGGGATGCCATCGTACTGGGTATCCTGTTTGCGATATTGATTCTGTTTTTATTCCTGAAAAATGGCCGCGTCACGTTGGTGGCCTTGCTTGTGGTGCCCGCCGTGATGGCCAGCACACTGATTTTGCTTAAATTATTCGGGCTGGATTTCAATATCATGACCTTGGGTGGCATGGCTGCGGCGGTGGGGCTCGTGATCGACGACATCATCGTAATGATCGAGTATCTGTTGCACCCAAAACACACCCTGCGTCACCCGCATTTATTGCATCCGCTGTCGGAATTCACCCGCCCGCTGGTTGGCTCATCGATGGCCACCATTATTATTTTCGCCCCGCTGGCCTTTCTCGATGGCGTGACCGGCGCGTTTTTCAAAGCCTTGTCCCTGACCATGGCGTCCAGCCTGATCTTGTCGTTCTTGTTCACCTGGTTGCTGGTGCCGATTTTGCTCAATCGCTTGAACATCAAGCCCAAGCCCCCGACTGATATGACTATGCCGCAGGAGAGCATGATGACGCGCACTTATCGGCGATTGTTGTTCCGCCTGTTGCGTACACCGATGTTGCTTTTGCCGGTGATCGTCGGTTTGGCTGCAATCGGTTGGGTAAGTCTCACGCACATCCCCACCGGCTTTATGCCGGAAATGAACGAGGGTGGTTTTGTGCTGGATTATCAAACCCGGCCCGGTCAATCCCTTACCGAAACCAACCGCGAGCTGATGCAGGTCGAAGCCTTGATTCGTGCCATGCCTGAGGTAAAAACGCTGACCCGTCGTACCGGTGCTCAACTCGGCGGCGGGCTTACCGAGGCCAATCAAGGGGATATATTCATCGAACTCAAATCACCCGCGCATCAACAAAAGGTAATGGACCGCATCGCCACGGAAATTGCCCATCAAGTGCCCGGCGTCACCGTGCAGGATCTGATCCAACCCATGGGGGATTTGATCGGTGATCTGACAGGTTCGCCCCGACCGGTCGTGATTCGCCTGTTCGGTCAAAGCCAACAGGAACTGCAAGCACTTGCGCCCAAGGTAGCGAAAGCCATCAGCGGCATCAACGGCATCAAAGAAGTACAAAACGGCCTCGTGATTGCCGGTGATACACTCGAATTTCATATCAATCGCAATAAAGCGGCTATTGCCGACATCACGCCGGGCGCCATCGTGCAGCAGATGGGCACTCTGCTCGGCGGAACCGTCGCCACCCGCCTTGCCGAAGGCGAGCAAGTCGTCGGTGTGCGCGTCATCACGCCCACGCACTTGCGCGCCACGCCGCAAAGCCTGGAAAACATGGAACTGACCAATACGGCGGGGCAGCCGGTTCGAGTGGGTGATGTGGGGCATTTTGTGTCCATAACCGGCACGCCGGAAATCACCCGCTATAACCAAAAACCGATGGTGGCTGTTTCGGCGCGGATCAGCGGACGCGGCTTCGGCGGCACCATTGCCGATGTCAAAAAAGCCCTGGCACAACCGGGCATCCTGCCGCAAGGCGTTTATTACGAGCTTTCTGGTTTGTATCAGCAGCAGCAAATCGCCTTTCATGGCCTGATGCTGGTATTTGCCACCGCCACCGCGCTGGTGTTTCTGGCCTTGCTTTTTTTATACGAACGCTTCGCCATCAGCCTCTCGATCATCAGCGCCCCGCTCATGGCCGTGGCCGGGGTGTTTTTCGGGCTGTGGGTGACCGGCCAAACGCTCAATATCACCTCGCTGATGGGGCTGACGATGATCATCGGCATCGTCACCGAAGTGGCCGTGTTCTACTTTTTCGAAGTCGGCCGCATCCGCAGCGGCCCATGGGGCGATCGTTTGATTGAAGCCGGTGTGCGCCGCCTGCGCCCGACCGTCATGACCAGCCTAGCTGCTATTTTGACCCTGCTGCCCCTGGCGCTTGGCATCGGGCAAGGCTCGGCCATGCAACAACCCTTGGCAATTGCCATCATCAGCGGCATGATCGTGCAGATTCCCCTGGCCTTGCTGGTGATGCCGGTTATTTATCGATTGATGATCCGGCAACGGTACGCGCTCAATCACTGACTGCTAGCAGACCTGTCGGACTTTAGGAATCGCAGCGAAAATCAAGCTGGGCGAGGGCAGATTTTGCCGCTTTTGCAGGGCAATAGCGGGTTCTATTGCTCAAAAAAGCGGTGAAATATGAGCCGTCCAGATGTATTTGCAGCCGATTTCCCTAAAGCCCGACAGGCTGCCAGTACATGAATAACAGTTAATCCCGCCGAAATCTCAGCGTAGGGTCGCTTCGATAATCTGGTTCCACTGATTCGATGGAATCAGATTCAACCCAAGCAGGAGATTATGCAATGAAAACCAACCTTCGTTTATCACGCGTTTTGACCGCCGCCGCTGTTCTTGCCCTCGGTGCCAGTACCGCCGCGGCCTATGCCAATAACAGCCCAGCCAAGGCGGATGCCAAAATCACCATGGAGCAGGCCAAGGCACAGGCATTGCAACTGCAAACCGGCACGATCAAGGACGCCGAACTGGAGCATGAACAGGGCGGCTCAGGCCTGCGCTATTCGTTCGACATTCAAACCCAACAAGGCGTGCATGAAGTGGGGATTGATGCGGTGACCGGTGCTGTCCTTGAAAACGGCATCGACCACGGCGATGCAAACCACAAAGACGACCACAAGGATGGTGAAACACAGGACGATTAATCTTATCGTGGGGCGCCTCGAAAGCTCTTCGATATGCCCATGCGCCCCACGGAAGGGGCGCCATTTCAATCGCTTGCACAATTGAAATGGCGTAAGTTCGCAGCAACCGCGTGTTGCGCTCAGGCCCCCAAATGCCGGTGTGCTGAATCCATTCCCACAGACATGCTTTTGATGAACTATCCTTCCTCGACACACTCCTTTTCAGATTACGCCGCCGAGAGTTTTTCGAGCATGCCCGAATTCCCGCTGACACCACTGCACACCGACCTGACCCAACGCGCGATGGTTGATACTGCGGCATTGCCGTGGGTTTCATCTCCGGAACCGACCGTTGAGCGCAAATTGATCGAACGCGCGGGCGGAGACGGCACGCGCGCCACCAGTCTGGTGAAGTTTGCCCCCGGCGCGCATTTTCCGGTACATACGCATCACGGCGGCGAGGAATTTCTGGTGCTCGACGGTACGTTTTGCGATGAGCAGGGCTGCTACGGCAAAGGCAGCTACGTGCTCAACCCACCCGGTTCAAGCCACGCCCCCTTCTCGCCCGAAGGCTGTACGATTTTCGTGAAGCTGCACCATTTGCCGCACGAGTCAAACCAGCACATTGTGGTGGATAGCCAGACAGCCCGATGGCTACCCGGTCTGGTGGACGGATTGGAAGTGTTGCCGCTTTCCGATATCGGCGGGGAACACACCGCGCTGGTGCGTTGGCAACCCAATACCCACTTCAAACCGCATCACCACTTCGGTGGTGAGGAGATATTCGTGCTCGAAGGCGAGTTCTGTGACGAAACCGGTCGCTACCCGGTGGGCTCATGGCTGCGCAGTCCGCACTGGAGCAAACACACGCCGTTCACCGACACGGGCTGCACGATTTTCGTCAAAACCGGTCATCTGCCCATCCCCGATTCCTGGTTTGCCCAGCATTCGATTCAACCAACCACTTGAAGGAGTGTCCTTATGCATATATTTGATGCCATCCGTAGCCGTCGTGCGGTGAAATACTTCGATCCGGAATTCAAATTATCCGAATCCGAGCAAACCGAACTACTTGATCTGACCATGCAATCACCCACTGCCTTCAACCTGCAACACTGGCGTTTTGTCGTGGTGGATGATGCGGCGACACGACAGGCCATTCGTGCCGTGGCCTGGGATCAGGCACAGGTAACGGACGCCTCCATGCTGATCATTCTGTGTGCCGACCTGAACAGTTGGGAAAAGAATGCCGCCCGGGTCTGGGCCAATGCACCCGATGCCGTTCGCGAGATGATGGTTCCCGCCATCGACGCCTACTACCGGGACAAACCGCAAACCCAGCGCGATGAAGCCATGCGCAGTTGCGGTATCGCAGGCCAGACCCTCATGCTTTCCGCACGAGCGATGGGGCTCGATAGCTGCCCGATGGATGGTTTCGATTTTGAAGCTGTGGCCAAGATCATTCAGTTGCCTGCAGACCACGAAATCGCATTCATGGTCGCCATTGGCAAGAAAACGCGCGATGTCTGGCCGAAACCCGGTCAACTGGGCATGCAGGAAGTCGTGATTCGCAACCGATTTCCAAAATAAGTAATCCTTGCAAACAGCCGATGGAATTGAAGGAACCTGTGAATGAAAAACACATAACAAGGACCTTGGGCACGCCGGTTATTCAGGTTTTTTGTCAGCCGCAGGGCAACCAAATCGGGCTTAAAACCAGTCGGCCGATGAATTTAACCCTTCGGTGTGCCCAGGTTGGCGAGTTGGTCGGCGCGTTCGTTTTCCGGATGTCCGGCGTGGCCTTTGATCCAGTGCCAGTGCATGTTGTGCCGTTGGGCGGCTTCATCGAGTCGTGCCCAGAGATCGGCATTTTTTACCGGCTGGCCGTCCGCGCGACGCCAGTTCTTTTTGCGCCAGTTGGGCAGCCATTCGAGCATGCCCTGGCGCACGTATTGTGAGTCGGTGGTCAAGTGGACGGTGCAGGGTCGCTTAAGCGCTTCGAGCGCGCTGATGGCGGCCAGCAATTCCATCCGGTTATTGGTGGTATGGGCCTCGCCGCCGCAGAGTTCACGCTCTGTCTTGCCATAACGCATCAAGGCACCCCAGCCACCGGGCCCCGGATTACCCTTGCAAGCACCATCGGTCCAGATATGAACGGTCTGCGTGGCAGCCTGTGAATCAGCATCTTGCAAGGCATCCTGTGCCATTGTTAATTGTGTGGTCATACTATTTCTTGAACAGGTTGATGGTTCGCCCGCTGGGCTGTTGTCTGGATGGGGGCGTCGTTTGGCAGGTTGTCTGATTGGCTACGGTTGCGCGGGTTTTGTTCGGAATCATTCGCGGCAGACGAAACGCGGGCCGGATGGCGGTCGGGGTACTCACGCGGCGCACGGCGTCGATCACGTAAAAACCCTGCATGAACCATAACCATTTGCCGCTCAAGGCGCGACACCGGGTCATTTTGTCATAAAACCGTGGCCGGGTCGTAGGGCACACGCCGCCTAAGTGTTCCACGCTCTGTACGTCGTAACCCAGCAGGCGCAACCAGTCGACCACGCGCCAGGCCGCGCGATGCTGCCCGGCAAGATACCCCGTCCGCATCATTTTTTCCCTGCCGAGCCAGGATTTTTGCCAATGCCAGAAACTCACGGGGTTCACGCCGACAATCATCACCCGCCCTTCCGGCCGGATGATCCGATCCAGTTCGCGCATGATCTCATGCGGCTCGCGTGTGCTTTCCAGCACATGCAGCGCAATCACCAGATCAGCTGACTCGGTTTCAATCGGCAGATAATCAAAATCGGCTTGCACGGCCATCAAGGGCGTTTCGGCCAACTCTTCACGTGTCGCAGCCACTTGCGTGCGCGCCCGAATACGCAGGCGCGGCTCACAGGGCAGCACGGCACCCACCATCACGGCGTGGTAACCGAAGGCATCGTCGGCCAATCGACCAAGACATGCAGCAAGGTCTTTTGCCAGCCGGGCGCCCATCGGGGTGTTGTACCAACGGGAAATCAGTTCGGTGGGGTGACGTGCGTGCACAAGGTCGTCGTTACGCATTGCCCGTCCTCTCAATAGTAATCACGTTCAACACAAATCCTCGGGGGCCAAGGCCGGTCGAAAACCGGTTACACCCCATCCGTGAGTACCTCGCCCGCTGCAAACGTCGGTGCGTCATCCATCAGCCGACGACAGGTGAACCACATTACCCCCGCCAGCACGGAAACGAAAGCCATCGACAAAAAGGCGCCGGTCGCGCCGACATGCGCCCATAAAAAACCCGCCAGCAATAACCCGACCGCCGCGCCGCCGCCATAACTCAAGCCGGAAAAAATCGCTTGTCCACGCGCCTGCATCGGGCCGGAAAACTGCTGATGCATCACCGTAATGCCCACCGCATGGGTCAGGCCGAAGCTCGCCGCATGCAGAAGTTGGGCCAGCAATAGCCAGAACAGCGAGTCAATCAACGTGCCGATCATCACCCAACGCAGCGCCATCAGGCCAATGGCCAACAGGAACAACGTGCTTAAGGCAAACCGAGCCAAAAAGCGCGGCAGCACGAAAAACAGCACAATTTCAGCCACCACGCCCAATGCCCACAGCAGGCCGATCACCCCGGCGGAATACCCCTTCGAATCGAGATAAATACTGAAAAAAGCATAGTAAACACCGTGCGCCACATTCACCAGAAACTGCATCGACAGAAATCCCAGCATCGGCGGCCGGCGCAGATGGCGCCAGAACGCCGGCCAGAATTGAGCCGAACGCACCGATGGGGCCTGCGTCGCCTTCGGTTCGGGCATCAACAGCAGCAGGATCAGCAGCCCGAGCAGAAAAAGCCACATGAATCCGGAAATCAATGCGGTCTTGTATTCGATAAAACCATTGAGGACCCACCCCAGACCCACCGAGGCGACAATGAATCCGATCGACCCCCACGCCCGAATCGCCGAATAAGCATGGCTGTCGTCGGCCACGAGGCGCAGCGTGAGCACATCCAATTGCGAGAGAATCGGCTGCCAGACCAGGCCGAACAGCAACAAGGCCACCAACCACCAGATAAAAGGCGCTGAAATCAGCGTTAATCCGATGATCGCGCTAAACAAGATAAGCGAAAAGAGTGCCGTGCTGCGCAAGGCCGGCATCAGACGATTACTGTGATCAACCCACCAGCCCAATAAAAGCGGCCCGAATATCTTGGCGAACATCACAGCCGCCAGCAACGCCCCGACTTGTTGCGCGTTAAAACCCTGCGCCAGCAGATACGGGCTGAAAAACGGCAGAAAAACCCCGAAGCCGAGGAAATAGACGAACAGAACGGTGCGCATCATTCTTCAAAGTAGTCTGAATCGAGTCTCTTGACCTCGTAGGTAGCCACTTTTGTGACTCCGACGCCGGTATCAATCATCAATCCCGCTAACTGCTTGCCATCGATGAGAACAATTCGAGTATCAATAAATGATGCATATTGAATGGCTTCAACACTGAAATTCGATGTCGTAAGAAAAATGCCTTTTTTTGCCCTTTGCCCCTGTAAAGCGCCCGCAAATTTTTGTATCTCTGGCCGACCAACCGTGCCTTCCCAGCGCTTGGCTTGCAGGTAAATTACATCAAGACCTAATCGATCCTCCTTGATAACGCCATCTATCCCACCATCACCGGATTTTCCAAGTGTTTGGCCGGCATCTTTCAGGGAACCGCCGTACCCCATTGAAACCAACAACTCCACTACTAATCGTTCAAAGAAGGCAGGAGAAGCGGATTTAATTTTAGAAATCAATTCCACTTCTATTTCTTGTCGGATCTTTTGATAGCCAAATTCGATTTGTTCGGAAGGCGTCATTTCATCCGTTTCAGACGAATCTGTGGTCAAACCCGAAACAGATTTTTCTGCCTTCGAGCCTGACTTGAAATGATTGTATTCATCAAACTGTTGCAAGTGCGCGATGTTTATTGGCCCCACAGTATTGGCAAGTGAATCAAGACCACGCTGCGTAATACGGTACTTAGCCCGCGAAGGCGACTCAATAAAACCCGCACCCTTTAAATGCGTTTTTGCCCAACCAATGCGATTATCAAAAAGTCGGGCAAAACCGCTTGGGAGCATTTCTGCCAACTCATCTTCCGAGAGCTGGAAATGTTGAGCCAAGTAATCATTGGTTTCCCGATTTCCATGCACCTTTCCATCGGCCAAGTGTTCGAGGAGTGGCCGCATAATGGATTGGAAATCAGGAATTGCCATGATTCAGATTAACTCTTCTGGGCCGGAATCACCGGCGTGCTGCTCTTCACACCACCGCATTGGCCGCGATGGCGCAGGGCGTGATCGAGCAGAGTAAGTGCCATCATGGCCTCGGCAATCGGTGTGGCGCGAATGCCGACACAGGGATCGTGGCGACCGGTCGTGATCACTTCCGCCGAGGCGCCGGTTACATCCACGCTCTGGCCGGGCAAACGGATGCTGGATGTCGGTTTGAGCGCGATGTGGGCCACGATGTCCTGCCCGCTGGAAATGCCGCCGAGAATGCCGCCCGCGTGGTTGCTCAAAAAACCTTCGGGGGTGATTTCATCACGGAACTCGGTTCCCCGCGCGGCCACGCAATCAAAACCAGAGCCGATTTCCACGCCTTTGACCGCATTGATGCTCATCAAGGCATGGGCCAGTTCGGCATCGAGCCGATCGAACACCGGCTCGCCCCAACCGGGTGGGCAGCCTTTAGCCACCACAGTCACCTTGGCCCCGACTGAATCGCCGGATTTGCGCAAACCATCCATAAAGGCTTCCAGTGCGGGGATTTGCGGTGCAGGGGGCCAGAA
>NZ_JAQTTX010000111.1 GCF_028710545.1 Halothiobacillus sp. | reverse complement strand
TCGGCGTAAAAACCGGGCAATGCTGCTTGGAAAGGTCGTCGTTTGTTGTGAAATTTGAGCTGGATTCGGCCACAGGCATGATTCAGTGGCTGAATTCATTGAAAATCTCGGGTTATTCGAGCTGCCCTTTTGCACAAAGGGTCAACACCCACATCCGGCAAAACAGCAAAGCGAGTGTCGAATCTGTTCATTTTCGAATCATTTTCGAAAGCGCTTGGCATATTGCGCTGTTTGGCTAAACGCCCCGCTGTCTCAAAGATTGGGCACGTAACTGAGATGGCTACTTTCATGTGGCCAGAGAATCACCGTGGTATGACCACGGCAAAATTAACGCCCAACACGCCAATGTTCACCTGCACCAAATGCTGAGCGGCGTTCATGCAACAATGCCGAAGGCATGCGCAAAAATCTGCGGAGTTTAGGGCCGCAGGGGCTACTTTTTCGCGCTTTTTTGCTGGGCAACGTATTCATCCAAAAGTTCACGAATCATCTTTTGATACTGCATGTGATGCTTTTTTGCCGCTTCTTTAAAATAAGTCACGCTCTCCGAACTAAGAGAAATAGTTACCTTGGTTTGCTGATTTTTGAGCGCCAGATCTTTCGGCGACGGAAGGAAATCCGGCACCAATTTCATTTCACCAAGCGGTTCATCAGTGTACTGAATTTGCTTGCTCATAAACCTTTTTTCCCTTACGCCAGTAACCCGCGCCGAAGATGCGGATATGATTTGATCGATACGTGAACCGAACGGTGAGAATTCCTTCCCTCGATTCATCTCGACCAATGCAGAAGTACCTTTTTTCCTCCTGGCTATGTGCGAGATCTTCAGCTATGAGGCGGTTCGGATCGAGGAACGCATGCTGGGCCTCATAGAAAGAGACGCCATGCTTCTCCAGGTTCTCGAGGTTTTTGGCCTCATCCCATTCAAAGTTCGCTTCACTCATGGGCTCAGGATAGATGATATATGGCTATTTCGCCATACCTGGTTTTAGGGCTCTAACGTAAAGCTAACCGGCGCTGCGCGGCTTTATCGCTTAGCATCCAGCGACCGAAGGGAGCTAGTTTGAGCGCCGGGTTACGCTCCATAGCCAAACCTTTTGATACAAAGCTCAAGAAGCTGTTGCAATGGCTCCACTGATAATGGCACGGGCTCACCAACCGCACGCTCGTAAAAGGTACGAAGTACTGAATTGAGTTCTTCAGGTTTTGGTGTCACTGATGTGCGCCCCGAGATTGTTACGCGCTGGTAGTCCAGCACGAGTTGCAATGTGTAACCCAGACTGTCGTATGCGACGTATTCATTGTTGCGAACGTCGATAGGCTCAAGAGCTCGCGCCGCAATTGAAACATCGGCAAAAAACGAAACATCACCGTTTTCAACTATGACGATGGGTGCGAGCATCGCTTGTGACCCTAACGTGTGAATTCAGCGGCGCGCTTCAGCGCGTCCGCTGAAATGATGGCTTGGAAATCAATGGGAACAAAGCTGGGTTGCGGATAGACTCAACCGCAAGGTCGACATCTAGCATTGGCCAATAAAGGTGATTGGGGGACAGCAATTCAATCGTGGTGATTTGCTCAACCGTGGCGTGTTTGAACCACGGAAACTCAGCATATGAGATAAAAAGTTCTTCGTTGTCCACAAGTAGCCAGAAGCCCTTGTTTGATATCAACGAAACTTCAATTTCCGAAGTGGCTATGCCAGGCATGGATGATCTCCTCGTGATGGGCGTGAACCAGATCCAACGCCTCGCCGACCTGTTTTTGAGAAAGCCCTTGGTTTAATGCCAACTCAATTTCTGGCTCCAACCAAAATTTGGCTTCCCCATCGGTATGAGTAACATGGATGTGTATTCGCGGTTCTTCGCGTGAAAAGAAGCAAAAGCGAAACGCTCCTTGACGGAAAATAGGGCACCTCGAAAAACCTACTGCGCTGTCCGATTGCGGCGTCGCGTGCTCGTTCGCGCCTCGCCTATCTACTTGATATGTCTCGTTGCTCACTGCGCGGCTCCTTGCACTCGAACATGCTCGTGACGGTTTTTCGAGGTGCCCAATAGTAGGTGCCATAGATCGAGTTTAGCAACTAGCCATGAGAATGCCCAATTAGTCGAATTGAGCACCTTGCCACGCTAAGAGGGGCCAGTGTGCTCGAATGAGTAGTTGGGTGAGAAAGAAGGCGGTCGGCCCGCTCTGTCGTCAATAAATTCTGCACTCCTTGCCCCATACGACGTCGAATTATCAATATGCCCGAAGTGCTGTTTCAGCGCGTGTGCATTAACTCGTTGTGCATCTTTAACATTTTCTGTGCCCATGTTCCAGCTCAATACAATGTCAATGAGGAAATATGACCACATTCTCAAGCGCAAATTCTATCCATCCTGTACTGTATCTGCCCGAGGTGTGGCGGATGTCGATGGCATCAAGTACCCTCGCTCGCAGTACCTTCTGACCCGACATTTCTTCTGAGCCCGGCTCTCTCAACCGAATGCTCCGGTGCGTTGAGCGCATGAAATGATTCTGCCATTGACGTGGGATAAGGTATTTAGGGAACCTCTGATTGAATCCCTCGTGAGCCGAGTTGCTGATCCAAAAGCCGCAAAACGAGGCAGAGGCCGCAGGTCGTAGTTTACGCTACGATGCCAAGGCCGATAACGAAGTGTTGCGGC
>NZ_JAQTTX010000069.1 GCF_028710545.1 Halothiobacillus sp. | reverse complement strand
ATGAAGGATACGAAGGTACCGACACTGATGGTCTGCATTCGATCTCCCGTCGTCGCGAACCAGACGATACCCGCAATGCCAATCGCCAAAATGAACTGCGTCAGCGGCGATGAAGCCGCCGTGACGGCCTGCATCCGCATGAAATCCTTGAAATTCTTTTGATTGATGGCAGCGAATCGTGCCGCTTCAAACGCTTCGCCACCATACAGCTTGACGACGCGATGACCGCTTACCACCTCTTCGGCCACATGAGAAACTTGGCCCATGGAGTTTTGAATCTGCCGGGCATGACGGCGGAATGCTCTGGAGATTCCGCCAACCAGCACGACCAGAACGGGCGCGAGCACCACGAGAAACAGGGCGAGTTGCCAGCTCAGATACAGCATCCATACAAGCAACCCGAACACAGTAATCGTGTCGCGGATGAGTGTGGTCAACGCGCGGGAGGCTGCCTCGGAAACCTGTTCGCTCTGGTAGTTCAGCCGCGTGAGAATTTCACCGCCGGGGACGCGGTCAAAATAGCGCACCGGCAGGTGCAACACCTGATCGAACACGTCGCGTTTGAGGTCACGAATCACCGATCGCCCGACCCAGGCCATGCCATAGCCGGAAGCGAATTCGGCCACAACACGCACCAGAAAAACGGCGAGCAACAGTGCGGGCATGAGATGAATCGTGGTGGGGTCACGGCTCACGAAACTGCCGTCGAGCAGAGGCTTCATCAAGGCGGCGAACGCCACCTCTGTCAGGCCGGCCGCCACCATGCCGATGATTGCAAAGATCAGTACACGAGCATACTGGCGGGTATAGCGCAACAAACGTCGGTAGGTCGCCCAGCCCGAAACGTGCAACTGTGTGGAATCGTGTGTCGTCATGCCCTGCTCTGTTTGCGGCTGGTGTTGTGACTGATTAAGGGCCTGCAAAAATGCAAATCCCTTCTAAATCCCCCTTGTTCCCCCTTTTGCAAAGGGGGATACCCTTCGTTTCCCCTGTTGTAAAAAGAGTCACCGATTATCCCCTTTTGCAAAGGGGGATACCCTTCGTTCCCCCTGTTGTAAAAAGAGTCACCGATTATCCCCTTTTGCAAAGGGGGATACCCTTCGTTCCCCCTGTTGTAAAAAGAGGCACCGATATACCCCCCTTTGTAAAGGGGGGCAGGGGGGATTTACCTGCTATCGAAAGCTTCCAACTATGTGCGGGGGGCCTTTCTCGATGGATCATTTGACCGGAGTTGTCCCAAGGCCAACCTTGGTTATGCCCGCACTGCGCACCAGATCCAGCACGGAGATGACCTTCTGGTTGATCACTTCGGCGTCTGCCCAGACCACGACCGGGCGACCGTCATCGGCAATGGCCTTGAGTTGAGGTAACAAGTCATTGCTCGGCAGGATGTGTCCATCCAGTGCAATTCGACCATCCTTGGCGATTTCGATCACGTGATCCTTGACCGGGGCGCGCTGTTCGCTTCCCTGATCCGATACCGGCAATGTGACATTCAGTGTCCGGTCATGAATAAATGTGGTCGTCAGCATGAAGAAAATCAGCAGCATGAAGATCACATCAATCAATGGAATGAGATTGAGCTCCAGTTCCTCTCGCGGTTTTTGGCGGAATTTCATGGCGATTCCCTCAGCGCTTACCGGATTCGGTCGGATGAATCATGTCGACCAGTCGAATGGCCTCACGCTCCATTTCGATGATGCGCTCGTCCACCAGACCACGGAAATAGCGGTGAAAGATATAGGCAGGTACGGCAACCATGATGCCGCCCGCCGTCGTGACCAGTGCCTTGGAAATCCCCCCGGCCAGCAATTCGGGATTGATTCCGGCCGCGCCGCCACTGGTCGTAATCGCCTGAAATACGTCAATAATCCCCACAACGGTTCCCAGCAATCCGAGCAAGGGCGAGATGACCGCAATCGTCCCGAGCGTATTGAGATACCGCTCCATCTGATGCGCGACATGACGACCGGCATCTTCGATCCGGTTGCGCATGGCTTCGGCACTCCCGACATCCTGCAAGCCTGAGGCCAGCACGAGACCGAGCGGCGACATGCGCGCAAGTTCCGCAACCTTGTTCTGCGTCAATTGCTTGCTTGCGATCCAGCTTTCCACGGTTCCGACGGGGTCACCGCCCATCAGGCGGCTGTAGCGCAAGGCCCACAACCGCTCGAAGATGATCGCCAGCGCGATAATCGAGGCCAGAATGATGGGAATCATCATCCCGCCGCCCGCCAATACCAGTTCCATCATGTCGCATTACTCCCTGAATAAATATCACAATTCAATCCGTATCCTGAACCAGCTCACAGGCCGGATAAGGTTTTATCACTCGGCCAGCGCAAGCGAAAGCCGAAATTCAGCGTGATTTTCTGACCCGGCTTGATCTGGTTGGACCAGGCCCAAACGCCATCGATCCCGTCGAACTGTTTGGTCATCGGTGGCGTCGTATCGGCCAGCGATTCCACCGAGATCTCACTGTCTTCGGCGATCGGCAGATTCATGATCACCGTGACGGCCACCGGTTCTTTGTGCTGGCTTTGCACTTCGACCACCGTGCGGCGCACCATCTGGGTCGATTTACCGATCATGCCGTTTTCCTCTCGCTGATCCGGCTTCTGGTCGACGGTGACCTGGATACGCCGATCAGGGCCGAATCCCAGACTCATCTTCCCAGATGGCGCCTGGGCCTGCCGGAATGCCGATCCCAGTTGCGCCCCATTGACGAAAAATTCCCAACGCCCGGCAGGCAGCGGTAATGGATTGTGCAGAATAAATGTACCTGTCAGCACACCCAGAGGTGAAATTGTCGGGGCAATGAGCACCGTCGCATTTGCGGGCACTTGCTCGTGCTGCAATGGAATCACGGTGGTGGTCGAACCACTATCCACCGTGAGCGGTTGCACGCTTTTGTATTCGGCATTGAAGCCTGTGGCATCGACAGGGCGCACCGATGGGGCTGCCATCATTTTCATAGAGAGATCAGATCGAGCCTGCGGCACAGGCACCCCTGGCTGTTCACTCTTAAAGCCAATCGTCCAGCGCGGTAATTTCGGCGCCGGGTAGTAGCGCCGGTTGTCGAGTAGCGACAGGGTAATCGGCACGTGCGTCCAGTCCTCGCCACTGTTCTGATGCACACTGGCGGAAAAGGACCAGTCGAGCCGTGCATTCTCGTCACCAATCGTGTTGGCTGACGCGTTCGCAGTGGCCGCCTTCAGCGCTGGTTTCTCTGGCGTGTTCCTGGCTTGAGCACCGGTCGGCGGCGTAGTAATCAAATCGGCACGATAAACCGGTTGCCAGCCCGCATCACTGACGCGGTAGCGCAGATAGACAGGAAGAAGTCCTGAATCCATCATGTCAGCCACCGATTTTTTACGTTCAAGCGGCAGGATCAACTTCATTTTTTCCGGCCGTTTGCGAAGTTCGGCCAGTTGGGCCTGCTGCTTGGCCAAAGCGTCATTGACCTGATCCAGGTCATTTCTTGCTTTACGCTGCGCAGAAATCAAATCCGCCAGCAGCTTGTCGAATGACTGCCGGGCGGCCGGCTGAGTAAGAAACGCACCTGCCTGATGCCCGGCCTTGCTCGTCACCGTCGCAGGTGCGCTCATCTGCGCCTGGAAAATACTCAAGCGAACCCGCGCGGCCTCGAGTGCATCGCGCGCATCCGCCTGTTGAACGCGCAAGGTATGGATTTTCGCTTCAATCGCCACATAGTCCGGCGAGGTTTCCACCGCTTGTTTCTGCCATTGCAGCGGCCCGGATTGCAACAGATCGGTGGAGGAAATCTGTACGCTTTCCTGATCTATATTTCCCGGCAGATCAAGCACGGTAATTGATGTGCCGACTTGCTCTTTTTTTGAACCAGCGAGGGGCTCGACAAGCTTTTCGGCGGGCACATCGATTCGGCGCGTAACCCAGGCCCCCTGAGGCAACACAGTCACTTCTGTAATCCGGCTCGTCAAACCGGTCTGCGCCGGTTCGCCCTGTTCGACAGATGCGGGCTTTATTGCGGAAACGGCTTCGGTCACGGGCATCAGCCATAAAGGCCCGATCACCAGACAGAGCAAGAGACAACGCAACGCCACGTGGAATTGCCGGGCGGCGAATCTATTCAAGTTGCAATAAAGCGCGTCGTTTTGCTTTGCATTTCCTTCAACCATATTCTGGCTCATCCCTCTGATCCTGCCTTGGTCGAGCGAAGTTCATGGCTCACCGTATCCATGTACCAGTCAATGCGCTGGCTGTTCATGACTCGCACAAGCATCAACCAATACACCGCCGCCGGCTCGTCGAATCCGCACCGCTTCGGCCAGACGGTGGATAACGCCCACGCTGTCTTCCCAGGCGATACAGGCATCCGTGATGCTCTGCCCGTAGACGAGTGGCCGCCCCGGAAGCACATCCTGCCGTCCGCCGACGAGATGGCTTTCAATCATTGCCCCGATAATGCCGGCATTGCCTGCGGCGATCTGCGTGGCGACCTCTTCGGCCACTTGAATCTGTCTTGCGTGCTGCTTCTGGCTGTTGGCGTGCGAAAAGTCGATCATCAACCGCTCGGGCAGTTCGGCACCTCGCAGCTTTTCAAGCGCTTCATTGACACTGTTGGCGTCAAAATTCGGTTTTTTGCCACCGCGCAAAATCAAGTGGCAGTCTTCGTTGCCCGCAGTCGAAAAAATCGCCGAGTGCCCGGCCTTGGTGACCGACAGAAAGTGATGGGGACGTGCCGCCGCCCGAATCGCATCGATGGCCACCTGCAAACCGCCATCGGTGCCGTTCTTGAAGCCAACGGGGCATGAAAGCCCGGAGGCCAGTTCCCGATGCACCTGGGATTCGGTCGTCCGCGCGCCGATTGCGCCCCAGGCTACCGCATCCGAAACATACTGCGGGCTGATCAGATCTAGGTATTCGGTGGCCGCAGACACACCCATATCCGCCAGATCAACCAGCAAATGACGCGCCACACCCAGCCCCTTGTTGATTTCGAAACTGCCGTCGAGATTAGGATCGTTGATCAAACCCTTCCAGCCGACGGTTGTCCGTGGTTTTTCGAAATACACCCGCATCACCAGCAGGATGTCGTTTTTTACTTCATCGGCAAGTGTTTTCAGGCGCGAGGCGTACTCGCGCGCGGCTTTAACATCGTGGATCGAGCACGGCCCCATGACGACCAGCAACCGATCATCCTCGCGGTTCAGGATCGCCTTGATGGCCTGACGTGTCGCGTACACCGTCTCGCTACCGCGCTCGGTCAGCGGAAACTGCGCACGAATCTGATCTGGCGACAATAAATTATGGATATCGAGAATACGTAAGTCATCGGTACGATGCGTCATGGTCTGCGGCCTGCTACAAAATCGGTAATGGGTGTCTCATTGCAACCCTGAACCGGTAATAGTACTTGGCTTGGCGATGTACGTCATCTTCATACATGCAGCAAATTCACAAAACCAACCGCCGCAGATCAAGTACCGGAAATTGCTGGCGGATGTGCGCCTGGGCCTCGGCGTCGATTTCCGCCATGACGAAGCAGTCGGCCAGGGTTTTGGCATTGGCAAGCACGGTTCCCCAAGGATCGACGACCATGCTGTGACCGAAGGTTTTGCGCCCGCTGGCATGCACACCGACCTGTGCGGCAGCCACCATATATACCTGATTTTCGATGGCACGGGCACGCAGCAAGGGTTCCCAGTGCGCCCGCCCCGTGGTTTCCGTAAAGGCCGAAGGCAGACAAATCCACTCGGCGCCCTGCTCGGTCAAACGGCGAAACAACTCGGGAAAACGCAAATCAAAGCAGATGGCCATACCCAAGCGTCCAGCCGGGGTATCGACCAGCACCAACTCGGTGCCGTGCAGGAATTGATCCGACTCCCGATAGGATTCAGCGGTCGCCGATTGCGCGGACCGACGCGGTGGCACATCGACATCGAACAAGTGAATCTTGTCGTACTTCGCCCGGATTTCACCCTGTGCATCAATCACATAACTGCGCGACCATAATTTGCCTTCATCCGTACCCTTGCCATCATTTCGAATGGGCAATGTACCGGCCACCAACCAGACCCCCTGGGAGCGAGCCTGCGACTGCAACCAGTCCAATGGGGCATTTTCACCCTCTGCGCCAAGTCCCAGAGCGAATAGTTCACGAGGGTCGGCCGGCATGGCATACAGGTTTTCCGGTAGCACGATCACTTCAGCACCGGCATCCGCCGCATCACGCACCAGACGGGCGATCACCGGTTGATTTTCGGCCCAGGTTGCTTTGCCATTGAGCTGTATTGCGGCAATTTTTGATTTTTTCATGCGAATGCCTTCAGTAAAGGGTGGTCATGGGGTAGAGCGGTCTGCAACGGCGTCGGTGGTTTTAACGACGGGATCTCCGATGGTTCCGGTGACCCGGTAAACCAGCGTCGGTGCCGGATTTTTATCAATGGTCTTGAGTGCCTGCTGAATCGCCAGAACGGCGCCACCGACAATCGGGCCGCCGGCCACAGTGCCGATAATGGGCAGGAGCATACCGATATCGGCATAGACTTTAACGGTGTAGTCGAGGCTGTTGTCGCTTAACTGGGTTTGTCCCGACGCCGTCAATCGCAATGAGGCATTTTTGAGTGTCAGAGGATCAATCGCCAACAATCCCTGATTAATGGTCCAGTCGGCGCTGAGCGAATCGAACGGCAGACCCTGATCGACCACATCGCTGAAATCAAGTCGCAATCGACGGGTAATCGCCCCCAGACTGAGTAATCCGGCCAGTCGCCCTGCACCGGGATTGACTTCGTTAAGTTGACCGTTCTGCATCAGAATCGCACCGGAACCACTCAGCCGCTCAAGGGCAAATGCCACCGGTGAACCGGGCCAGGATAGCGAGAATGAAGACGGTTTGAGATCCCCATTACTGATCGGCGAAGTATCGCCGGCCACCTGCGTGAACACAGCACCAATATCTGACCCCTGGGCCGACAAGTTCAATTTTGTCTGCTGTTTGTCACCCGCTTTGGCTACCGTACCCTGACCGATCAGGCGAAAACTCGCTGTCGGTTGCCAGTCGATGGTCGGAATCTCCAGCGTGTCGCGCCCCGGCGTGGCGGCCTCGCTATTGAGCACAAGTTTGCCCAATCGGTGTTTACCGAAGCGCAGGTCATCGATGATCACCTGTACACCGGGAATCTGTTTCAGATCCCACGAACTTACCGGTGTCACCTGACCGGAAGATGCCGAGTTGGTTGAAGACTCATCTTCAATGTGGAGCCGTTTGAACTGCATGGCTATCTGGCCGGACGGATGTGCAGCATTGGGCTGTTGATACGTCAGGTTACCATCCAAGGCATCACCGCTGGCCTTGATGAGATACCGTTCATCCGCAAAGCGGACATTCAACCGGGTCGGGCCAAACTGCAAACCGGCCACCTTGAGACGATCGGTCTGAATATTCAGGTCGAAGGGCGCGACAGTCGTGCTGGAAGATACTTTTCCCGGTCGGGAGAACGCGGGACTGCTCAGGATCGGTTGCCATGCATCCCAATCAAGCACTGGAGTATTGAGATTGATGGCCAGATTCGCCGGAGGATTGATCGCAGAGTCAGTGACGGAACGGTCGGCACTTTCAGCGCGATTACTGACATCTCCGCCACTCAAAGCGCCACGATCATTAAACCCCAGAGTGGCTTGCCACGGTACGCTGCCTTGCGCTTTAAGATCCAATTGCCGCAAAACGCCGCCGGTGAATCTGAGGTCGGCTCCGAGTGGCCAGACCGCATCGGCAGCTTTGCCGAACGGCGGCGGCAACAGGCTCGATACGCCGACAAGATCACTGTTTGCCTGGACCGTAAATTTATCGCCATGATGAGGGATGTTCAGCTCAATCGTAGTGTCCGCCTTGCCGCGCACCCGATCAAGCAGGGGCCCGAATGCCGAGACGGGCTTCTCCCGCAATGCGAACAGGGGATCGAGGCGCGTTTGCAGGCTCACGATGGTCGAATCGTCTGATTTACCAGGCTTTAATGTCATCGTTGCCGGTTCGTCATTAAAACGGGCAGAAAGGCTCTTGGCGGAGAAATCCGTATTATGGAAATCGATGGCTCCGGAAATCTGGCTCAATTTGATCGGCGTCTTATCGAGAGACAGGCCATTGTTTTTCAATACCAAATGGCCGTTTACGTCAGGCTTGTCACCTTGCTTCAACCCCGCGCGAACCGAGACATCCAACCCGGCCTGTCCCGTGGCCTTGAGCGCGTTCAAACTGCCGGCACCCAATAGCGGGGTTTGGCCGACAAACCCGATCAACTGGCTCAAAGGCGCTTTGGCTGTTACGGCAATATCGAGTGCGGCCTTGTCCAGATCAAAGATACTCACCCGCGAGCCATCCACCGGCACGTCGGCCAGCGTTCCGTGGTCAATCGATGCGTGGAACTGCTGATTGACGAATGCGATATTGCCATCGGCATCCTTGAGCGCCGGCCAATCAGGTAGAAAAGGCAAATCCAGATGTTTGAAATCAAACACCACGGAGAACCACCCGCCGCCTTTGATAAACGGGAATCGAGCCGGATCACCATTGAATACGAAATGCCCGCGATCCACTCGACCGGGTTGCCCACCCCCTTTATCGGGCAACTCCAGATTCGTATCCAGCCAGTGCAGCACATGCTTGCCCAGCAGGTTCCGCGGCAAATACGCCGGAACGCGCGCAACGTGGATATCGCCGAATGCGCTATCGATGGCAAGTTGAGCCGGATGATCCTTGTCTGCGGCCTGATAGCGGAAGCTTGTATCCGTGAACAGATCGGCATTCTTGATGCGCAAGCCCGGGCTGTAGATCATAAGCCGCCCTGAATCGGCATCGTGCAGATACACATCACCTTTCAGGGCATCGATGGTCATCGGTTCACGGAACATGCCCGGCACGGCGAGCACCAGATTCGACTGATCAAAACGCGCCAGCCAGCCGGATGGCTGTTTGTAGAGCTTGAGGTTCAGACCGCCGAGTCCATCGGACTGTCCGATGACCGGCCACAAGCGCCGCCCCGGCACGTTGCCGAAATGCTGCAATTCAAGATAGCCCGCCACAAGCGTATTGCCGACCAGATGAAGACGGATATCCCGGGCATCGCCCCGCAGCGCATTCTGCCCCAACAATTCCAGAAATGACTTGGGCAAAGGTGCGGTCGCCAACCAGACGGCAAGCTGATGCAGGTCGACATAACTCGAAGCGTAATCGGTCCGGTTTCCGGCGTGGATCAGGTGAATTGAATGAACGGGCCAGTAAGTATCGTCCGCGGTCACTACGTGGACATCATCGGCATCCATGCGCCAACCGTCCGCAGTTTTCTGCCAGATCAGCCGCCCGCCAATCCGATTCAAATCCGCCTGGGACTGAGTCGCAGCCAGCGCACCGACACCCGCAATCTTCGCCATCCGGCTGACCTTGAGGTTGGAAATATCAAAATCGGCCGAAACCGAGCGCAGACTCGTTCCGGCAAAGCGCAACCACAACTCGCCGGTCAGTTGCCCTTGATCGATGAGTGGCATCCCCGCCGAACAATCCAGGTCTTCGACCTGTTCGGCACAGCCCCCGAGCTCAGCGCGCACCGGTCCATGAGTAAAGTCGCGAACGGCCAGCTGCATGGCGGGCAGGTTCCAGTTACGGGTTCCCAGATACACTTCGGCGTTTGGCTCATCGCCCAAATGTCCATCCGCCCTCAAACGAACGGGCGTGGTGCCGAATCCGGGTGCGAACAGCTCCCCGGAAAGCGACCAGCCATGCGACGCCAGCCGCGCCGTCGCGTTCAGGTTAATGGTCTGACGGGATTCGGGAAGATCGGATGTCGCCGGTCGAATCCACTCAACCACGGCATCATGAATGGATACATCGCCCAAGTCCGGCAATCTGGACAACCAGTCCGACCATGAATTCGCTGTCTTTTCCGGTTCATTTTGCGGCGATGTTTGCGGCGCGCCTGAGAGTGTCCATTTTCCATCGGCTTGCTGAATGAATGCCAGGTGCGGTTTGTCGATCACGATCTTCCCGGCTACCCAATGCCGGGCAACCAAACTGCGCCAAGGCGCGAGCGATACGCCAAGACGCGAGATGGCCGGGCCATTCTTTCCCAGGCGAAGATCCGTCAGCACCAGCTGCGGGCGATAACTGACGAACGCCACATCGATCGAACCAAACTGCACCGGCGCACCCCAGGCCTTGGACAGCACAGTCTGCACTTCTTCCCGATAATTGGTCATATGCGGCAAGGCAACGCGCAACGCGCTGAACGCAAGGGCGAACAAAACCAGAATCACGGCCACAGAAGCCAGCAAAAACCGCATCAAGCGGCGCAGAGGCCGGGAAGAGAGATGGACGACGTGGGGCAGATGAATATGCGTCACTGCGGCAGATTACCTTAGGTGAAATTACCTTGGGAACAGTATATCAGCGCCACGTGCCACTCCGGTTAACCGGGGCCATAAGCGAAGCATTCACATAAGAACGATGTCGTACTGCTCCGGTAAATAGTGAACATCGGCCTGCAAGCGCAGCGGCACACCGATGAATTCCTGCAACTC
>NZ_JAQTTX010000021.1 GCF_028710545.1 Halothiobacillus sp. | reverse complement strand
TGAGCCTGATGGTACTGGCAAATCTTTACTTGCTGCGCGGGAGACTGGCGGCATGAACACAGGGAAAATCTGCCCAAAAACCGTCGAAATGCTGAAATTTGGGGAGATTTTCAGCCAAAACCGGCTCCTCAAGCGAAAAAAATCGCGTTGAACGTCAGCCGCCCAGTATTTTCGATTCAATCAGAGCTTCCTTAGCCAAACACTGATTCACTGCCTTCGATTCATTGAGCACATGACAGGCTTCATGCGACAATTCACCCCCCATTTTCCATTGCATCCGGCCAACCCATAAGGCACAAACCACATGACGGCACACATACTGGATGGTCGAGCATTATCGGCCTCGCTGCAAACCGCATTCGCAGAAGAAATCACCGCCGCGGCATCCAAGGGTATTCGTCCGCCGGGGCTTGCCGTGATTCAGGTGGGCGATGACCCGGCCTCCAGCGTCTATGTGGCGAACAAGCGCAAAACCTGCGAAAAGATCGGCATGTATTCCGTTTCCAAGGATCTTGCGGCGGATATTTCCCAGGCCGAACTGAACGCACTGGTCGATCAGTACAACGCCGACCCGGTCATTGATGGCATTCTGGTTCAGCTCCCCCTGCCCGCCCATCTGAGTGCTGCAGAAATTATCGAGCGCATTCATCCCAGCAAGGATGTGGACGGCTTTCACCCGGAGAACATCGGCAAACTCGCGATTCGCCAACCGGCGCTGCGCCCCTGCACGCCCTTTGGTGTGATGAAGCTGCTCGAAACAGCAAAGCTGGATTTATATGGCATGGAAGCGGTCGTCGTGGGCGCATCGAATATCGTGGGCCGCCCCATGGCGCTCGAATTGCTGCTGGCAGGCGCGACCGTCACCGTGACCCACCGCTTCACCCGTGATCTTGAGGCGCATGTACGCCGGGCCGATCTGCTCGTCGTCGCGGCAGGCAAGCCCGGGTTGGTGCGTGGCGACTGGATCAAGCCCGGCGCGATCGTCGTCGATGTCGGCATTCACCGACAAAAAGACGGCAGCCTGTGCGGTGATGTCGATTTTGCCGCTGCCGCCGAACGCGCTGCGTGGATCACGCCGGTGCCCGGTGGTGTCGGCCCAATGACCATCGCCATGCTGATGCACAACACCGTGCAATCCTGGCGCGAGCGGGTGGCCTGCTCTTGAGTAATCAAAGCTTGAGTGGCCCGAACCCTGTGCAACAGGACACGCCCGACTTCACCGAGATTGCCACGGCACTCACCACATCCAAAAAAAACGACTGGAACATCGCACGGCGCTTTCGCGGCTTTATGCCGGTGGTGGTTGATGTCGAAACCGGTGGTTTGAATCCACAAACCGATGCCCTGCTCGAACTGGCCGCCGTGCTGCTGGATGTCGATGCCAACGGCAAGATCATTCCCGTCGATCGCATCCAGATTCATGTGCAACCGTTTGCGGGGGCCAACCTCAACCCCACGTCGATGAAAATTAACGGCATCGATATCGATCATCCGTTTCGCGGCGCGGTGAGTGAGGCCGAAGCGCTCAAAGAATTTTTCCAGCCGATTCGTCAGCGCGTCAAACTCAACGGCGCACGGCGGGCGGTGCTGGTCGGCCACAATGCGGCATTCGACCTCGCAGTCATCAACGCCGCCTGTGAACGCACGGGAAATAAAAAGAATCCATTCCACCCCTTCTCGACCTTCGACACCGTGACCCTATCGGCACTGGCCGTCGGTGAAACCGTGCTCGCCAAGGCGCTGGAGGCCATCGGCCTGGAATGGGACAGCCAACAGGCCCACGGCGCGCTCTACGATGCCGAGCAAACCGCCGAGCTGTTCTGCCGCATCGTCAACAACTTCTCCACCAGCAGTGGCCGCGCGGCCATGCGCGTGCCGAACCCGGTCAATCCCGCAAAATAACCACCACACGATCGATGGACTAAGCTGTTAACCGGGTGTGTCTGCATCCAAAGGGCGCCGTCCTTCGTACACAAAAGCGTCAATACCCGTCTCTTATTGCGTTCGCTTTATTGTTGTGGATTGTTTTGATGAAAAAACCCTGGTGGTCTGTACTTATTTTTCTATTGATCTCATTTGGTCTGCAGGGTTGCTCCGGGGTGACCATACTGAACACCTTATCGCCCCGGGATGGCGTTCAAGTGACCCGCTCGATTGTGTTTGATCGCCAGCATGAATTAAAGCTGGATGTGTACCAACCAGCGAATGCGCATGCCGCACCGGTGATCGTCTTTTTCTGGGGCGGTCGGTGGGAGGACGGCGATAAATCGATGTATCGTTTCGTGGGCGCAGAGCTTGCCAGCAAAGGCTTTGTCGTGGTCATCCCCAACTATCGACTGTATCCCGATGTCACCTTCCCGGCCTTTGTGAACGACTCGGCCAAGGCCGTGGCGTGGACCCACGAACACATCAGCCAGTACGGCGGCAGTACCAACAAAGTCGTGCTGATGGGGCATTCCGCCGGCGCCTACAATGCGGCGATGCTGGCCTTGAATCCTGCCTACTTAAAAGCCGTGGGAGGTTCTCGCCAGTGGATTCGCGGCATGATCGGCCTGGGCGGCCCGTATGATTTCCTGCCCTTGGTCGAGCCCGACCTCAAAGCCATTTTCGGCCCGCCCAGCCAATACCCCGTCACCCAGCCCATTCATTGGGCCGATGGCACCAACCCGCCCATGCTGTTGATCGAGAGCCGTGCCGACACGATCGTCTACCCGAAAAACACCCGTAATCTGTATGCCAAAATCAAGGAGAACGGTGGGCCGGTCGAGAAATTCATGGTGGATGATTTAAGCCATCCCATGCTGATCGGGGTGGTTTCAAATGTGCTGTCGTCGCAATCGCCCATATTGCAAAAAATCGTGTCGTTTGTGGTTCAGGTGACATCGGAAAAACAAGTGCGCCAAGACGAGGAATCATCCGGCTCGCTGGCTCCCCCGAATCATCCCTGAATCGGATTTCAGTGATTCGATCGGTACCCGATTATCACAGGGTACACGCGCATCGCAGCCGTCAGCTGCATGGATTGAACAACAGTTATTTGCGCATGGGTGTTTGACATATCACCCCATATGTGAAGCATAATATCAAACACCTCGATAAAGACGGGCAACACAGATCAATGAATGATCAATTTAGAAAAGACGTATGATTGCGTTCAATAAAGGTAAGACTTAATTGCACACATCGGACAGATCGACTTGAGCCAAAGAGCCCGCATCTTGGGCTGACTAGATTCATTCCACCTCCATAAAACAGGAGTAATACAATGCTCTATAAATCAGTGTTTATTTTCCTGATTGGTATCGCAGCTGCCCATGCTGATATTTACAAATGCAAAGACGCCAACGGACAAATCACATTCAGCCAATTGCCGTGTGGCGGTGTAGAACAGCAAAACATTACTGGATCGGTCAAGTCAGAAATGCCATCAGTTAGGCAAATTGGTACTCAAGATGATGACGATTACTTAAAGAGATACAGTGGCCCGGTTGATTTTTCAGATTCTTCGGACTACGGGAATTTTTCTAAGGCAGCTGCAATTATTTCGGTAGCTTCACAAAAAGGACGAGACTGCGAATGGGCCATTAAAGTGGATCATAAGTACAACAAATGCCAAGACTTTATTGCCTTTACCGTCGAAGGCAATAGATTTAGTCAAGCTGTTAATTATCTTAAAACTTTAACAAAAAATAATTCAGGCGATATCAGCGCATCGGATTGGAATTCTGTTAATTACGATATGAAAAATGTTATTAAATATAAGAATTTTGCCATCCAGTCGTTCAGCTCTGGCCGTTAATCAACAAAGCGTAACATGATCCATCAGCATCGCCGGTGCGCCTTCCTGAATTTAACATATCACCCACGCGCCTGATGGCAACAGGTCCTTAAAGGGGCACAGTACTTGTACTGCGCTGTGCACTAAACCTCCAATAGGCGGTTCTCTGCCTCACCTTTGGCCAGACAACTCAAGCGCAGGTGACGCAGTTGAGTTGATAAATATACCGGAGGGCACCTCGAAAAACCGTCACGAGCGGCCCGAGTGCAAGGCGGCCGGAGCGCAGTGACCGAGACATATCAAATAGATAGGCGAGGGAGCGAGCACCGCCCAACGCAGCAATCGGCGCGCGCAGTAGGTTTTTCGAGGTGCCCCGGACTGTTTTCATAAGAGTGGCGCCCGCTGCACCAGCGGTATGCATGGGTCGGGATCGCGTTGTGATGATGGTTTTCTGTGGATGCCGAGATCATCCTCAGCCGAAAAGCCACCGACAACCTGAAGGCTTTGTCTTTTCCGGAGTACGAAGTTTTGTTGGCGCGATAACGACCTAACTATGTCAAAGCAGGTCCACCCCGAAACGCCGCATAACGAGCGCGAACATCCAGAAAATCACCATGGTCAGAACAATGCAGACAATGAGCGTCGGCCAGAAACCGATGCGCTGCAACAGGGCTGGAAAAACCAGGAACATTGGCAAGGTCGGCAGCACATACCAGAAGGTGTACCAGGCGTGATTGGCGATTTTTTCTTCGGACTGCTGCCCGACATGCAGCCAGATCAAGGCCATGATGGTCACCAGCGGTAACGCGCCGAGCAAGCCTCCGAGCTTGTCACTGCGTTTGGCCATCTCGGATACAAGGATGATCACTCCGGCCGTGACCAGATACTTCGTTATCAACCAACCCACTGCGTACACTCCATAATTTTCCCGATTGCCCAAGAACAAACAATCTGTTCGATTGGCATGCCAACTTCATGCTGTTGGCTCATCATTTCATACAAATATCATCAACCAAAATCATGTTTAGTTCGCGTATCGTGAACGTTGTTAATCATACACGCCACTTTACGGAATTAATGACATGAGTAATTCATCAAACATAACCACACATACCTTGGGTTTTCCCCGCATTGGCGAACGCCGCGCGCTCAAGTGGGCACTGGAATCGCACTGGCGGGGCGAATCATCTGCCCAAGCGCTGCAAGCGACCGCAAAAAGCGTGCGCGAGCAAACATTTCACGCCCACAAAGAGGCTGGTATCACCCATCCGCCCGTCGGCGACTTTTCGTTTTACGACCACATGGCCGACACCGCCCTGTTGTTCGGGCAAGTGCCACACCGCTTCGGCAACACGGCCAACACGCTGGATAACCTGTTTACACTCGGGCGCGGCAAAAATGTCGCTGGGCAGAACATCGCCCCGCTGGCGATGAAAAAATGGTTCAACAGCAACTATCACTACCTCGTGCCGGAACTGGAGGCGGATCAACCCATCACGCTGGATGCCGCACGCTATCTTGATCTCGTGCGCGAGGCGTTGGCGGCGAATCCGGCGGCCAAGCCCGTTCTGGTCGGTCCGCTGACCTTCCTCTATCTGAGCCGTGGTCTGGATGAAGCCGGCAGGCTCGCCAAGGCCGAAGCGCTGGCCGCCGGGTATCAGTTGTTGTTGAACGAGCTCAAAGCCCTCGGTGTTGCCTGGGTGCAGATCGACGAGCCCATTTTGACGCTTGACTTGCCTGCTGACTGGCTGCAAGCCTTCGAACCGACCTACCACCGACTGAAAGTACCCGGAATCAAGCTCCTGCTGACCACCTATTTCGGCGATTTGAACGGCAATGTGGCGCTCGCCGCCAATCTTCCGGTGGATGGCCTGCACATTGACGCGACGATGACGCGCGATCTGATTGCCGTGGCCGACCGCCTGCCGGATTACAAAGTGCTTTCCGTCGGCATTCTCGATGGGCGCTCGATCTGGCGCGCCGATCTGGCGCCTATGTTGCAGCGATTGGCGCCCGTGTATGCCCGTCTGAAGGAACGCCTGTGGCTTGCCCCGTCCTGCTCCTTGCTGCATCTTCCGCTGGACGCCACCTTCGAGACAAAACTCCCGGAGTTTCTGCGCAATAACTTAAGCTATGCCCGCCAAAAACTCACCGAACTGAATCTGCTGGCCAGAGGACTGAGCGACGGTTGGGACAGCATCGCCCTGGAACTCAATCAGGCGGCTTCGGCCCGCGCCGAACTCGACCGCCAGCCGGGTCGCAATTCATCCACCGTACGGGCCAAGACAGAGGCGATTGCCGCAACCGAGCCTAACCGCAGTGAAGCGTTCGCAGCGCGTGCAGCGGCACAGCAGGCACGTTTCAACCTGCCGCTGCTGCCGACCACGACGATCGGTTCTTTCCCGCAGACGCATGAAATCCGAGCGGCACGCAAGGCCTTCAAGAACCGGGAACTTTCCGAGGAACAATACGAGTCCAGCATGAAGGCTGAAATCCGCCATGTGATCGAGGTTCAGGAAAAGATTGGTCTGGATGTGCTGGTGCATGGCGAAGCCGAGCGCAACGACATGGTCGAATACTTCGGCGAGCAGCTTGATGGCTTTGCCTTCACCCAGGAAGGCTGGGTGCAGTCCTACGGTTCGCGTTGCGTCAAACCGCCCATTATCTGGGGCGATGTGTACCGCAGTCGCCCGATGACGGTAGCGTGGGCACGCTATGCACAATCGCTGAGCCAGCGCCCGGTCAAGGGCATGCTGACCGGCCCGGTAACGATTCTGTTCTGGTCGTTCGTGCGCGATGATCTTTCCCGCGAGGCCGTGTGCTACCAGATTGCCGAGGCGTTACGACAGGAGATAAACGATCTCGCCGCTGCCGGCATCGGCATGATTCAGGTCGATGAACCCGCGTTCCGCGAAGGCTTGCCGCTGCGTAAAAAAGATTGGAGCGCCTACCTCGCCTGGGCCGTGCGGTCCTTCAAGCACGCCGTGGCCGATGCGCCGAAAGACGTCCAGATCCACACCCACATGTGTTACAGCGAATTCAATGACATCATCGAATCGATCGCTGCGCTGGATGCCGATGTCATCACCATCGAAACCACGCGTTCGAACATGAAACTGCTGGATGCCTTTTCAGACTTCCACTACCCCAACGCCATCGGGCCCGGCATCTACGATATTCATGCGCCGCAGATTCCGACCGTGGAAGAGATCGAACCGCGCGTTCGACTCGCGCTGGAAAAAATTCCGGCCGAACGTTTATGGATCAACCCCGATTGTGGCCTGAAAACCCGCACCTGGGCGGAAGTGATTCCTTCTCTGGAAGCCATGGTTGCGGTGGCCCGTAAATTGAGAAAAGAACTCGGCTGATCAACCGGAAGGTATTCAACCGCCCCCAGTTCAAACTTGCCCAGCAAAAAGCCCCGCCGAATCCTCGACGGGGCTTTTTCTTGTGCAAACTGTGTCAGAAATCTGACTTACAGCACTTCCGCCGCATGTTCGGCCAAACGTGACCGCTCGCCGCGCGCCAGCGTGATGTGGGCGCCGTGCGGCCAGCCTTTGAAGCGATCAACCACAAAGGTCAAGCCGGACGAGGTTTCGGTCAGATACGGCGTATCGATTTGCGCCACGTTGCCCAGACAGACCATTTTCGTGCCCGGGCCCGCCCGCGTGATCAAGGTACGCATCTGCTTGGCGGTGAGGTTCTGCGCTTCGTCGATAATGACGAACTTGTTCTGAAAGGTGCGCCCGCGCATGAAATTGAGTGAGCGGATCTTGATTCGTGAACGCAGCAGGTCATTCGTCGCTGCCCGCTCCCAACCACCGCCATCACTACCGGAATCGGTTTTGGAGAGCACCTCGAGGTTATCCATCAATGCACCCATCCACGGCGTCATTTTTTCCTCTTCGGTGCCCGGGAGAAAACCGATGTCTTCACCCACCGGAATCGTGACCCGCGTCATGATGATCTCACTGTACCGGTTCTTTTCCAATGTGAGCGCCAGCGCGGCTGCCAGAGTCAACAAGGTTTTACCGGTACCCGCCTGACCCAGCAAGGTGACGAAATCCACTTCGGGGTCCATCAGATGATTCAGGGCAAAACTCTGCTCGCGATTGCGTGCCGTGATGCCCCAGACCGATTGCCGTTCGTGCTGAAAATTAATCGCACTCTCGACCACGGCCGATCCATCTGCGTCAATCTCGCGCACAATGCCGGAAAAAGGCGTTGCACCCTCGATGAACACGCACAGATTCACATACCACTCGGACGTCTGCGGGCCATGCACCCGATAGAATGCCCGCCCTTCTTCCTGCCAGGATTCCAGCGCCTTGCCGTGGTTATCCCAGAAATCATCGGTTAACTGCACGATCCCGCTATGCAGCAGCGATACGTCATCCAGTACCTGATCGTTATGGTAATCCTCGGCCTTGAGGCCCAAGGCGGTCGCCTTGATCCGCAGGTTGATGTCTTTGGACACCAGGATGACATCCCGATCGGTGATCCGATGGCGCAAGGCCAACGTGACGCCCAGAATTTGATTGTCCGGGCGGCCACCGGGCATGTTTGCGGGCAGCTCAATCGACTCATTATCGGTTTGCAGGAACAGGCGCCCGGCTTCCGAGGACCGCTCGTTGTTTTTCGACAGCAAGGGGCTTTGAATCGGCAACCCCTGATTGATATTTGCCAGATCCGCATCCTGCAACAAATCGTCCAGAAAACGACTGACCTGACGCACATTGCGCGCGGTTTCGCTGGTGCCCTTTTTGCCATTATCCAGCTCTTCGATCACCATCATCGGCAGATAGATGTCATGTTCCATGAAGCGGAAAATCGACGTCGGATCGTGCATCAGCACATTGGTATCCAGTACAAACAGGCACTTTCTCTGGCGCGTGTGATTAATCATCGAATACTCGGCCTCCCAGGCTGCTTACGAAAATAGAATCCATGGATTACCAACTCACCGGGCTTCCCGGATGGTTGCCAGTACCGCCTCGGCATGGCCGGGCACCTTCACTTTGCGCCATACGGCATGAATATGTCCATCCGGGGAGATCAAAAAAGTACTGCGTTCAATACCTTCAAAGGTCTTGCCATACATTTTCTTTTCACGAATCACGTCAAACACCCGTGAGACCGTTTGCTCCGTATCGGCAATCAACGGGAATGTCAGCCCCTGCTTTGCACAGAATCGAGCATGACTCGCCTGATCATCATTCGACACGCCGACGACAACGGCATTGACTTCATCGAATGCCGGCAGCAACCGCTGAAAATCCTGCGCTTCGGTCGTACAACCCGGTGTATTGTCGCGAGGATAAAAATAAAGCACCAACCACTTGCCCGAATAGGTTGTTTCACTGATTTGATCGCCTTCGGTCGTGGTGCCTGTAAATGAAGGCGCCGCCGATCCCCTAATCAATTCCGCCATTTGTTCCTCCTGCTATCCAAATTAAAGCGCGCTAAAACCCACGTTCCGGCTCGATGGCCGCGTCCAGGTTCAGGTTATCGCAGAGATCAAAAAAATCCGACTTGAATTGCCCCAGATGACACCGTGCAGGGATATCGATCTGCACACGCATCTGAATCAACCGCTCGCTACTGCGGGCCGGACGATAGGCCCGCGTGGACAATTCCCGGACACTCACGCCCTGCTGAGCAAAGAATCGAGTGATAACGGCGGCAATATCACAAGATGCCAGACCGATCGCATCAACCACGTAAGGCAGAACCGGCTCGCGCTCGGCAACGGTTTGTTCATGTTGAACCTGAATATCGACACCGAGTCGCTGCGCGAACTCACGCAGGGCCGACTCAACTCGTGTGACCCGATCCCAGTTACCAGAAATGCGCAGAGCCAACGCCATACGCTGTTCAAACGACAACATGTGGCTATCAAGGGCGCGACACTGCTGCTGTTGAATCAAGGCCAGAAGATCGGCCAGATGGGCCGCACCCATCGGACCGAACAGATTAACGATCAACTGGGTTTGCATATGGCCTTCGCGTGAATGTATCGATGGGTTCGATTCTAGTGGATTTATCCTCGAACAGGGGGATCTAAAAACCAACCCCTTCAGATTTCATAAAAGTGTAGAATCCCAGTGCTGAACTGGGTTTATTAGCAGTTCACTATATTAACCGTGTTTATTCTTGATGAACTAAATCAGTTTGTCAGCGTTTACTAATGCAGTAACAATGAACAGGCTACATAGATAGAAACAAACAAACGGGGTGAGTCAATGCGTAATCTCTTGAAAGCATCTGTACTGGGTGTGGCGATCATTTCTCTTTCGGGCTGTGGCTTTTTGTCGATCAAAGACAAGCTCGATCCGCAAGCGATGGATATCTACAGCGGCATGTATGACCGCTTTGTCAGCAGCGGCGGCGACTTGGGCGCGGCCACCGTATGGCGCATGGAAGTCGATAAAGGTTTGAGCCCTGAAGATATCAAAAACAGTATCGAATCGGCATCAGTGGGCACCGGCCTGAAAAACGTAGGTGAAATGCCACTGTCCAAGCAGTTGGAACTGGAAACAGGCAAAAAGCAACGTTACCTGATGATTTATCAATACTGCAGCCCTTCAATTGCACGTCAGGCTGTTGATTTCAGCCCTTATTTTTCAGCCTACCTGCCTTGCCGTATCGCTGTAGTCGAAGACAAAGAAGGCCGTTACTGGCTGTATGGCCTGAATATGGACATGTTCGTCCACGGCGGCAAGAACATGCCTGAGCCGTTCAAATCCAACGCGCAGCACGTACGTGATTCAATGTACAAGATGATGGAAGCGGGCGCACACGGCGGCTTCTGATCCGACTCAGCTGGTGGTCTCCACCGGCTAGTGCAAAAACCCCGGATAGCTCCGGGGTTTTTTTATTGCCTGCTGTTTTAACCCCAGATACAAAAAAACCACCGTATCAAGGTGGTTTTTTACTGTTGATCAACGCGGAAGAGGGATTACCGTTCGACCAGCCACTCAGCGTCCAAGAACAATCAGGTCAACTTGCGGTATTCGTCTGAATGCTTTCCAGATCCTGCATCGGCGAGCTGTTACTGCAGTAATCCCGCGAGAATTCCAGCAAATCCTCCATTGCCGGCAGACGGAACTTGTGCCGCTGCCGGACAAAAGAAAAATCACGGTACAGACGCGGATTCAGCGGCACGGCCTTGAGCAGCCCCAGCTTGAGTTCTTTGGTAATGCCGGATGAAGACATGATCGACAAACCCATACCCGCCTGAACTGCGCCCTTGATTGCTTCCGGGCTACCAAGCTCCATACAGACATCCCAACCATCTGAATAACCATGCTCAACCAGATAATTGAGTACCATTTCCCGCGTACCAGAGCCTTCTTCACGGCAGATGAAGTCATACGACATGAGCTGTTCGAGAGATACCGACTCCAGATCGGCCAATTTATGGTCAGGCGGAAGAATGACGACCAGTTCATCACGGCGGCAGGTTTCCACCAGCAGATTCTTGTTCCCCACCGTACCTTCCACAATCGCAAGATCGACCACATTGTGCTCAACCATGGAAACAACCGATTCGGTGTTACCCACTTTCAAGCGCACGGCGAGGTCTCGATGTTTGAGGCGGAATTTGCCCAACAGGGCCGGCAGCATGTTCTCTGCAATCGTCATGCTCGCACCGATATTAAGTGAGCCGCCAACCTCACCCGTCATCTCTTTGACACGGCGATCCATCTCGTCGTACAGCTCGAACATGCGTTCGGATATTTCGTACACCACATGGCCGACATCCGTCAGCGTGACGCGGTTATGTGTTCGATCAAACAGGCGGGTATCAAAATGCTCCTCCAACTGACGAACCTGGAACGTGACGGCCGGCTGAGTCATGTGCAAGGCTTCTGCCGCCTTGGTAAAACTCAACAAGCGGGCGACGGTGTTGAACACCTTAAGACGTCGATCTGCCATGAAGAAAACTCACCTTCGTGTTGTGAATCCAGATAGTGTATCAAGCCCATTTATCATTTGCGACATTACTGCGCGAAACTAAGCATTTTTCTGCATATTGTTCATCGACACACCCAAGGCAGCAGACGAAAAAGCACAAACCCGTCTTTTCGATGATTCATCCGACAGTTCCATCAATCCTCGGAGCAGTTGAACAATTGGTTCAAAACGTTATGCTACCCCTCTCACAACATCAAAGGGACGCGATATTATGCGAGGCTCAAGGAAAATAGCATTGATTGCATTAACAGCCGCGGCGACAGTCATGTTTTCCGCCGCCAGTCTGGCTGATGGCTCTACCCAGATATATAAATGGGTCGACAAAAACGGCGAAACGCATTTCAGCCAACTCCCACCGAAACAAGGCGAAGCCCAGGTCGTCAACCCGGATTACGCCACTCCGGGCAGTAATGAAGAAAGCATGGCCGCGCCTGCAGAAAAATCACAAGACGAAACCAAGAAACCCTTGGCACCAGACCAACCCGTTTTGGCAATAAATAAAAAGGAAGCGGCCAAAGCCTGCGAAACGGCCAAAGCCCAGATCAAGATGCTGCAGGACGGGCAAAATCAACTGATGACTCAGGACGCCGATGGCAAGTACCGCCCATTGACTTCAGAAGAAATCGCCAGCCGCCTGAAACAAGCGCAGGATGTAGCCAATAAGGCCTGTGTCCAGTAATACCAGGTGCGCACCGGCTTGGGCCTATTAGCCACCTGACGGGCGTGATCCGCACGCGAACACGCTCGGCAATATTCGCCAAATCATGTCAAAATACTGCGTTTACAACCGACATAACGCCGTAGTCTCTCGCACCCGATAGGCGCAAGCGGCACGCCCCAGAACCTTTTGAGACCAAGCCCACATGCGCAGTTCGCAATTCCCGCTAAACACCCTGAAAGAAACCCCGACCGAAGCCGAGATCGTCAGCCATCAATTGATGCTGCGTGCCGGCATGATCCGACGACTGTCCTCGGGTTTATACACCTGGAGCCCGCTTGGGCTGCGTGTCTTGCGCAAAGTGGAAGCGGTCGTTCGCGAGGAAATGGAGCGGATTGGCGCGCTGGAACTGCTGATGCCCGCCATTCAACCTGCCGAGCTGTGGCAGGAATCCGGCCGCTGGCAGAAATACGGCCCGGAATTGCTGCGCGTCAAAGATCGCCATGATCGCGAGTTCTGCGTCGGCCCCACGCACGAAGAAGTCATCACCGATTACGCCCGTCGGGAGCTCAAAAGCTACCGCCAGTTGCCGATCTGCTACTACCAGATTCAAACCAAATTCCGCGATGAGATTCGCCCGCGCTTCGGTGTCATGCGTGCCCGCGAATTCATTATGAAGGATGCCTACTCGTTTCATGCCGATGTGGCATCACTGCGTGTCACCTACCAGGCCATGTATGACGCCTATTCGCGCATTTTCACCCGCCTGGGTTTGAAATTCCGCGCGGTGGAAGCCGATACCGGCTCGATTGGCGGCAAAGGCTCCCACGAGTTTCACGTTCTGGCCGATTCGGGCGAAGATGCCATTGCCTATGCGGTCAATGGCGATTACGCCGCCAACATCGAAATGGCGCCCACCTTCCCCGCAAAATCGGGCCGCGCCCCGGCCACGGCCAGCTTGACGCGTGTCGCCACACCCGGCGCCAAAACCATCGACGAAGTGGCCGCCTTCTTGAGCGTACCCAGCAACCGGATTCTCAAAACCTTGCTTGTGCGCGGGCGGGAAACGTCTGTCGTAGCCGTTGTGCTGCGCGGCGACCACGAATTGAACGACATCAAGGCAGCCAAACATCCGCTGATCGCCGATCCGTTTGAGTTCATCCCGCCAGCGGAAGCGTTTACACACACGGGGGCGAACGTCGGCTCCATCGGCCCGATCGATTTGAACATGCCCGTCATCGCCGACTTTGCGGCAGCTGACTGCGCGGATTTTGTCTGCGGCGCCAACGAAGATGGCTGGCATCTGACCGGCGTGAACTGGGGACGCGACCTGCCCGAGCCAGAAACCGCCGATCTTCGTAACGCCGTCGAAGGCGATCCGGCACCCGATGGTCAGAGCGTTCTTGCCATCGCCCGAGGCATCGAAGTCGGTCATGTATTCCAGTTGGGCACCACCTACAGCGAGAAAATGCACTGCGAATTCCTGGACGAAGCGGGCAAACCCGCCACCGCCATCATGGGCTGCTACGGCATTGGTGTCTCCCGCATCGTAGCTGCCGCCATCGAACAGAATCACGATGAAAACGGGATTGTCTGGCCCGTCCCCCTCGCCCCATTCGAAATCGCCATCGTTCCCATCAACGGCCACCGCGCGCCCGCAGTTCAAGCCGAAGCCGAGCGGCTGGAAGCCGAACTCACAAGCTTAGGTTTCAGCGTGCTGCTCGACGATCGCGGCCTGCGCCCCGGTGTTGCGTTTGCCGACATGGAACTCATCGGCATCCCCTTACGCATCGTGGTGAGCGAGCGCGGCCTTGCCGCGGGTGAATATGAGACCCGACTGCGCTGGGAAAGTGAGAACAAGAGCGTCGCCGCCGACCAGGTGCTCGACTGGGTCGGCAAGAACTTGAAATAAAAGGCGTCGTTCCGACCCTGTTGCTGCAACGAAGCGATGGGGCAGGTAGCGAGCGGGGGCAGAGCCCCCCTTAGGTAAATGCTGATTTATTCCATCCATGGAATAAATCAGCTCGCTCATCGCGGTACACGCCCGCGATGGCTCTCACGAATCAAAGACTTACGTCTTTGTTCGTGTTGGGGCATCCTGCCCCAAGCGGGACGCACTGAATAAATCAGCGCTTCCTTAGTAGTTTTCCAGCAGACACTCAGCCAGTTGAAAATCGAACAGGGTATCGATGTCTACCGAGCGCGCGGGCGGCATGACATAGGCCACGGTTTCTTCGGTCAGAAAACTGAGCGACATTCTTAGCCATTCAGTTTTCGCCACATAAACCGCGCCATTCAGGGCGTACAAATCAGGCAAATCCTGTCGCCTTACCGGTCGTTGTTCGGCAGGAAGAAACGAACGCATACGGCACTCTGCGCCGACCTCAAACATCCACCACGGGCTGGCGGGCGCTTCGCAAACGCTTACACAGGCTGGCGCATTCGTTTTCAGGCATTGCTCGATCGCAGCATCGATATCCGCGGCCAGCCGTAAAGGGGATGTGGGTTGAAGCAGGACAACCCACTCAAACCCAGCAAGCTGATCGAGCGCGTGCAGCACGACATCCATGCCCGGCGTGGCATCGCCCGCCAATGACGCGGGGCGTCGAAAGGGCGTTTCCGCCCCTTGATCGCGGGCGACGGCCAGAATTTCTTCATCGTCCGAGGAAACCACAATCCGCGAAACATAACGGCTGGCGCGCGCGGCCTCGATGCTCCAACCGATCAACGGTCTGCCCTTCAACGGGCGAATATTCTTGCCGGGCAAGCCCTTGCTCCCGCCCCGCGCGGGAATGAGCGCTAACATCGATCCGATGTCAGACACGCTGCAACACCGATGCAGCGTCGTTCTGCGCCAGTTCGAAGTCATTCATCCGACCGATATCCAGCCAGTATTCATGCACCGGGAACATCCGCACGGAACGTCCGGCGGTGATCTCTGATTTCAGCAGATCCGGCATATCGACCCGCGTATCGGCGGCCATCGAATGCACCACCTGTGGCGCCAGCACATAAATACCCGCGCTCACAAAGAAGTGCTGCGTGGGTTTTTCAGTGATGTTGGTGATGCGCTGATCTTCATGCTCGATCACGCCGTAGGGCACCTGAAAATCATATTGACGGGTACAAACCGTCGCGGCGGGCGTGTGGCGATCATGATCCTGCAACAGCGCCTCGTAATTTACGCGGGTCATGATGTCGCCATTAACGACGATGATCGGGCGCTGCACGGCATCGCGCGGCAAGAGCCCCAAACACCCCGCCGTGCCCAGCGGCGTGTCTTCGTGGATGTATTGAATCGACACCCCGAAGCGGCTGCCGTCCTTGAAATGCTCGATCACCTGCTCGCGCAGGTAATGCACCGAGATGTAAAAACGATAGAAGCCGTAGTCGATCAAATCCTGCAGGATGTGCTCCAGCATCGGCTTTCCGCCCACCTTCAGCATCGGCTTGGGGCAGGAATCCGTCAAGGGCCGCAGCCGAGTACCAAAGCCGCCCGCCATCAGAAACACCGGGTTTTCCAGCCGCGGCCGCTTCATCAGATCGGTCATGGTTTCAAGCCCGACCAACTTGCCGTCACGATCCACGATCGGCACCTGCAACACCTGAGCACTGCCCAGAAGTTGCAGCGCCTCGGCTCGACTATAACCTGCCGCCAGACTCCGCGGCTTGGCGTTCATGACCTCCGAAACGGGCGCCTCCAACGACATATGCCGCAGGATACCCCGCCGGATATCACCGTCGGTTACCGTACCGATGAGGCGCCCGTCATCATCCAGCACCAATGCGATCTGTTTGACACCCTGATCGATGACCTCGATCGCCCGATGCAGCGAATCCGACACACGCAACCGAATTTTATGCCATTGCTCGCTCAATCTACTTCTCCTTGATTCCTTGATGCGGGTGTCCCGGAATGAAACGGGTATCTGCTGGCAATGATCGGAGCAATGTTGCCCCGGCCCCTACCTCGGCGCGTGAACCAATTTCCACGCCCTGGATGACAATGGCACCCGCGCCGACAAACACGCGCTCACCCGCACTCACCCCGCCGCAGAGCACTGCCCCGGGCGCGACATGACTATGAGCACCAAGATGACAATGATGATCGAGAGAAGCCCGTGTGTTGATCAGCACGTTATCCCCGATCACTGCCTGGGCCTGCACCACTACCCCGGCCAGTATCTGCACGCCCTGCCCCAAATGCACGCTGCGTGCCACCACGGCCGAAGGATGGACAAGGGTGGGCACTTCCAAACCCTTCGTCATCAACTCGACATAAAGCGTCGAACGCAAACAAGCCTGATTCGGCATCAAGCCGACGCCCAGCGCGTAGACATAATCCGCAGCAGACGGTTGATCCAGAAAATCATCAGCACCCAACACGGGCAGACCCTGCCAATGGCTGCCCGCCGAAAATTCAGGCGTCAGTACGCCCGCAACCTCGTGTCCCAGGCACTCGATCAGATCGCGGATCACGGCGGCGTGTCCACCCGTGCCCAGAATAATGAAGGGTTTAGTCAACGATCAAGCTCCCCGCCGGGTAGTCCCGCCTCGCCGTTTTACCGAGCAGTTCCCAATACCCGATGGGCGATAATCCGGTACCGGGGCGCATCACAGTCAAATTATCTGTTGTAAACGGCTCCCCAGCACGAATCGGCACCCGCGCGACCAGACTTTTGCGCGCCACACGGGCCGTGGAAAGCTCCGCCGCCTGCGGACGCTTGATGCCGTCGCCCAATGCCTTGGAAACATCCCGAATGCCGCGAATCATTTGGGTTAATTCATCCGGTTCCAGCGATGCCGCATGATCCGGCCCCTCCAGATGGCGATCCAGCGTGAAATGCTTTTCAACGACACGGGCGCCGCGAGCCACAGCGGCAATACTCATGGCGATGCCCAGCGTGTGGTCGGAATAACCGACCGGCAACCCAAACGCCGCCGAGAGCGTGTCCATGGCGCGTAGATTAATGGCTTGCGGCGCGGCGGGATAATCGCTGGTGCAATGCAAAAGTGTCACGCCCGACTTCAATGCCGCCTGACCTTCCGCCGAGGCATAGGCCGCCTTGAATGCATCCACGGACGGCTGTTCATCCGCGCCCGCAATTCGGCCGAACGCAATCACCCCCAGCGCCTGTTCGATCTCCGCCAGATTCGCCATACCCGTGGAAACGATCAATTCGGCACCCGTGCGTGCATGTTCGAGCACGAAGGGCGCATTGGTCAGCTCGCCGGAAGGCAGTTTCAGACGCTTCAAGCCCACCTCCTCAACCAAGAATCGCAGGCTTTGCGAATCGAAGGCGGTCGAGAGAAACTCCAAACCCAACCGTTCGGCCTCACGCTTGAGTTCGTGATGAAGATCGGCAGAGAGTTCAAGCCGCTTGAGCATCGCGTACTGCGACTCACGTGCGCCCGTCGCGCGTTGCTGGTATTCGGCTTTGGGAGCATCGGCGGTGACGAGCAATTCAGCCTTGAAGGTCTGGAACTTGACCACATCAGCACCGGCCTTGGCGGCCGCTTCAACCAAGCCGAACGCCAGATCAGCCTGGCCATTATGGTTCACGCCCGCTTCGGCGATGATCAACGGTTGACTCATGAAAACGCCTCTTTTGGCGGGTGATTGGGACGCATGTTCTGTTCTTCCCTACTCATGACTGTCCATTTAGGACATCCGGCTTGCCCGATCGGGCAGATCGAAAAACGGTTTGCGCCCCAGTTCTGAAAGATTAACCGAACGCAATACCGCCAGCATCCGCCCCGATGCATCGCCCGCGCCATAGGGGTTTTCCATCGTCGGCAACAATGATTGGAACTCTGGTTCCACGGCTCGGGCAATCGCCTGCTCAATCGAAAACCGTTCGGCAACGCAATCGATGACGCTTCTGGCGCGCAGACGACCTTTCTGGCGATCACCGATATTCACGGTGGCCGCCCCAAAGGTTGGGGCCTCGATAATGCCACTGGACGAGTTGCCGATCACGACCTGAACCTGACGCATCAGCGAAAGATAGCGCAACTGTCCCAGCGAGGCATAAAGGCGGCAACGGTCGAGATGCCGCGCAACATAAGCCTCGAGCGCAGGGATGATCGCCCGCCCGCCGGGGTCGGCATTGGGCAGCGTGAACACGATGTGAGCATCGGGGAAGGCATCCAGAGCCGCCAACAACTGCCGACATTGGCTGACAGCGTCCTCGATATCGAGCGTGGCCGGATGAAAAGTAACGAGGAAATTGAGCACGCCCAGGCGAAAGTCGAGCGCCGCTTCCAAATCTACCCGATCCAGCAACGGTGTTCGGCGGACATGATCCAGGCCGGGTGCGCCGACATTGAATACTCGATCCGGCTGTTCGCCCATCTGGATCACGCGCTGCCGATAGGCTTCCGCCGCCGTGAAATGCACGGCGGACAGCTTGGTGATGGCGTGGCGGAATCCTTCATCCAGAGCGCCTTCCGTCACCTCCCCGCCGTGAATATGGGCAATCGGAATGCGCAAGGTGAACGCCGCACTGGCCGCCGCCAGCATTTCAAACCGATCGCCCAGAATCACGACCAGATCGGGCGCCAAACGCGACAGCGCATCGGAGAACCCGATCAACCCGACGCCCATCGCATGGGCGACCGCCTGCGGACTGTCGGACGACAACTGCAAATCGACGCGAGCGGCGATGGGAAAACCATCCCGTTCAATCACATCGACGGTGTGGCCGAATTCCGTCATCAGGTGCATGCCGCTCACAATCAATTGCAAGTCGATGCTTTCTACCTGATGCAGGTCGTGAATCAACCAGTACAGCAAACCGTAATCGGCTCGCGTACCGGTGATGACTGCGATTCTTCGCATCACGAACGACCGTCAGTGAGGGCTGAACTGGGGATATTCACCAGCGTATCCGCCAAGGCGTCCGTGACCGGCAACGGCTCACGCACTCCCGAGGCATACATCGGCAAACGGTGCATCGGCGTCCACAGCGGCCGGGTCATCACCCCCGATTCGTTCGTGGCGGCAAGGAAGGCATCACGCGTTTGCCGATCAGACAGTCGCAGCGCATTGAGCCAGTAGTTGCTTCGCGCGCCCTGAGGTTCGGGCACGAATACCCAACCGTTGGCCGCGCACCACTGCGCGTATCGGGACGCCACTTCGCGCTTGCTGGCGAGCAGACCGGGCAAGCGGGACATTTGCGCGACGCCGAATGCCGCATTCAGATTCGGCAGGCGGTAGTTGTAGCCCACTTCATCATGCTCGAACGCCCAGGGGTGCGGCTTTTTCGCGGTGGTCGTCAGGTGCTTTGCGCGAGCGGCAAGTACCTCGTCATCGGTCACGATCATGCCGCCGCCGCCCGTGGTGATGACTTTATTGCCATTGAAGCTGAACACCCCCATTCGCCCGAAGGTGCCGGTATGTGCGTTGCCGACGGTGCTACCGAGCGACTCCGCCGCGTCCTCGACCAGCATCAACGACCATTCGTCACAGATGGGTTTTATGGCATTGATATCCGCCGGATGCCCGAGGGTATGCATCGGCACGCAAGCGCGAATTCGCCGCCCTGTCGCCCGTTCGAAAGAGCCCTCTGCCCGCCGTTCCGCATGGCGTTCAAGCCAGCTTTGAAGTGCCACGGGCGAGAGGCCGAGCGTGTGTTCGTCCACATCGATAAACAGCGGGTCGGCACCGCAATAATGAATGGCGTTGCAGGTGGCGATAAAGCTCAACGACTGGGTGATGACCAGATCGCCCGGCCGCACGCCCGCAACCAAGAGTGCGATGTGCAAGGCCGCCGTGCCATTGACCGTCGCCACTGCGTATTTGGCGCCCGTAAACTCGGCAATCGCCCGCTCGAACTCGGTGACAAACGCACCCACGCTGGAAACGAAGGTTGAATCGATCGCCGCGGCGACAGCTTCTTTCTCGGGATTTCCCATGACCGGCGCGTGCAGCGGGATCGGGGCCGATGGCTCGTCGTACAGCGCTCGGACAAACTGAATGAATTCGTCAAACATTGTAGATATCGGTCTTGTAGCGGCGCAGGTTGTCCGGATTCGTGAACCAATCGATCGTGCGCGCGAGCCCTTGCCGGATATCAACCTCGGGTTTGAAGCCGGTCAACGAGTGAATCTTGCTGTTGTCGCACCACAGACGGAATACTTCGGAATTGGTGGGTCGAACGCGCTGATCGTCATGTACTACTTCGATGTCGCTGCCCATCAATTCTCGGATCAGATGCAAGGTGTCCCCGATCGAAATCTCGAAGTTCGAGCCGATATTAACCACCTCGCCAACCGTCGCCTCGCTCTCGGCCAGGGCAATGAACCCGCGACAGGTGTCTTCGACATAATTGAAATCGCGTGTCGGTGACAAATCGCCCAGTTCGATTCGCGGCCTGCCGGAAGCGATTTGGCTGATGATGGTCGGGATCACCGCTCGGGCGGACTGACGTGGGCCGTAGGTATTGAATGGCCGGGCGACCGTGAGCGGCAGGCTGAAACTGTTCTGGAAACTCTGGGCAATCGCATCGGCACCAATTTTGGATGCGCTATACGGCGACTGTGGCTGGAGCGGATGCTTCTCGTCGATCGGCACGTAGCACGCCGTGCCGTATACCTCGCTGGTCGAGGTGTGAATGACTCGCTTCACGCCCGCATCCAGAGCCGCCTGGCATACATTCAATGTGCCACGCACGTTGGTATCCACGTAACTATCCGGGGCGATATACGAATACGGAATGGCGATCAGTGCCGCCAGATGAAACACAACATCGACATCCTTCATCATGTGTCGGCAGAAGTGGGCGTCGCGAATATCGCCGGCAACGACCTCGATGGCGTCCTTGCAAGCCACATCTTCCAGCCAGCCCCAATGGTTAAAGCTGTTGTACTGAGCCAGCGCCCGCACCGAGTAGCCGCGTGAGACCAGCATCTCGACAAGGTGAGAGCCGATAAATCCATCTGCTCCGGTGACCAGTGCACGCACCCCATCAGGCGACCGGGAGCCCGGATGATCCAGCGTATTTTTTTCCATTGTCATTTCCGAAAAATCCAAGTGGTGATTTATTGCAGCCTTGTTTCGACTCGCACAAAACAACCCGGACGCCATTGCCTAAAAAATATCCGTGCCATGATACCCTGTTCCTGATTTTGTCCCCAAGCGCACTCTCCCTATTCATGACCCGGTTTGTTTATGAGCAACGCCACCAATCTATCACCCAATGAATTGCTGAACGATGAACTCACTTTCGATTTGGTGCAAACTGCTCATGGTGACTGGATCATCCCCGCACTGAACGGACTACACTTCGGTACAAACGACGTCTCGCCCTCGCCCCCCAGCGAAAGTTTCGCGCAAAGCGTTCTCAAACGTCATTTTTCGCATCGCCTGCACAAAGAGGACTGCCTGTTCGTCATCGTCGGCAGCGATTCGGGGCAACTCATTCACTACGTCCAGTCTCACCAACCCCTTCCCCGAGGGTCACGCTGGGTGTTCATCGAGCCTGCGCCTATTGCGCACATCCTGTCGGCACAACCCGAGATCGCCAAGCAACTTGACGATTACGTTCATCTGATCACCCCCGACCAATGGCCGGAAACAGCGCGGTTGCTGCTGCTCGATGATTATTTCCGAGTCGGGGGCGTTGTGTTTGAACGGTCGCTCGCGGCGCTTGATCACACCACACCGGTCTATCTGGAGTTGGCTGGCGAACTGGACGCCGAGTTGAGTAGCCGTCGGTACATCACCACGGCAAACCTGGGCAAGCTGCCCTTCATCAAGGCGCAACTTGGGAATATTCCGAACTTCTTTGCCCATTTGGTGCCACTCAAAGGGATTTTTCAGGGCAAAAAGGCACTGATTCTGGCTGGTGGGCCGTCACTTGATCTTGAAATCGACTGGATCAAAGCCAATCGAGATCGTCTGTTTCTGATTGCCGTGTCGCGGATCAGTGCCCGGTTGCTGGCAACAGGCATCCACCCCGACCTCATTGCCACCGTCGATCCTCACCCCATCAGCCTGACGGTCAGCCGTCAGATGTTCGACTTTCCACCCAATACCATTTTGGTGTCCGGCAACCATGCCTACCCAGGCATCACCAATCGCTGGCCCCATAAAATTCTGTATACAGACAACTTGCTGCCCTGGAATGAGAAACAGGATAGGAAAACCAGCGGGGACGACGACAAGGCTCCACTCAACCCCATTGATAATCTGACTTCCACCGGGCCGACCGTAACGCACACCTGCGTCATGCTTGCAGCCTATCTCGGCTTTACGGAAGTTGCCTTTGCGGGTCTGGATTTATGCCACTCCCCCGAGGGGCAAACACACGCCAAAGGCAGCAGCGAAGCATCCAGTGGCCCCTTGCTCGACTATACCGCGGTCAAGGTCACCACCAATCAGGGCGACACCGCCTGGACGACACCCGACTATTTCGCCGGGATCGACATGATGAGAATACTTGCCAGCCATCTGGCACAGAAAGGGGTCAGGTTGATCAATCCCTCACGTCATGGCGCCGTCATCCCAGGCGTGACTTTCAAGCCACTCGATGAGATCGACTGGTCAACCGAGCCGTTTGATCGCACACCCCTCGACGAAGTACTCAGCTACTCGTCGGAAGATCGACGCAAACACTTGGATCACGTGAGCGAAGCGCTGAAACAAATGAACGAAGACCTCGGGAAAATCGAGGTCTTGGCGCAACTTGCCATTGAGGCCAACCATGCCTTTTTCAGAATGGTGAACCCGGCTAGACAAGCATTGCATCAACGTCGCATACGGGCCATCGACCGATTCATGCGCCACCGACTGACGGAGGCGGAAGAACTGGTCAGAGCCGTAGCTCAACACGAACTGATCGCCACGGATATCCCACACGATTTTTTTGCGCTCGATGCAAAGCAAGCCGAGAACCTCACCCATCGTTTTTATGATGCCATCCGGCGCGGCGCCCAATTCCTCCGTACCCTGTTCCCGAATCTGGAATACAGGCTGCATACGCGGCAACTGGAACTCGACGACACGACGCCTTCCCAAGAGATCCTGGAGCGCTATGAGCAAGGAGACGAGACCGAGCGTGTGCTCTGGCTGAAAACGTCGCGCAATCTAGCGGAACAAGTCGTTGCACACGCCGAGGCACATTACGAACGCAAGATCACAGACATGATTGCCGCCGACCGCGAGCGTAACCAAGCAAGACGCGCCCCAAAAGCCAGCCTCCGATTGGCTGAAATGTATTTTTCCCAGCACAACCTCGTCGCGTTACAGGCACTCGAACACGCACTGTCCGTTCACCCCGATCAAACCCAGGCAGCACCGTATGGCGCCTATCTGAAAGGACTTCAGGCCGAGCTTGGTCATAAACTGGTCAATGCCATGTCTGCTTATGAGGACGTCTTGAATCATGCATCCACAGAACACGACACCACACTACTCGAGCACTGTTTATTGCGCATTGCCAGCGTCAGTCTCACCCTGGGCAATCCGGAACAGGCCAACCAGGCGCTGGATATGGCATCGGCCCTGAACCCCGGTCATTGGCTTCTGTCGGCAAAACTCGCCACACTGCGAAATGATGACACACACGCCGTTGAAGCCTATGCCAACTACCTGACCCTATTCCCAGGGGACCATCAACGCATCCTGATGCTCGCCGAACTGTTCAATCGGCTACGTTCGACAGAGGGGATCAGGCAATGCATGGAGCTCGCGAACTATTGCGCGCCCGCAGAAAAAGCCAAACTACTCAACGAGCTGGGCACGTTGCTGCACCAACTGAATATGTCTTGAACGGGAGAATGGAAGCGTCGTGAGATAACGCTTACCTGGCGCGGTCAATTCAGGCCTGACCCAGGCCCTTCGTGCCAATATAGGCTTTTGCGGCTTGCGTCTGTCTGCTGCGTATTTGTGCAGACTCGGTCAAGCTTGTGTGTTTTTGCTTGATGGCAGATGCGAGGGTTGCGAAACGATCTTCCCACGCCTTTCTCATTGCAAGAACGGCGGGCGCTTCGGCGCAACCATGCGCCAAAGCCAGATCGACCGTGAGCTCAATCACCCGCCGCGCCTCGGCAATGGAGTTCAACGCCTCCTGATCGAAACGCCCTGTCTGATCCGGCAACCACCGCGCGGCAGCCTTATCAACCACAACGCCCAAACGCTGCAGGACATCAAGACGGCTTTGTAATACCTCAGGCACCGCAGGTGACATGTTCGGCACCGATTAAGCGACGGCAGCTTCGATTCGACGAACTTCCTCGCTTGGACCGATTGCTTCCCAGGCTTCCTTGATTTGGCGAATCAAACCGTCCACCTCGTCAAATCCAGCCAGATCCCGCCGTGCACTTGCATCGAGCAGGCGGCGTTCGCAATAGTCGTACAACTCGAACAACCGATTCGCCAACTCCGGGCTGGCATCGTGACTCAAGCCACCTTTGAGCCCGACCAGAATGTTCATTGCAAGATTCACGTTATGGGCTTTGACATCATATTGACCGAGTTCCATGGCAACCTTGGCCTTTGCCACATGCTTCAAGAACCCTTCGAACAACATCGTCACGAGACGATGAGGGGATGCCTGCTCAACCTCGGCCGTCAGATCAATCTGATGATAATTTTGTGCATAAGCCTTGGCGTACATAACTTTTGATTCTCCTGAGTCTATATTGGTGACAAGACATCGCTTGCCCGCCTTCACCTTATCGACAGAAGTTGGCAAAACTTAAGTCGTTAATTCAATTTTGACAAGAAACTCAATGACTGATTCATTTGCGCCACATAGGAATCCATCGCCGTAAACTGATTCAAGAGTGTCTTCTGATACTGCTGCAAGTTCAGGGTTAAATCGGACTGCTGCTGCGCAATACTGCTCAACTGAGAGTTGATGCTCTGTGTGCGGCTATCAAATGTCCCTCCAAATTGCAGGAATGGGTTGAGCTGTTTATCGACCTGGGAAACAAACCCTGTTCCCGAACCCGTGAGGAGACTCCGCACGGCACTCGGGTCGGCCTGCAAGGCACTGTTGAGTTTTGTCGTATCCAACGACATGACACCGTTCTGGTCGATTTGCAGCCCAATATCAGCCAAATTCTGAACGGTGGTGCTACCCGTGTTGATATTGTTGCCGAATATGGAACGCAGGGCGCTATTGGTACTTGAGGCGGTCGCATCCCCCAGCAGCGGCCCGGCTACATTCGTCGAAGGATCGTAGGATGTCAGACTGCTGTAAGTCTTTTGATAGGCGTTGTATTGCGTAACCAGGTTCTGCAACGCGGTTGTGAGCGGTGAGTTATCCGTCCCCACGGTCATCGTCGTCGTCACCCCAGGTTGGGCCTGGGTCAGATTCATGGTAAGGCCGGTCACCACAGACGAAACAGTGTTGCTTGAACTGGTTACCTGCTGACCATCAACCTTGATGATTGCATCCTGTGCAGCAGCCACCTGAGTCAGGTTGTTCGAAGCCAACGCCGACAACCCAATGGCATCCGTATTGTTACCGTCGGAATCAGCAGCCGTTACGGTAATGGCATTGGCCGACCCGGTCTGTGTTGCGGTGAACACCAATTTGGATACCGTTCCACCCGATCCGTTATCCACGTTGATGATCGAAGCCTGAACCCCGGTATTACCCGAAGCCGCGTTGATATTGCTCTGGATGGTCGAGAGCGAATCGGTCGCTGCGACGTTGACCGTAAAACTACCGGACCCGGTGGTGAACGTCAGCGCACCGGAACCCACGGTACTGGTTGCCGACGCATAACCTGCGGACACCTGCTTTTGTGCCGTGGCCAACTGATCAACTTCAACCTGGTATACGCCTTGCGCCGTTCCGGGCGAGGCTGTTGCGTTCAGCAATGCCGTGTTGCCAATCGTCACGGTTCGTGTCCGATATGTGTCGATGTTGCTCAGCGCATCCACAGCCGACTGAACGCCGGACAAACCGCTCTTCAACTGTCCAAGAGCCGAAAGCGTGGTATTCAGCGCATCCTGTTGATTGTTCAATAACTGCTGTTGCGGCTGCCCCTGGGCATTCACCAGCTGAGTAACAATGCTATTGATATCCAGCCCCGAACCGAGCCCCGAGAATGAAATACCGCTGGGACTCAGTGAGCCGGCCATACTGGTAGAGGATGTTGATGACATAACGCCACTCCTGAGGCCTGAGGCCCCGTCAAATATCAGGTTTTCTCAGACAACAAGGCGCCTGCGGGCAGCGTTCTGGAATCCATGGCCAGCATGTCTTCACGCATTTTCATGACCGCTTCAGCAGGAATCTGCTTGATCACCTTGTTCGTTGTCGGATCAACCACTTTGATGACGACCTGATTTAACTTGTCATCAATCGAAAATTGGACAGAGGTAGGATCAGGCTGCTGGCGCTTGATCATATCCTCCAATGCCTGATTCACCTGCTCTTTGGTTGGTGCAGCGGTAGAACCCTGAGTTTGAGGCGTGCCACTGACATGAGAAGACACAGGTGTAGCGGCTACTGTTTGTTCCTTTGCTCGCCCGACTCCATTGGACACGCCCCCGGAATTAGAAGTTGCCAAAGACGACGAAACATCCCGCCCGGAAACCGAGGGGATGCCTGTGCCGACTGTCGAATTAATCACATTCATGATGCTGTTCCTCATAAATCCGGGGTCGATCCGTCGACCACCCCGGAGCATCGTGATTATGCGGCTAGCTCATTATAGCCGCCAATCGCCGAACTTAGCGAAGCAAGCTCAATACCGCCTGTGGCGCCTGGTTGGCTTGAGTCAACATCGCATTACCGGCCTGCTGCAGAATTTGCGCCTTGGACAATGTGGAGGTTTCTTGCGCGAAATTCGTATCCAGAATCGAAGAACGTGCTTGAGACTGGTTGGTGATAAAGGTGTTCAGGTTATCAATCGTTACCTGGAAGCGGTTCTGGATCGCGCCCAGTTTTGCACGAGAAGTATCGATCGCGGTGATCGCCTGATCGATATTGCTCATGGCCGTCATAATGCCGGTAAAGGTCGCTTTACTACCGATAGAGATTACGGTAGTACCGGTAGACAGAACACCGCTTATCCCGCCAGAAGCGTAACCTCCATTTTGCATGTTCGTGACTGAAAATGTGATCTGGTTGCCAGCAGATGTGTTGGCGCCAACCTGATATTTGGCATTCGCAGAACCACTCAAGCCACCGGCTAGTACGTTTTTGCCATTGAACTGGGTATTGTTGACAATACGACTCAATTCGCTTTGCAACTGAGCAAATTCAGTTTGCAGGTTTTGCCGGTCAGAGGGGCTGTTGGTAGCGTTGGCTGATTGCACGGCCAAGTCACGCATCCGTTGCAGGGTAGAAGTCAAAGCACCCATTGCGCCTTCTGCCGTTTGCGCCATGGAAATGCCATCTTGCGCATTGCGAGCTGCCACGGTTGAACCGTTGATCTGTGTAGTCATGCGATCGGTGATTGCCAGGCCGGCCGCATCATCCTTAGCGCTGTTGATACGCAGGCCGGTAGAAAGGCGCTGCATGGCGGTTTGCATAGATTGGCTGTTCATGCTCAGTGCATTCTGCACTTGAAGGGACATGATGTTCGTATTGATTACACTTGACATGATCTCGATCCTCTCGTGGGTTTTTGCTTGGCAACATGCCAATGAACTCGATCTGTAGTTGCTGTATCGGCGGCCTCTGAAAAAACTTTAGGACTTTTTCAAAAATTTTTTCAGCCCTTGATTTGCCCGCTTTACAAGCCATCAATTCGTCCGCCATCTGCTTATCGGCAACGAGATAAAAAACTTGAGTCACGTTCCGCCATCAAGGTCAGAAATCGTAGTGGCGAGAAATAGTTCGTATGGACATGACAGCTTCAAATGAAAACGGTATAACCTCATCAGCCAACCTTGATACGAAGACACTGTTCTCGCAACCATTACCGAGCAAGGGATACGTAAACCAATGACCGCCCAGATTTATGCCCTAGAAATCACCCCGCGCCTGCCAGAACGTATCAAGCGTCTGGATGATCTGGCCAATAACCTTTATTACAGCTGGACGCGGTCCATCCGGCACCTGTTCAGCCAGATTGACCCGGTGTGCTGGCAACAGACCGATGACAATCCGAGGCTGTTCCTGAAAAGGGTGTCGCAGGCAAAAATTGATGCAGCGATCGCTGACCCGGTATTTCTGGCCGATTATGATGATGCCTGTCGGCATTTCGATGACTACATGGCTCAGCCCATGCCTGAGTCAATCGCAAAGCGCCTCCAACCCAATGACCTGATCGCGTACTTCTGTGCCGAGTATGGCTTTCACGAATCACTGCCCATATATTCCGGCGGGCTGGGGATTCTGGCGGGCGATCACTGCAAGGCCGCATCAGATACCGGCATCCCGTTCGTAGCGGTCGGCTTGTTGTACCGACAGGGCTACTTCAAGCAGACCATCGATGCCCAGGGCAACCAGATAGCCACCTATCAGGACATTGATTTCACCACGTTACCCATCGCACCGGCCACTGACCCTAAAGGCAATGCCGTCACCATCCGCCTGGACTTTCCTGGCCGTGTTATCGAAGCCAAGGTCTGGCTTGCCATGATCGGGCGCATCCGCTTGTTCCTGCTGGATACGGACTTGCCCGGCAACTCGACTGATGACCGACAAATCACCTACCGGCTGTACGGCGGTGATCGACGAACCCGCATCGAGCAGGAAATCGTGCTGGGCATCGGCGGCGTACGTGCACTGCGCGCGCTCGGATTGGCGCCGACGGCATGGCATATTAATGAAGGTCATGCCGCGTTTCAGATTTTGGAGCGCCTGCGCGAGCATGTGTCATCGGGTGAAACCGAAACCGTTGCATTGGAAATGGTTGCCTCAACCACGGTGTTCACCACGCATACGCCCGTACCGGCAGGGCACGATGTATTCACCGATGTGTTGATGGCGGAATATTTCAGTGCATTCTGGCCACAAATCAAACTCGATCAGGAATCGTTCCTCGCGCTGGGGCGAGAACCCGAAGGCTCCGGTTTCAACATGACCGCACTGGCGCTGCGTGGCTCGCGTCAGCACAATGGGGTTTCCGCCATTCACGGTCGGGTTGCGGCGGAGATGAGCCGTGATTTCTGGCCTGAAGTTCCGGCCAACGAAAACCCGATCACCCATGTGACCAACGGGGTGCATGTCGATACCTTCCTGGCTCGGGAGTTTTCACAGTTATTCAGCAGTTTGCATCGGGATTGGCGCTGGAATTTACGCGAAAAAAACTACTGGAAGTTTATCGACGACATCCCCGAAGACCGATTCTGGTCGGTGCGTTGTGCGCTCAAGGCCGAACTGATCCGGGAAATCCGTCAGCGCCTCACCCGACAACTCTCGCAAGATGGTCTGAGCGACATTCGAACAGAACGCACCTTGCGCTATCTGAACCGCCCGGAGTCGGATGTTCTGCTCGTCGGTTTTGCGCGCCGATTCGCCACGTACAAACGAGCAAATCTACTCTTCCGAGATCGGGAACGGCTGGCGAAACTGTTGGCGGACGAAGATCGCCCGATCGTGTTCGTTTTCGCGGGCAAGGCGCATCCAGCCGACGAACCGGGCAAGGCATTGATCCGGGAAATCTGGCAAATGGCCAACGAACCAGAATTTCAGGGGCGTATTTTGCTGCTTGAAGGCTATGACATGGCCCTGGCGCGCAAGCTGGTCACCGGCTGCGATGTTTGGCTGAACAATCCGGAATACCCGCTTGAAGCCTCGGGCACCTCTGGGCAGAAAGCGGGTTTGAACGGCGTATTGAACCTGTCTGTGGCCGATGGCTGGTGGGGCGAGGGTTACCAAAAGCAAGGGCAAATCGCCAATGGCTGGTCTATCAAACCGTACAACCGCAGCTTCAACCATGACTATTGCGACACGGAAGAAGCCAGCGATTTGCTGACGCTATTGGAGAGCGATGTCAAACCCCTGTTTTATAAGCGAGACCAGAACGGCCTGCCAAATGAGTGGATAAAATACGCCAAGATGGCCATCCGCACGATCCTGCCGCAATTCAACTCCGAACGGATGATTTGCGAATATCTGACCCAGCATTATCTGCCTGCATCAGTCTACGGGCGTCGTTTAAGACAAAATAACGGCGCCGAGGCACTCTCACTGGAAGACTTCAAGCGCCGCGTTCGTGCCGCATGGCCGGGCGTGACGGGAATATTGATTTCTGATGTACCTGCACAAATACACAGCGGCGACACGCTCACCCTGAACGTTGCCGTCACACTCAATGGTTTGAATTCAGAGGACATCGCAGTCGAATGTCTGTTCGGAGAGGAGACGCCGAATGGCGATTGGAAAACAGTCGAACGTTTCAGCACAACCGTTACCGCAACGGGCACCGAACCCAACGCCTCAGACGGGACACAGGTATACAGCTTCATCCTGAATATCCAGCTCGCCGGTATGCAAAAATTCAGATTCCGGATTGTCCCCAATCACAGCGCTCAACTTCACCCCTATGAATTGGGCTTGATGAAATGGATATAAGTCACATCTGATTTTGCCGTACGGATAAGAAGCCGGCATAAAAAACGCCCCGCACATTATCAACGTGCGGGGCGTTTTATCTTTTCGGGCGATCTCCGGGCGATCCGGAGATCAAGGGGCCATTACATCATGCCGCCCATACCGCCCATGTCACCACCCGGTGCGGCTGGCGCATCAGACTTCGGCAATTCGGCGATCATGCACTCGGTGGTGATCATCAAACCGGCCACGGAAGCCGCGTTCTGCAATGCGGAACGGGTGACCTTGGTTGGATCCAGAATACCCATTTCGATCATGTCACCAAAGGTGCCGTTCGATGCGTCATAACCGAAGTTGCCAGAACCCTCACGCACTCGATTGACCACAACAGAAGCCTCTTCGCCACAGTTGTGAACGATCTGGCGCAGCGGGTCCTCCATTGCACGCATGGCGATCGCGATACCGGTGTTCTGGTCAGTGTTGGCACCCGTCATGCCACGAATGGCTTCGAGGGCACGAATCAAGGCAACCCCACCACCGGGAACCACACCTTCTTCAACCGCAGCACGGGTAGCGTGCAGCGCATCGTCAACGCGGTCTTTCTTCTCTTTCATTTCGACTTCGGTCGCCGCACCCACTTTGATGACAGCCACGCCGCCAGCCAGCTTGGCGATACGCTCCTGGAGTTTTTCCTTGTCGTAATCGGAAGTCGTGGTTTCCATTTGCGTACGGATTTGGGTCACACGACCATCGATATCCGCCTTGTCGCCCGCGCCACCGATGATGGTGGTGTTTTCTTTACTGACCACGATGCGCTTGGCACGTCCCAAGTCATCCAGCGTGATTTTCTCGAGGTTCAGGCCCACTTCATCGGAAATCACCTGGCCGCCGGTCAGGATCGCGAGATCCTGCAGCATGGCTTTACGACGATCGCCGAAGCCCGGCGCCTTGACCGCAGCCACTTTGACGATGCCGCGCATGGAGTTGATGACCAGAGTCGCCAACGCTTCGCCTTCGATGTCTTCGGCGACGATCAGCAAAGGCTTGCCCGCTTTGGCAGCGCCTTCGAGTGCTGGCAGCAGTTCACGGATATTGCTGATTTTCTTGTCGTGCAACAGGATGAATGGATCTTCCAGTTCGGCAGACATGGTTTTCTGGTTGTTGACGAAATACGGAGAAAGGTAACCGCGATCGAACTGCATCCCTTCAACCACATCCAACTCGTTCTCAAAGCCAGAACCTTCTTCAACGGTGATCACGCCGTCCTTGCCTACTTTATCCATCGCCTCGGCGATAATTTTGCCGATGCTCGCGTCCGCGTTAGCGGAAATGGTGGCGACCTGGGCAATTTCTTTGCTGTTGGTGCAGGGCTTGGAGATTTTCTTGAGCTCTTCGACCGCAGCAATCACAGCTTTATCGATACCGCGCTTCAAATCCATCGGGTTCATGCCTGCGGCAACGGCTTTAACGCCTTCGCGCACAATCGCAGCAGCCAGAACGGTTGCGGTGGTGGTACCGTCACCGGCGATATCATTGGTTTGCGAAGTCACTTCTTTGACCATCTGCGCGCCCATGTTCTCGAATTTGTCTTCGAGTTCGATCTCACGCGCAACAGTCACACCGTCTTTGGTGACGTGCGGGGCGCCGAAACTCTTTTCGATGACCACATTACGGCCTTTTGGCCCCAGGGTGACCTTGACGGCATCAGCCAAAACATTCACGCCGCGCAACATGCGGTCGCGAGCAGAACTGGAAAAACGAACTTCTTTAGCAGCCATGTGAGATTGCTCCTTATTTAATTAGGTATTAGGTTTGCGATAAAGCGAAAATCAGCCTTCGATGACAGCGAGCAGATCGTCTTCGCCCATCATCAAGAGTTCCTCGCCATCCACTTTGACCTTGGTGCCGGCATATTGATTGAACAGGACTTGGTCGCCTGTCTTGACGCCCATGGGACGAACTTCGCCTTTATCGTTGCTCTTACCGGGGCCCGCGGCAACGACTTCACCACGATTTGGTTTCTCAGCGGCGGAATCGGGCAGAACGATACCAAACGCCGTTTTGCGCTCTTCTTCCACGCGCTTGATCAAGACGCGGTCATGTAGGGGACGAATTTTCATTGAGATCACTCCGTATCAAGTTCAAGTCAAAAATTTGCGCATCCGTCGATCAAGACCAATGCGCTCCAGTAACGAGTGTTCAACATGGGGGTGCTGTTTGGAATTTCAAGAGTGAAATTTCACACAGGTACAAAATGCGGACTGTTTCGATAAAACTTCAAGGGAAGCGCTGATTTATTCAGTTCTTCCCGCTTGGGGCAGGATGCCCCAACCCGAATCAAAGACGGTCAGTCTTTGATTCGTGAGCGCCATCGCGGGCGGGTACCGCGATGAGCGCGCTGATTTATTCCAAGGATGGAATAAATCAGCATTTACCAAGATATACTGATGAAAAGCTCAGTTTTACTCGGTTAAACCCTTTATCAGAGGCATACACGACATGACCCAATCCGCTTCCCAGCACATCAAAATCCCTCAAGGCGAACGCATCGTTGCCAACCCGGATGGATCGATCACCGTACCGAACACACCGATCATTCCATTCATTGAAGGCGACGGCATCGGTGTCGACATCACCCCCGTCATGAAAAAGGTGATTGATGCGGCAGTCGCAAAGGCCTATGGCGATACGAAAAAAATTGCCTGGATGGAAGTGTATGCCGGCGAGAAGGCGACCAACGTCTATGCCAACGATAAAAGCGGCCTGCCAGCCGAAACCATGGCCGCCGTGCGCGATTACGTCGTCTCCATCAAAGGGCCATTGACCACACCCGTCGGCGGCGGCATTCGCTCACTCAATGTCGCCCTGCGCCAACAGCTCGATTTGTATGTCTGCCTGCGTCCCGTGCGTTATTTCACCGGCACGCCCAGCCCGCTCAAACACCCGGAAAAAACCGAAATGGTCATCTTCCGTGAGAACGCCGAGGACATCTACGCCGGCATCGAATGGGCCGCAGGCACGCCGGAAGTCAAGAAAGTCATCGACTTCCTGATCAATGAAATGGGTGTGACCAAAATCCGCTTCCCGGAAAGCTCCGGCATCGGCATCAAGCCCGTCTCGCGCGAGGGCACCGAACGGCTCGTGCGCAAGGCGATGGAATACGTGATCGACAACGATCGCAGTTCCCTGACGCTTGTCCACAAGGGCAACATCATGAAGTTCACTGAAGGCGGCTTCAAGCAATGGGGCTACGATCTTGTGAAAAAAGAGTTCGGCGCAACCGAAATCGGTGGCGGTTGGTACAAATGCACCAACCCGAAAACCGGCCGCGAGATCACCATCAAAGACAGCATCGCAGATGCCTTCCTGCAACAGATACTGCTCAGACCGGAAGACTACGACGTCATCGCGACCCTGAACCTCAACGGCGATTACATTTCCGACGCGTTGGCAGCCCAGGTTGGTGGTATCGGCATCGCTCCCGGCGCCAATATGTCCGACTCCATCGCCATGTTCGAAGCCACCCACGGCACCGCGCCCGACATCGCCGGTAAAAACCTCGCCAACCCGGCATCGCTGATTCTTTCCGCCGAAATGATGCTGCGCCACATGGGCTGGACTGAAGCGGCCGACCTCGTCATCAAAGGGGTCGAAGGTGCGATTGCCCACAAGCGCGTCACCGGCGACTTCGCCCGACTCATGGACGACGCCACCCAAATCGGCAGCGATGCCTTCGGCGATGAAATGATCAAATACATGAACTGATCGCTGCCAGAAAACAGTGCCTGACCGTCCGATCGAACAGCCCGCCCGAGGTACTTTTCCGGAGCGGGCTTTTTCGTCCATACTCGACTAACCAACCCGCCCGCTCGTGATCAAACGACCGAGCGGCACCACAAGAACCGGGAGCACCCCATGGACCTTCAACCCGAAGTCAGCGTGCAATGCCCCTACTGCTGGGAAACCATCGACCTGCTGCTGGACGCCAGCGCTGGCACACAGGAATATGTTGAAGACTGCCCCGTATGCTGTCGCCCGATCATCGTCCACGTATCGTTCCTGTTCGATGAACCCGAAGTCTGGGTCGAACCGGAAATGAACTAAGAGATGACTTTTCATCCACCCATAGTGCTGTGGTAGCATTCGACCGCCGTCTACGTAGCTCAGTTGGATAGAGCGGCCCCCTCCTAAGGGGCAGGTCACAGGTTCAACTCCTGTCGTGGACACCAGTTTATTTAAAACAAATCATCAATTTAACTAACAGGCGGGAAATTCGGAATATCCCATTTCGGCACACCTTTAACGCCATCTGTACCCATATTGTTCCCAAACCCATCCCGTTTCTACTGTCACCGGAGAGCCCCTGCTCTCCAATGATCAACAAAGAAAACGGCCTAGATTTTTTAGCACCTTGTATGTTCCCATGGTAGTCATTCTGTTTTCGTGCCCTTCGGGCATCCGTGACCGAAGTACGTCAAGGTGGGTTCGGAACTCAAATCAATCACGTAAGCGATTGAAATGGCGCGAGTTCATTGCGAGTTCCCACCATCGTTGCTGGAAGGAACGAGAGAACCCCTTGCGTTTCGCGAAGTGCTGGATACATGGATGTATCCAGCCGAAATGAACGTCCTCGAAACAGCTCATGGAAGGGGTTTTTCGAGGTACCCCTCTGCATCTTTTTACATTACCCGAGCTTGAAATTACCATTCACGCGCCAAATGAATCGGACTGATTACAAAACAATCTGAGTACCTAATTCCACTACTGAATTGGGCGGAAGATTGAAATAGTTAACCACACTTCCTGAATTTCGAAACATACTGATAAATAACTTTTTACGCCAAAGTGACATACGAGTCCGCGCACCTGGAATTAAGGTCTCTCGGCCAATAAAATAAGACACTTGCATTGGATTTAATTCAAGATAATCTCGATTCAACAAGGTCAATGCCATCGGTATATCCGGTCTATCATTGAAGCCGAATGAGACAGAAATCCTGTGAAAATTGTTTGGCAGCGCTTCATAGGTTAACCGCTCCGAATAGTGCACCTTAGGAATATCCAAAAATCGGACACTTAATATAACAACATCCTGATGCAGCACTTTATTATGCTTTAAATTGTGCAAAAGCGCGTGGGGTACGCCCTCAGGATTTCCTGTCAAAAAAATTGCGGTCCCAGGTACTCGTGTTGAAATTTCAGAACTCATGGATCGAACGAATGTCGATAAATCGATCGAGTCCTGTTTGAGTTTATCGCGCAACAACCCTCGCCCTTGTTTCCATGTGGTCATTAAAATAAACAAACCCAAGCCAAATAATAATGGAAACCAGCCTCCTGCCTCAATTTTAACCAGATTTGCACCAAAAAAAGCAAGATCGATACCTAAGAATACCGAAATAAATATTCCGGATTTTAACCACCCCCAGCCCCAAAGCCTACTTACCACAACGAATGCCAGCAATGAAGTAATCACCATTGTGCCAGTGACGGCTATACCATAAGCGGCGGCCAATTTGGCGGAGTTATCAAAAAAAATTATCAACAAAAATACTGCTGACATTAACATCCAATTAATTACAGGGATGTATATTTGACCGCGGAGCTTTTCTGAAGTTTGCAGTACATTCATGCGCGGTATGTAACCTAATAACATTGCCTGTCGACTTATGGAAAATGTACCGGATATAACTGCCTGAGATGCAATCACTGTCGCGGTGGTGGCCAATATAACCAAAGGATACAACGCCCACTCCGGAGCCAAACGGAAAAAAGGGTTTGTCACATCCTCAGGATGGAGTATCAGTAATGCCCCTTGACCAAAGTAATTCAATAATAAAGCTGGCAGAACCAAGCCGAACCAGGCTAATTGCACGGGTAAACGACCAAAATGCCCCATATCCGCATACAAGGCTTCAGCCCCTGTTAATACCAAAACAACACCACCCAGAGATAGGAAACCAGTCCATGGAGAATCTTTAAGCAAATGCACTGCATGGATTGGATTTAATGCCATTAATACCTTTGGATCAGATAAAATACCCAGCAGGCCTAACACACCCAAAACGAAAAACCAGAGCAGCATTATCGGCCCGAATAGAATCCCAACACTGGCAGTTCCTTTTCTCTGAAAAATAAAAAGTCCCCACAAAATTCCAATGGTAATTGGAATAACGAATGGTTTTAGATCAGCACTGGCTATCTCCAATCCTTCAACAGCGGACAATACGGAAATCGCCGGGGTAATAACACTATCGCCATAAAACAAGGCAGCACCAAAAATCCCGAGCAAGACGACACTATTTCGCAATCGTGATTGTTCTTTCAGTGATCGCAATGCCAAAGCCATGAGCGCAATGATGCCGCCCTCACCCTGGTTGTCGGCCCGCATGATAAACATCACATACTTAACTGAAACCACGATCATAAGCGACCAAAAAACCAACGAAAGCACGCCTAGAATGTGCTCCTCAACCAGTGTTATGGGATGCTGCGCCGAACTGAAAATTGTATTCAAGGCGTAGATCGGGCTGGTGCCAATGTCACCATACACAATCCCAGTTGCCGCAAGCGACAAACCAGCGAGTTTGTTTTTTGAACTCAGATGAGTTGCCATCGTAAATTCCTAATTGGATAAAACCGACCAAACACTACATAACTCGAATTTGTAAAGCTGAAATCCAATTCATTAAACCAAAGTCTACCTGCATCTGAGTTGCGAATTATGAACCCTCAAAGTCCATTGTCAGGCTTTTACCAAATTCTGCATATACAACGACTATCCTCATTGAAAATCAGTCTGACATAACAGCAAGAAGCGTCGGCTGCGCAGCGGCTTTTTGAGTCACTTCAAAAAAACCGTCGCAGGAAAGTTAAACCGGGTCTGGAGGATCAGGCTCAGGATTTTCGTTTAATACGATAAATGGCGTGCTCACCAAACCAATTCGGGAAAGCGCGCAGTAAGGTCGACTCGCGGTGGGCACTATCAACAACGGCCCGGTCGAGTATTTGAATCCCTAGCTCTTGGCAGAGGGATTCAAAATCGCTCAAGGTACAAAGATGGATGTTCGGGGTGTTGTACCAGGGATTCGGCAACGCGCGGTTGATTGGCATATGCCCGAGCAGACCGAGTTGAACCCGGTTGCGCCAGTATCCCATGTTCGGGAAGGTGACGATGCCCTCGCGGGCGATGGTGAGCATGTCGGCCAGCAAGCGCTCGGGGTGTCGCATGGCCTGAATAGTCTGGCTCACGATCACGAAATCGAAAGACATGGGCGCGAACCAGTCGCTGATACCGTTATCCAGGTCTTCCTGAATGATGTTCAATCCGCGCTCGATTCCGGACGCGACCTTGTCGTCATCGAGCTCAAGCCCAACGGCTGAAACCTGCCGCCGTTCAATCAGATGAGACAACAAGGCCCCGTCACCACACCCCAGATCGAGCACCCGACTCTTGGGCGCGATCCACTGTTCCACGATGTGCCAATCCGGACGAATCATTTGGCACCCTCCGTGCTGTATACCGGGCTCGTGGCGCCGCGTGGCGTTGAGGCCAAATCGATATTGGCCATATAACCTGCCAGTACACGGTGATAGTAGGGAATCGTCATCAGGAAGGCGTCATGGCCGTGATTCGATTCGATTTCGGCATAGGAAACCGGCTTGCCGGAGGCGAGCAGGGCACGCACGATTTCCCGGGATCGCTCGGGCGAGAAACGCCAGTCCGATGTAAATGACACCACAAGGAAATGGGCCTTAACTTCGGCCAGCGCGGCAACCAGATCATCATTACTGGCCTGTGCTGGATCGAAGTAATCCAGCGCCTTGGTCATCAACAAATAGGTATTGGCGTCAAAACGGTCAACGAAACTCGTGCCCTGATAGCGCAGATAGCTCTCAACCTGAAACTCGACATCAAAACCATACTGCACCTTACCCGAACGCAACTCGCGTCCAAACTTGGCCCGCATCGCGTCGTCGGACAAGTAAGTAATGTGCCCCAGCATCCGGGCAAGCATCAGCCCCCGGCGCGGCAGTGTGTTGTGATCCGCGTAACGCCCGCCGTAGAACTCGGGATCGGTGATGATGGCCTGACGAGCCACCTCATTGAAGGCAATGTTCTGCGCCGACAGACGCGGCGCGGCGGCAATCACAACAGCGTGCGCAAGCGCATCTGGATAAGTAATCGACCACTGCAGCACCTGCATGCCGCCCAGACTGCCACCGATCACCGCCGCCCAGCCGGACAACCCCAGATACTGCATGAGCCGATATTGCGAATGCACCCAGTCTTTGACGGTCACAATCGGAAAATCCGGGCCATAAGGCTTGCCACTGACCGGATCGATGCTCAACGGCCCGGTCGATCCCTTGCAGCCACCTAAATTGTTCAGGCTTACCACAAAAAACCGATCCGTATCGATCGGTTTCCCGGGGCCGATGGCCGAATCCCACCACCCCGGCTTGCGATCGGTTTCTGCGTGGAAACCCGCCGCATGGTGATCGCCCGACAAGGCATGGCAGATCAGCACCGCATTGCTGCGCTCGGCATTTAGCTGTCCGTAGGTTTCGTAAACCAGCTCATACGAGGGCAGTGAACGACCGCAATCCAAGGCCAGCGGCTCGGAAAATCGGGCCGTCTTCGGTTCGACGATCCCAACGGACCGGCTCAAACCGGATTGCGTTAATTTTTCAGATGCATCACTCAATGCCGACACCTTAAATCATGTAAGAACAGGACATCCACCGTACAGGCTGCGGTTATCCCATCAATAAATTACCCACAAAAATCTGCAGCACCTGAATTGCGATCAGCACCGCCAGCGGACTCAGATCGATTCCACCCAGAGGGGGCAGGATTTTTTGTACCGGTTGCAGTATCGGATCGGTCAGATCTTCCAGCAAGGCGATGCCCGGCGAACGACTATTCCCGATCCACGAAGCGATGGCGCGCATCAGTATCGTCCAGAAGAAGAGATCAGTCACCAGCAGAAAGACAAAGTACAGCGAGTTGAAAATCAAAGCCGCGGCCGAAACGCGGCCGACGCTCATCATGCCCAACACCCAGACCATCAACACGATCAATACCAGCGTGACCAGTAACGACGCGAAATCGTGGCGACGGCTCTTGGGCAAGATGTTCCGCAAGGGGTTGAGAACCGGATTGGTCAGCTTGACCAGCGATTGTGTGATCGGATTGAAAAAATTGGCGTGGAACAGTTGCAGGAAATAACGCACCATCACCACGAAAATCACCAGTTCGAACAGGGTCCGAACCAGAAACATCATCGGATCTCCGAAACTACCGCTCATGCCCTACCCTCGCCTCCGCTCAATTCGCGCCCCAATTCAATACTTCGTTGATGTGCAGCCGACAAAGCCTGTGCAAACGCATCTCTTAACCCGGCCTGCTCCAAAGCAGCGATACCGCGTTCGGTCGTGCCGTTCGGCGATGTCACGCGAGCACGCAATTGTGCAGGAGGCTCATCGGCAGACATGGCCAGTCGCGCCGCACCATATACTGTCTCCAAGGTGAGCAATCGGGCCGTTTCAGCGGGCAATCCCAAGTCCTCTGCCGCCGCCTGCATCGCTTCCATCACAAGGAAAATATAGGCTGGGCCACTGCCAGACAGTGCCGTCACGGCATCGATATCGGCCTCGCGCTCGACCCACTGAACCAAACCAACCGCCCGCATCAGCGACTCGGCAAGATTACGCTGATCCGGCGTCAACATGGGCGAGGCATAGAGCCCTGTCGCACCACAGCCCACCATCGCGGGTGTATTCGGCATGGCGCGAATGACGGCCGTATGCCCGCCAAGCCAACGTTGCAAAGCTTCAATGGTGATTCCCGCCGCAACCGAAACAACCAACTGGTGCGGCTGCAAAACAGTGGCTATTTCCTGGGCAATGGCATGAATCTGGTTGGGTTTGACCGCGAGCACAATCAGATCGGCCGAATCAACTGCAGTGATGTTCTCGGCTGAACTGAGCACACCGTAGAGGGAAGTCAGCAGTTCGCGACGCGCCTCCGATGGATCGGACACCACAAGAGTCGGGGCATGGGTTGCATCATCTGCCTGATTTTTTCTCAAGCCTTCTATTAACGCAGCAGCCATGTTGCCGCCCCCAATAAACGCAATTCGTGCTGCCTGCATAAACACCTCTTGAAAACCCTTCACACCAAAAAACGCACCCTGAAACACCAAGCAAGGGCAGATTCAATCCTGACTCAAAATACCATGTTTCGCCTGCCTACTGGCGAGGACCGAACAAGGCCGAACCCACACGAACATGCGTGCTACCTGCCGCAATGGCCGCCTCAAAATCGTCACTCATCCCCATGGACAGAACTGGAAGCGGTGATTCGAGGCGGGCATTGAGTGCGGCCAAGCGGCGAAATCCGTCAGAAGAGCCCGGCGCAGGAATCGCCATCAATCCCATCAGCCTCAAGCGAGGGAGATTTTGAAAAATGCCTACCATCTGTGGCAACTGCTCGGGGGTTACGCCCGACTTGCTGGCCTCGCCATCGATATTGACTTCGATCAGGACATTCAGCGGCGGCAATTCGATCAGGCGCTGGTCGTTTAAGCGCTGCGCAATTTTCGGTCGATCCACACTATGAACCCAAGAAAAATGCTCCGCGATGCCTCGTGTTTTATTGGATTGGATCGGCCCGATAAAATGCCAGACTATCGATCCTCCATCCGGATGTTCAGCCAGAGCCGACTGCTTATCCAAAGCCTCCTGAAGATAACTTTCGCCGAAATCGCGTTGCCCCAGACTGGCCAGTTGTGCCATGGCTTCAATCGTTTGTCGCTTGCTGACGGCGATCAAAACCACAGAGCCATCGGGTCGCCCTGCGGCACGAGCTGCACGTTCAATACGGTTTTTTATACTGGAGAAACGCTCCTGTAGTGAATTCAAGTTGCACCCCGCGGCGGTTCGATTTATTTTGTGACCTGATTTGAAGCATAAATCACAGGGATCTTGATCTTTTGCATCTTTCAGGCATTTTGCATCACGGTTGCTCGCGCATCAAAAAATGTAACGACCCCGGTACCTTTGCAGCCAAAAGCCCTCGCCCCATGCTGACAAATGCGAGGCAGTTCATGTACAGTCCGCATGATTATCTGAGCAAATATCAAGTAGACTGAGCCAAGCCCCCGATGTCGTCATCTCAGGGGATTATTTCTTAAGGATTAGCACACAAGGATCTTCGATCATGGCAGAACAACGCGGCATTGATTCCCTTCTTACCTTTTCAGTAAAAAACGGCGCTTCGGATCTTCATCTGTCTGCCGGTGAGCAGCCTCGAGTGCGGATCGACGGCGATGTGCGCAAAGTCAACGTACCCGTCATGGAGCACAAAGACGTGCACGCCATGGTGTACGACATCATGAACGACAAGCAACGCAAGGAGTACGAAGACAATCTCGAAGTGGATTTTTCCTTCGAACTTCCCGGCGTGGCCCGCTTCCGGGTCAACGCGTTCAACCAGAATCGCGGCGCTTCTGCGGTATTTCGCACCATTCCGAGTGAAATTCTCTCTCTTGAACAATTGGCGACGCCAAGCGTCTTCAAGGATTTGTGTCTGTTTCCGCGTGGCATCGTGCTGGTCACCGGCCCGACGGGTTCGGGTAAATCGACCACGCTGGCCGCGATGGTCGATTACATCAACGATAATCGCAATGACCACATTTTGACCATCGAAGACCCGATCGAATTCGTTCACAAAAGCAAAAAATGCCTGATCAACCAACGTGAAGTGCATCGTGACACACACAGCTTCAACGCGGCGCTCCGCTCTGCCCTGCGTGAGGACCCCGATGTCATCCTGGTCGGCGAGTTGCGCGACCTGGAAACCATCCGTCTGGCGCTCACCGCAGCGGAAACCGGCCACCTGGTGTTTGCCACTCTGCACACAAGCTCAGCCGCCAAAACCATCGACCGCGTCGTGGATGTGTTCCCTGCTGCCGAAAAAGACATGGTGCGTTCGATGCTTTCAGAGTCACTGCGAGCCGTTATCTCCCAGACATTGCTCAAGAAAATCGGTGGTGGGCGAATTGCCGCGCACGAAATCATGCTGGGCAGCCCGGCGATTCGTAACCTGATCCGCGAGAACAAGATCGCCCAGATGTACTCGGCCATTCAAACCGGCCAGACACAAGGCATGCAGACACTCGATCAGAATTTGCAGCAACTCGTGAAACGCGGCCTCGTCGCCAAGGATGAGGCGCGCGCCAGAGCACAGAACAAAGCGGATTTCATGTAACTTATCCAAGCCTCAGGCTCGCAGATCGTTATGTCTACTCAACAAGGAACGCGCATTCATGGATCGCCAGCAAGCAGCTAACTATGTCCAGGGTTTATTACGTAAAGCAGTGGAGCTCGAAGCTTCAGACTTGTTCGTGACCGTAGGCGCCCCGCCAAGTGCCAAAATCAATGGCGAGATCACCCACCTGACCGAAACCAGCCTGTCGACCAATCACACGCAGATGCTGGTTCGTTCAATCATGACCGACAAGCAGGTTGCCGCGTTTGAGGAAACCCGCGAGGCCAATTTCGCGATTTCTCTGCCCGGTGTTGCCCGTTTCCGTGTCAACGCGTTCATGCAGCGCGGCAGCGTGGGCATGGTGCTGCGGATGATTCGCTCCGACGTGCCCAAATTCGCCGAATTGCTGCTACCGAAGATCCTCGAAACCATTTCCATGACCAAACGTGGCCTGGTGATTTTCGTTGGCGCCACCAGCTCGGGTAAATCGACATCGCTCGCGGCCATGCTCGATTACCGCAACGAAAACTCGCACGGCCATATCGTCACCATCGAGGATCCGATCGAATACGTGCACCGCCACAAAGGGTGCCTTGTTACCCAGCGTGAAGTGGGCGTGGATACCGAAACATTTGAATCGGCATTGAAAAACACCCTGCGTCAAGCACCTGACGTTATCCTCATCGGTGAAATCAGGGATCGGGAGACCATGGATCACGCCATTGCCTTTGCGGAAACCGGTCACCTCTGTCTGTCCACGCTGCACGCCAACAACACCAACCAGGCACTGGACCGCATCATCAACTTCTTTCCGGAAGAACGGCGCCATCAACTGCTGATGGATCTTTCCCTGAACCTGAAGTCGGTTGTTTCCCAGCGTCTCCTTCGCAAGGAAGACGGCAACGGCCGCGTTCCAGCGGTCGAAGTGTTGATCAATACACCGCTGATCGGTGACTTGATCTTCAAAGGCGATGTGCAAGAAATCAAGGAAGTGATGAAACGCTCACGCGAACACGGCATGCAGACATTCGACCAGGCGTTGCTGGATTTGTACGACGAGGGCTTGGTTTCTTTCCAGGAAGCCTTGCGCAACGCGGATTCACAAAACGACCTCCGCCTCAATATCAAACTGCACAGTCGTCGCGGCCCACCGAAGGACTTCGAGGATGGGAATGATCAATTGCGCGTGGAAAGTGAGGATTAACCACCTTCCTGGGCATCCGCCGCTCGGCTCGCAAGCGTCAAGCTTTAATAGACAAATCACAGTATCGCCGCACGGTACGGCGATTTTGTAAGGAAACACAAATGAACGAATCTGCTCTCGACCCCTTTCTGAAGCTGCTGGCTGAAAAGGAAGGCTCGGACTTGTATTTCAGTACCGGTGCCTTGCCTGCGGTCAAAATTCAGGGCGAATTGAGATTCATCGGCAAGGAGCGGCTCAAGCCCGGCCAAGTCGAGGTTTATGCAAAATCCATCCTCACCCCCGAACAAATTGATGCGTTCTATCGAGACCTTGAACTCAACCTGGCATTGAGCCGCCCGTCACTCGGACGATTCCGCGTCAACGTCTTCCTGCAGCGGGGCGAATGGTCGATGGTGATTCGTTTTATCAAAAGCGACATCCCGCGCATCGCCGACCTCAACCTGCCTCAAGTCATCGAAAAACTGGTTGAAGAACGCCGAGGGTTGATCCTAGTGGTGGGGGCTACCGGCTCAGGCAAATCAACCACACTCGCCGCCATGGTCGATTACCGGGCAGAAGCACGCCCAGGACACATACTCACCATTGAAGATCCCATGGAGTACGCCTTCAAACACCGGAATTCTATCGTCAACCAACGTGAAGTCGGTGTCGATACCCACAGCTATACCGCCGCGCTGAAAGAAGCACTGCGCGAAGCGCCTGACGTCATCATGATCGGCGAGGTTCGCGACAAGGCCACCATGGAACATGCGCTGGCCTACGCCGATACCGGCCATCTTTGTCTATCCACACTGCACGCCACCAACGCTCATCAGGCGCTGGACCGAATCATTCGATTCTTCCCGCCTGAATCGCGCGATCAATTGCTGATGGATCTCTCATTGAACCTGCGTGCCATCATCTCCCAGCGTCTCATTATCGGCAGCCAGGGTGTTCGTGTACCCGCTGTTGAAATCATGGTAAACACTCCGTTCATCGCCGATCTGATCAAACGGGGCGAGATTGATGAGATGAAAGAAGCCATGGAGAAAAACGAACTGGAAGGCTCGCAAACCTTCGATATGTCTCTCCATGCGCTTTGGAAGGCCGGCAGCATCGATCGCGAAGAAGCGCTCAAAGCGGCCGATAGTCGAGCCAACCTGGAATGGCGGATGAACTTCGGCGCGGGTAAAGATGAACTCCGTGCTTCCGCCGCGCAGGCATCCACAAAGAACACCATGAAATCCAGCGCCACTCATGACGGTGAACTCCCACCGCTGGATTGAGCGCACATCAATCGCAATAAAAATTGACTGCTTCCTTGCCAAATTCGTTCGTCATGTGCCAGCAGATCCAGCCTCCAAAAGCACCTTGAGATTGCCCCGAGTTCGGGGCTTCTGTCACTGCCGATCGTGGCATCAAACCGTGAATACCAGTTCTATCTGGTCATAGCTGATTGACAAGAGCCAACAATCCAATCATGCCCGAAACGCTTAGGGAACCGCTGATTTATTCAGTGCGTCCCGCTTGGGGCAGGATGCCCCAACACGAACAAAGACGTAAGTCTTTGATTCGTGAGCGCCATCGCGGGCGTGTACCGCGATGAGCGCGCTGATTTATTCCAAGGATGGAATAAATCAGCATTTACTTAGGGAACCTCTGATTGAATCGAAAATACTGGGCGGCTGACGTT
>NZ_JAQTTX010000020.1:23823-46224 GCF_028710545.1 Halothiobacillus sp. | reverse complement strand
GGAATAACCATTAACGCGGGCTTGCGCCTGCTTCGCATTAAGCTGGCGCAAGCCCGTTTCGCGCCGCGCCTTGCGACTCATCCCTCAAAAGCCCGTCTCGGCCACGAAGGATTCAATCAGAGGTTCCCTAGTGGGAACTGCATAACGAAAACTAAGGAAAGTTTGATATGTCGCATTCATCCGAGTCGCATACGGTATCCGATCAATCTGCCGAAACCGGGGCGGTTGCCACGAGAAAGTCTTCACGTTTCGCCCGATTGTTCGGTGGCCTGTGGCGGATGCTGGTCACGGTATGGGTCGCATTGTTCGGAGCAGTTTCCTGGCATGCGCCGCGATGGCTACAGCGTCTGGTGGATGCTGCTGTCAGGTGGCCCGTTCGTACGGCTGGTATTGTGGTTGTTCTGTTGGCGTTGGCGGGCGGTGGCTGGTGGGGTTATCAGTGGTATCAGAATCGCCCGAAACCCATCGAGCCGCCGAAGGTTCAGGTTCGGCTCACGCCGCCAGCACTAACCGATTACACCCAGACGCCACTGGTCGTGCAGCCGCTGGTTGTCGATTTTTCGGCTTCGGTTGCGCCGATTGCCCTGGTTGGCAAGCCGGCGAAGGCGGGTATCGAGCTGAGTCCGCCCGTGGCGGGCCAGTGGGAGTGGCACTCCGATAGGGAATTGATATTCACGCCTTCTGCAGATTGGCCGGTGGGGCAAAAATATCGACTGAACCTCGTGCCCGGCACGGCTACCACGCAGGGCGTGCGTCTGGCGCAGACGCAGTTCGATTTTTCTACCGTGCCGTTCCAGGCACAAATCAGCAGCCGGGAGTTCTATCAAGATCCGCAGGACCCACTGAAGAAATCGGCCATTTTTGGCGTGAGCTTCAATTATCCGGTCGATACCGCGACGTTTGAAAAAGCCGTTTCCCTCGCGATGCTCGAGCCGGATCCGACCAAGAAAAACGTGCTCAAAGAGGGCCCGCCGCAGAAATTCACCGTCACCTACGACCTGCGGCATCTGAACGCTTATGTGCATTCCGCGCCGTTGAGCCTGCCGCTGGATGAGCAGTTGATGCAACTGACCCTGCGTAAGGGGATCGCCAGTGTACGCGGTGGCGCAGGTACGGCGACGGAGCTGACGGGCGTGGCGAGCATTCCCGGTTTGTACAGTCTTGGCATCAACAACGCGTCGATCACATTGGTGGATAACGAACGTTTCGAGCCGACCCAGACGTTGGTAATCGGTACGACTTCTCCCGTGACCGGCAAGGAATTGAACGCGAAGGTCAAAGCCTGGTTGCTGCCAGTCAACGGGCCGGAGCAACAAATGAATTACTCCTGGTATCCGGGGCGGATCAACCAGAGTGTCCTAGCGCGTTCCCAGGTCTTGCCGTTGGACATTCAGCCGACTGAGCGGAATTATGACGGGGTGCATGGCTTCCGTTTTTCCGCTCCGCCGGGACGTCAGTTGTATGTTTCCATCGATCGCGGTTTGACCGGCTTTGGCGGTTATCAACTGGGTAAGGCACAAAGTTTCGTATTGCGGGTGCCGCCGTATCCGAAATTGTTGAAGTTCCTGGGGCAGGGTGCCTTGCTGTCGATGAGCGGTGATCATCGTGTTTCCGTGGTGGCGCGCAACATGCCGGGGATGCGTGTGCGTATTGCGCGTCTGTTGCCGGATCAGTTGCAGCATCTGGTATCGATGAATCAGGGCAATTTCGAACATCCCCGGCTGAGCATCAGCCCGGATCATCTGGTGCAGCGTTTTACCCAGGTCGAGCCTTTGGCGAACGTCGACCCGACCAAAGCCGTATATTCCGGCGTGGATTTGGGACAGTATCTGGGGTCGGGTTCAAGCCGCAAACGCGGGGTGTTCCTGTTGCAACTGTCGGCATGGAATCCGAATAATCCGGATCAGGACGATAGCGGCTATTCGTCCGATCCGTTCGATGCCGAAAGTTATCAGCAACCGGGACCGGGTGACAGCCGGCTGATCGTGGTGACCGATCTTGGCCTGCTGGCAAAGCGTTCGCTGGATGGTAGCCGCGACGTGTTCGTCCAATCGTTAAGCACCGGGCAGCCGGTGACCGGGGCCATCGTGAAGGTGATAGCCGAGAACGGCCAAACCTTGCTTTCTGCCACCACGGGCGGCGACGGCCATGTGCACTTCCCGACCCTGAGCGGCTTTAAGCGCGAACTCAGACCGGTGATGTTCACGGTGTCTCATGATGATGCGCCGCAAGGAGTGGTGCAGCCGGGCGAGACCGGCAGCAACGAGGATTTCTCCTTTTTGCCCATCGGCAGCAGCGACCGGATGCTGAATTTCTCCCGCTTCGATATCGGCGGTGCGCCCAACGCCCAAAGTACGGGCGAATTGAGCGCCTATCTGTTCTCTGACCGCGGGTTGTACCGACCGGGTGATGAGTTCCATATCGGATTGATCGTTCGGGCGGCGAGCTGGCAGCAGAACATTTCGGGTTTGCCCTTGGTGCTGGAACTGGTCGACCCGCGCGGTCTCACGGTTACGCGCAAGCACATTTCGCCCGATCAGAGCGGTTTCATGCAGTGGAGCTACACAACGCCGGAAACCGCTCCGACCGGCGGTTGGTCGGTGAATCTCTACCTTATCAAGCAAGACCACGACGAAACCCTGCTTGGCTCCACCACCGTGCAGGTCAAGGAGTTCGAGCCGGATCAGACGCGCGTGAATGCGCGCCTCAAGCCGGATGCGAGTGCGGGCTGGGTGAAACCGGGCAATCTGCACGCGCTGATTCAGGCCAATACGCTGTACGGTACGGCGGCGGATCACCGTCGCGTGACGGCGACGATGACGCTGCGTCCGGCTTTTCCATCGTTCCCGCTTTGGCGCGATTACAGCTTCTACGATCCGCACCGCGCCAAGGATGGATACACGGAAACCCTGCAAACACAAACGACGGACGACAAGGGTACGGCGGATTTCCCGCTGGACCTCTCCAGCTTCGCCAGTGCGACCTATTCGCTGCGTTTTTATGCTCAGGTTTTCGAGCCCAATAGCGGGCGGAATGTCTCAGCCGCAGTTACCGCGCTGGTGTCGAGCGCGGATTATCTCGTGGGTGTGAAGACGGATGGCGATCTCGATTTCATCGACCGCGACGCCAAACGTGCCGTTCACGTGCTGGCGGTCAATCCCCAACTCAAGTCCATTGCCGTGCCGAATCTCAAGGCGGTGATTCTGGATCGGCATTATATTTCCGTACTCACGCGGCAGGATTCCGGCGTGTTCAAGTACGAATCCAAACTCAAGGAAACGCCGGTCAGCAGCCAGCCGCTGACGATTGCCGCCGGTGGCAGCGACCTGCCGCTACCGACCAGTCAGCCCGGCAGTTATGCGCTGGTGATCGAAGACGCGGAGGGTACGCAACTCAACCGTATCGATTTCACCGTGGCGGGGAATGCCAATGTCAGCCGTTCGCTGGAACGTAACGCCGAATTGCAACTGGCGCTGAACAAAAAGGATTACGCACCGGGTGAAACCATCGATGTGGCCGTACGCGCGCCGTATGCGGGCAGCGGCCTGATTACGATCGAGCGTGACAAGGTCTACGCCTGGGTGTGGTTCCACAGCGATACGGCCAGTTCCGTGCAGCACATCACCGTGCCGAAAGACTTTGAGGGCAACGGTTATATCAATGTGCAGTTCCTGCGCGATCCGTCCTCTTCCGCGATTTACATGAGTCCGCTGAGTTACGGGGTGGTTCCGTTCTCGGTCGATCTCGGCGCCCATCGTGAAGCCGTGAGCGTGACTACGCCGAGTCTCATCAAGCCAGGCCAGACACTGGATATGACCGTCGACACGGCCGATACAGCACAGGTGGCCCTGTTCGCAGTCGATGCCGGGATTCTGCAAGTGGCGAATTACAAGCTTGGCGACCCGCTGGATTATTTCTTCCGCAAGCGGATGTTGCAGGTCGATTCGTCGCAGATTCTCGATCTGATGTTGCCCTCGTTCGATCAGCTCACCAGCATGAGCACGACCGGCGGCGATGGCGACACATTGCGCCAGCAACAGCTCAACCCTTTCCGTCGCAAGCATGAGCAGCCGGTGGCGTACTGGTCTGGCGTCGTCACGGTCAAGGGGCGCCATACGTTCCACTATGCCGTGCCCGACTCGTTCAATGGCGAACTGAAAGTGATGGTGGTGGCCGTTACACCGCAAAAAATCGGCATTAATGAAACCGAAACCACGGTGCGCGGCGATTTTGTGCTTTCGCCGAATCTGCCGGTGGCCGTTGCGCCGGGCGATGCGTTCGATGCCAGCGTGAATGTCGTCAACAACCTGCCGGCTACCGGCGACGCACCCGATCAGACCATGCCCATTCGCGTGCAGATCAACGCCGGTTCCGCCTTCGCCGTGCAGGGTGACTCCGTGCAAATGATCGATCTGGCCGCGGGAAAGTCCGGTGTGGTGAATTTCAAGTTGAAGGCTTTGGAACATCTGGGATCGGCGCCGGTGAAATTCACCGCGACTTATGAGGAGAAGCAGGCGATGCGCAGCACGGAAGTATCCGTGCGTCCCGCCGTACCGTTCCAGACCAAGATAGACGTGGGTCGACTCTCGCCGGGTCAATCCGTCACCATCAAGCCTTTGCGGGATCTGTTCCTCGAACGCTCCGAACGCCATGCAGCCGTTTCCTTCCTGCCGTTGGTGATGATGCGCGGCCTGAGTACGTATCTCGAACATTATTCGAACTACTGCACGGAGCAGACGGTTTCTGCCGCCACGCCGGGGTTGATTGCTGCGGTACGACCCGAGTTCGCGCTCAATGCAGCCGATGCGGCACGCGCACCGTTGGTGGTGAATCGCGCGATTGCCACCTTGCGCAACCGGCAGAACGGCGAGGGTGGTTTCGGCATCTGGACGGCCACACCGGTCGCCGATCCTTTTGTTTCCGTGTATGCGATGCATTACCTGCTTCTGGCGCGTCAGGCCGGGTTGAACGTGCCTGCCGATATGCTCGAACGAGGGATGGGGTATTTGCGGCGCATGGCGGCGGATGAATCGCTGGGTGATCTGGATGGATTGCGTGCCCGAGCCTTCGCCATTTACCTACTTACTTCCTCGGGGCAAGTGACGACCAACTTCATTGCTTCCGTGCAGCAGCGCTTGCAGACGCGCTATCCGGCCGTCTGGAAGAACGATCTTGCGGCCGTATACCTGGCTTCTTCCTACCATCTGCTCAAGCAGGACGCCGAAGCAAACCGGCTGATTCAGGCACCGTACAATGAACTGATCAAACCGCGTCCGGCCCGGTTGCCCTGGCGTTATGCCTATTACTACGATCCGCTGATTGCCGATGCGCAAACGTTGTATCTGATCGAGAAGAACTTCCCGGCGCTGGCGGCGAAGGTGCCCGAAGCGACGCTGATACGCATCATCGAACCGATCCAGCAGGGGCGGTACAACACGCTCTCGGCCGCACTCACCCTGTTTGCGCTGTCCGATCTGCCGCAGGGGCAGGCCAAACCCGATGGATTGAGTCTGCTGCAAAGTGCCGCCAAGCCGGGTGCCGATGCCAACACTGACGCGGTATTCCAACCGTTCGGTGATGCGAATGGCGCTGTAGTGACGGGCAATCTCGCGTCAGACAGCACGCAGATGCGCTTTGCCTATGCCCCTGAGGACGGCGCAACTGCACCGGCGTGGTATTCGCTGTCGCAGGCCGGTTACGACCGTGTACAGCCGACCAAGACCATCAAGGACGGGCTGGAAATCGTGCGTGAATATACGGATGAATCCGGCAAGCCGATCCAGAAGGTCGCGCTCGGCCAGACCATCGACGTGCACATCAGTCTGCGCGCATTGGGTGATCGGGCCGTCGGCGATGTGGCCATTGTCGATATTCTGCCGGGCGGGTTTGAAGTGGTGAGCAATCCACCGCCCGCGCCGTCGGTTCAGGATTCGTCAACGGAGCAGTCCTCAGACGAGCCGGATGCCGGGACAGCCGATCAAAATACGGACGACGACGCTGCACCGATGATTGCAAATGACCCGCTCGCCCAACCGGGGAGCGATATGGAAGTCAGCTATGTCGAACCACGGGAAGATCGCGTGCTCATTTACGCCATGGCGAACCGTGACGTGCAGCAGTACATCTACCGCATCCGGCCGACCAATACCGGTCGGTTCATCGTGCCGCCCGAATACGCCGCATCCATGTACGACCGGACATTGCGGGCCTATACGCCGGGCGATGGGGTTTTGACTGTAACATCACCCGATACGCCCTCGGACGCATCGACCAAAAGCCTGAATTAGGGGGCACCTCGAAAAACCGTCACGAGCATGTTCGAGTGCAAGGAGCCGCGCAGTGAGCAACGAGACATATCAAGTAGATAGGCGAGGCGCGAACGAGCACGCGACGCCGCAATCGGACAGCGCAGTAGGTTTTTCGAGGTGCCCTAGGGGCATTGGGATTGCTTATGGCGGGCAATGGGCGGAGTAGCTTTTTGAACGTGGCCTTGAAATCTACCCGACGTTGGCTGATGGCTGTGGCGGTGATTGTTCTGCTGGCGATGTTGGCCGTGATGGGCTTGCGACAGTGGCTGCATTCCCGGCCGCATTTGCCATTGGCGGAGTGGTTGCCTTCATCCACCGCCGTACTGGATGATCGCGGCCACTTGTTGCGCCTTACGTTGGCTGCCGACGAGCAGTATCGACTGTGGACGCCATTGAACGATATCTCGCCGTTGCTCGTGCAGGCCATCTTGCTGCATGAAGATCGTCATTTCTATCTCGAGCCGGGCTTCAATCCGTTCAGTCTGCTGCGTGGGGCGTTCAAGACTTATGTATTGCGACGCCATCCACAGGGCGGTTCGACCATCACCATGCAATTGGCGCGATTGCTCTGGCGCATGGATACCCGCAGCCCGGCGGGAAAACTGGAGCAGATTGCCCGTGCGGTACAACTTGAACTGACCTATTCCAAGGATGAGATTCTGGAGGCCTATCTCAACGATGCCCCCTTCGGCGGGAACATTCAGGGCGTTGGTGCGGCGAGTCTGGTGTATTTCAACCATCCGCCATCCGACCTCAGCTTGCCGGAAGCGCTCACACTGGCCGTGTTGCCGCAGAATCCGAGTCTGCGGGGCAAAATCGATACGGATCGTGCCAATCCGTTCCTGATTGCCGCACGTAATCGTCTGTTCCAGCGCTGGCGGCTGCACCACTCAGCCGCTCAATCGGTTGCGACCCTGTTCGATTTGCCGCTGTTGATGCGCCGTTCGAGCCAGTTGCCATTCAACGCACCGTGGTTTGTCGACCAACTGCTCGCGGAGCGTACGGTTGCCGCTGCTCTGCGACGAAACGGGTCGTCCAGCATGGGGAATTACTGGTTGCACAGCACGCTCGATCTGCGATTGCAGCGCATGCTTGAGCGTCAGGTAACGGCCTATGTCCGCCAGAACCGCCAGCAGGGCATCAACAACGCAGCGGCACTGTTGGTCGATACGCGGGATATGGGTATCAAGGCCATGATCGGTTCTGCCGATTATTTCGATACGGCAATCGACGGGCAGGTTAATGGCACCAACGCCAAGCGCTCGCCGGGATCGGCGCTCAAGCCGTTCATTTACGGCCTGGCCTTCGATCAGGGCGTGGCGATTCCCGCGACGGTTCTGCGCGATGTGCCGACCTCGTTCGGCCCGTATTCACCGGAAAATTTCGATGGCCGGTTCGAAGGCCCGATTACCGTGACACAGGCACTGATTCGCAGCCGGAACATTCCCGCCGTGGATGTGGCCGCCCAGCTCAGTCACCCCAGCTTCTACGGTTTTCTGCGAACCGCCGGTGTGTCGGATATGGCGCCTGAGGCGCATTACGGGTTGGCACTGGTGTTGGGCGGCGGCGAAGTGACCATGCAGGAAATGGCCAGACTCTACGCGATGCTGGCAAACCAGGGTGTGCTGCAACCGCTGGACATGCTCGCGGGTGCGAAGGGAATTGAGCAAACGCCCGACTCGGCAAAAGGGCAGGGCACGCGGCTACTCAGTGCTTCGGCCAGCTACATGGTGCTCGATATCCTGCGGCAGAATCCACCGCCGCTATTGTCGCCTACCGGGCAACCCAGTCGCCTGCCTGTGGCGTGGAAAACCGGAACATCATCGGGATTCCGTGATGCCTGGAGCGCTGGCGTGTTCGGGCCGTATGTGCTCATCGTCTGGCTGGGTAATTTCGACGGCAGCGCCAATCCTGCGCTGGTGGGCGGCGATACGGCAGCGCCGCTGTTCTTCAATATCGTCGAGGCGCTGAAGGCAGCCAATCCCGGGCTTGGCCCCTTGCCTCAAACCATCCCGGCACGATTGAGGCAAGTAGATGTTTGTCTTTCCAGCGGTGCGCTCCCGACCGTCTGGTGTCCGCGCCGAGGCAAGAGCTGGTTCATTCCCGGTGTGTCGCCGATCAAGGTCGATACCGTCTATCGCCCGGTCTGGGTGGACAAGACGACTCAAAAGGCGGTCTGCCCTCCGTTCGATTCCACGCGGAATGAACGTAAGGTGTTCGAATTCTGGCCGAGTGACTTGCAGCAGGTGTTCGCAGCCGCCGGGCTTGCTCGTGCCAAGCCACCGCAGGCCGCCAGTTGTCAGTTCAATGGCAACCCGGTAGCGGGAATGGTGCCGAAAATCACATCTCCTTTGATGGGTAGCGTTTATACCTTGCAGCTATCTGATCCGACTCAATCGCGCATTGCGCTGACCGCAGATACCGATGCCGATGTCCGAGCGATTTACTGGTTTGCTGACCGCAGCTACCTGGGGCAGAGTGAAGTAGGGCAGCCCTTGTTCTGGACGCCTGATCAGCCAGGTACTTATACCCTGCGCGCCGTGGACGACCATGGCCGTGCAGACAGCCGGGAAATCCGTGTGGCCGCAGTGCCATGATGTGGGCGTTTGTTCGAAGGCCCTTTGGCTATATTGGGTACTATTTAGAATTTAAAGCAAAATTCCAGTCCCGCTTGGGGCCATCGCGGGTGTGTACCGCGACGAGTGCGCTGATTTATTCCAAGGATGGAATAAATCAGCATTTAATCAGGCTGTCGGCCTCGGTGGAAAAAGTGCTTGATGCGCTGACAGTTGATTCCGAGGTTTGGAACAAGACGGTCTGGTGATCGATGCATACCTGACTGAGTGTTGAAAGAATGCAATCAGCTAGGAAACTGGCGGGGCTTCATTTCGTGACATGGCAGGTAAACCGACCTTCCAGGGCCAAATACCAATCTTTGAATTTATCGGCCGATAATGGACGCGAAATCAAATAGCCCTGCGCGATATCGCAACTCAGGGTTTCAAGCAGGGTGCAGACTTTTTCATCTTCCACGCCCTCGGCAATCGCCTTGATGCCCATTTTGTGCGCAAGAGAAATGGCCGCTTCCAGAATGTGCCCGGCTCTGGTGTCCGCGAGGGAGGATCGAACAAAGGATTGATCTATTTTGATATAGGAAATGGGTAATCGATACAGATACTGCAGCGATGAAAAGCCTGTGCCGAAATCATCGATAGAAATACTGACCGAAGTGGCGGCCAAATCGGTCAATACTTCAATCGCGCGCGCCACATCCACCATCAGGGCTCGTTCCGTTACCTCAAGCTCTAGCGATTCTCCCTGAAGTCCATGACGTGCAAGTATTTGTTTTACCAGGTCCGGGAAACCGGGGTGGAGCAAGTTACGGGGAGATACATTGACGGCGATCGGCAAATCGATGCCATGCTGCCGCCATTCCACTACCTGTTGCATGGCCTGCTCAAGCGCAAACTCCGTAATTGAATGAATCAACGTGCTCTGTTCGGCCAGAGGGATAAATACATCTGGCGGGATGTTTCCATGCTCCGGGTGATGCCAGCGCATTAGCGCCTCGACACTATGAATTTCCCCCGTCGCGATGTTGACCTTAGGTTGATAGTGCATTGATAGCTGCCCGGCTTCGAGTGCATGGATCATCTCGCCCAGCGTTTTCATGTTGTCCCGAACGGTGCGCCGGATTCCCGGGCCAAAAGCGATGTGATCCTGATTCTGCTCGTATGCAACAACCAGAGCAGACTCTGCTTGCTGCATGTAGATTTCGGGCGCCGCCTCCATCGTGCGGAAAGTCACGTATCCCATCCGTAAATCAGCATGAATGGGGATTTTCCTGAACGGGAATGCCTGCCGGGATACCGCGGCCAACTTTTCAACCAGATAGTCAACTTGTACGCCACTATCCAGTTCAATAAACAAAGCCATCCGCTCCATGTCCGTGCGGTACACGCTGAGCTTGCCCAACGCGATTTTTTCAAAGCGCTGCGCCGATTGCTGGATAATTTCATCGATCACATTGAAACCAAATGCAGATTTCAGTTCCATGGCCTTGCCCATTGCAACGATGACCAGCAAGAAATTCGCATCGCGCTTCTCATTCGCTATTTCAATCAGTTTGTCCAACAAGGCATTCTGGTTTGGCAGCTTGGTCTCGGGGTCATGTCTTGAAAACCAACGAAGTTTTCTCAAATACGACCGGACGCCATCACTGGCCATGCCGCTGAGAAAACCGATCAAAACGAAGAATCCGGTGCGATACAACCAATTGGACGTATCCTGCATCTCGTGGGTGGCTACATTAATCGGCATGAAGGGGCCGAGTATCAGCCCCCCCAACAGCCCGAATACAAGCCCACCCCGCATCCCGAACATAAACCCCGACAGAAGGATGGGTATGTACATCGAATGGGAATATACGAATTTGATCCCGCCCGTTTCATAAACCAGGGCATAAACCATCCCCATTAATATCAACAGGAAAGGCACCATGAAGATGCGCACCGCACGCTCATGCCGATCAAGCCATTGGAATGTACGTGTGGCTACCATTTCTAACGACTCCTTGTGAAGAGATGGCAAAAAATCCTTATTTCCGTCCCAACATTAACCCAGTTTTACTGTGCTGCAGTACCTTGGAACAATCAAGCATTTTTCATAAAGCGCGTACAAGAGTGCGTGTTGAAATAGGCAAATAAAAAAGCCCCTTGAGTCAGGGGCTTAATTGGTATTTGTGGCGGAGCGAGAGGGATTCGAACCCTCGATACGGGGTTACCGTATACACACTTTCCAGGCGTGCTCCTTCAACCACTCGGACACCGCTCCAGTTTTTCGCGCGTCTCGACAGACGGGCAGGAAAGTGGCGCGGATTCTAGCAATCGTGCGGGGCTTTAGCAAACAAACTTATGTCTTTGCTCGCTCGAATACGGCCATGGATTCAATGTGGCTGGTATGCGGGAACATGTCCATGACGCCCGCAGCGATCAGGCGGTAGCCGTGTTGATGTACCAGAATGTGGGCATCGCGCGCCAGGGAGCCCGGATGACAGGATACGTACACAATCCGTTCGGGGGCGAAACGCGCGATATGCGGCATCATGGCTTCGGCACCAGCACGGGGTGGATCGAGCAGGACGCGGTCGTAGGTTTGTTGCATCCAGAGATGGGTCGGATCGGGTTCAAACAGGTTGCCAATGACATGTTCGGTATTTGTGATGCCGTTGGCGGCGGCCGATTGCGCACCGCGCTTGACCATGGGTTCATCGAGTTCGACGGCGGTTACTTTGGCGGCTTGGCGGGCAATGGGCAGGGTGAAATTGCCGAGACCGGCGAAAAGGTCGAGCACATGATCGCCCGGTTGCACATCCAGCCATTGGAGCGCCTGCACAACCATGGCCCGATTGACGTCCGTGTTGATCTGGATGAAGTCCAGTGGCGCGAATTCTATGGAGACATGAAAACCGGGATGCGCGTATGTCAGCGGGGCGACTAGCGCCTTGTCGAGCGGATGGATGCTGTCGTTGCCTCCCGGTTGAAGATAGATGTCGAAACCTTCCTGTATGCCAAAGGCCCGGAGCTTTTCCTTATCGCTCTGGCTCAAGGGCTCGATGTGGCGGAATACGAGTGCGACCCGGTCATCGCCGCAGGCCACTTCGATTTGCGGGATGCGTTCACGGGCTTCCAGGCTGTGGATGATCTCGCCGATGTCGGTCAGTCGTTCGCCTACGCGGGGATCAAGCACGCGGCAGCTTTGCAGATCGGAGAGAAAATGGGTGTGTCGTTCTCTGAACCCGACGATTACCCGTCCTTTTTTGGGTACGTATTTGACGCCGAGCCGGGCTTTGCGGCGGTAACCCCAGTTCGCACGGGCTAATGCGGGCAGTACGGTCTCTGGAACAACCTTGCCGATGCGTTGCAGTTGGTCGAATAGCGCCTGTTCTTTGGTGGCCAGTTGTTTTTCGCTGGTGAGATGCTGCATAGCGCAGCCGCCACATTGGTCGAAGTGAGGGCAGGGTGGTGTGATGCGATCCGGTGAGGCTTGTTCGACGGCGATGGTATCGCCTTCGTCAAAGTGTTTTTTCCGATCTGTGTAGATAAAGCGCACCGTCTCGCCGGGTAACGCGCGACCGATAAATGTGGCCTTGCCATCGATATGGCTGACACCACGTCCTTCGAGGGTAAGGGATTCTATTTGGGCTTGAAATTCACCCTTCGGCAACTTTGGTTTTCGCACGATTGGATAGGCTCCTCGGATGAGACGGCGACATGTTTGGGGGTGGTATTGAAGCAGGGTTTGTGGTGTCGGGGAAGAGGAAGGATTGGAGCGGAGTTATTTCTGAGGAAACAACCTGTTCAGTGGCATTTACAATTTGATACAGAATTCCGATGTTCTGTTTTTTTATGGTATTTCTTGGAAAGATTTTTAAATTCAATTGGTTGCGATTTTTTATCTGTGTCTGAGCCGGGTTCTGTTCATCTTGCGCTATTTTAACGCCGCCCTCATATTGATACCACAAGGCGGGCGTACCTACCCGATGAGCGAGTGTGTAGTGACTGTCACCAATGAGTTTTGGGACGAGGGGTGAATACGATGAACCGATTAGGTCGTTTTGTGTTGGGTCTGGCTACTGTTCCATTGCTCGGTGGTTGTGTCGCTGTGGGTTACCCCGATAGCGCGCCTATGTACCCGGAGTATGGGGTGGTGCGTTCGAGCAATGTCAGTATTGGCATTAATGTACCGGTTTATCCGTCCTTGGTTCGGATTCCGGGCTACCCGGTCTATTACGCCCCCGGCGTGGCTACCAACTACTTCTTTTACGATGGGGTGTACTGGGTCTTCCGGGACGACGGTTGGTACCAGAGCACCTGGTACAACGGGCCGTGGGTTTACGTTTCACCCAATGTGGTGCCTTTGTACATTCTGCGGATTCCTGTTCGTTATTACCGCTATCCTCCGGCCTATTTCCGTAGCTGGCATCCCGATGCGCCTCCGCGTTGGGGCGAGCACTGGGGGCCTCAGTGGGAACAGCATCGTCACGGATGGGATAAGTGGAATCGGTCAGCGGCTCCGGCGCCTGCACCCTTGCCACACTACCAGCGGGAGTACTCCGGTTCGAAATATCCTCGGCTGGAACAGCAACCCAAATTACGTGCAGAGAGATACCGTTATCAGCCTCAGGATCGTGCGGGACGTCAGCTTTATCAGGAGCGCGAACGGGAACAGATGAGGGCTCAGCCTCCTGCGCAGCGAGGCTATGTTCCCGAACCGCAACAGCAACGAATTCAGCCAATGCCTCAGGAGCGAAATCAGCGGCAGATGGAGCATCAGCGCTCCTATCCGTCTGCTCCTATGATGCAGCAGCAACCTCAACCGCAGCAGATGCAGCCCCGATATCAACCACAACAGATGCAGCAGCGGTACCAGCTACAGCCGCAGATTCAACCGCGATATCAACCGCAGCCGCAACCTCAGCAAATTCAGCCGCGGCAGGATTCTTCAGGGCTTGGGCAACAACCCGGAGCGGGTCAGCTTGGTGGCGCACCTCAGGGGGGTATTCAAGGAGGCCAGGGTGCCGCGCAGCGAGATTATCGGCAGCAAGGGCAACGCCAGGATCGTTAGCCGTAACGCCTGATTCTTTTCAAGCCGGGTTTGCTCCATGGGGAGGGCTCGCTTGAAGCGAGTCAGGTGTCCTGTACTTTTGCGAAACCACGGATCGTGGTCACGAGTGCTCTTGCTGCCACTGCGCATACGAGACGCGGGCGATATCGAAGCGATCGGTCGTGTGGCAATACACGGAGGGCGAGCCCATGCGTCCGATCGGTGCAAAGTTGTTGATATGCAGGCGCTCATCGATCAAGTCGTCATGAACGTGGAACATCACGACTTCCCCGATAATCAGGGTGTTTGCACCGAGCTGTTGTTCACTGAACAGTCTGCATTCCATACTTGCTTTGGCCTCCGCCACGCGAGGAACTTTGATCCTTTCGGATGGCGCGGTGTGCAAATTGGCGATCTCCAATTCGCTGATCGTTGCAGGGAAGTCCGCGGCAGAAATGTTCATGGCGTCGAATAACTCTTCGGTCACCAGATTCACGACGAATTCACCGTTTGCATGGACATTCCTGGCCGTGTCCTTGGGTTCGCCCGCATCGTTTTTGCCCACGCTGAACATGACATAAAGCGGGTCGCTCCCGATGGCATTGAAAAAACTGTACGGTGCCAGATTGACGATCCCATCGGGACTCAGGCTGCTGATCCACGCGATCGGGCGAGGCACGACCAGGTTGGTCAGCAATTTGTAGTTGTCCATCTTCGAATGCTGGGCGGGATCAATGTGCATGGGGCGGTCCTCTGTGAATCGGCTTCTGGTATTCGATAGTATTGCAATCTGAGAAGGTTAGTCGATCAACTGATCTGCTGCATGAATGGGTCGTAAATAGGGCGGTATAGTTTCTTCGGATTTTGTACGAGCCTCATAGAACAGGGAGGGGCGCGAGGTCATACAGGGAATTAAATCGTCGTTGTTTGCTCATACACTGGTTGTTGTCGCCTGTTTTGCAGCGATGGCTGAGTTACACTAATCAACTTCCACGTTTTACCGAATTGGGCATTATTCAATGAGCGAAAGCATCCATCACCCCGCGTTTACCTTTGTTCGTTCCCAGCCGATTGCGGCCTTGAATCTCACGGTGGATGAATACCGTCACAATGCGACGGGCGCGCGGCATTTCCATCTGGCGACCGATGATCCACAGAATGTCTTTCTGGTAGGGTTGCGAACGGTGCCGGAAGACTCGACCGGGGTGGCGCACATTCTGGAACATACGGTGTTGTGCGGTTCGGAGCGTTTCCCGGTGCGCGATCCGTTTTTCATGATGATCCGCCGTTCGCTCAATACCTTCATGAATGCTTTTACCGCCAGCGACTGGACGGCCTATCCCTTCGCTTCGGTCAATGTGAAAGATTTCTACAACCTCTTGGATGTTTATCTCGATGCGGTGTTCTTCTCCCGCATTGACGAGCGCGATTTCCGGCAGGAAGGCCACCGCGTCGAATTCACCACGCCCGATGACCCATCCACACCTCTGACGTTCAAAGGCGTGGTGTTCAACGAGATGAAGGGCGCCATGAGTAACCCGTCCTCCGTGCTGTGGCAGACGCTGACGAGCGAGCTGTTCCCGACGACAACCTACCACTACAACTCCGGTGGCGAGCCCGCCGAAATTCCCAACCTGACTTACGCGCAATTGAAGGCGTTTTACCAGCGGTTCTATCACCCGTCGAACGCCGTGTTCATGACCTATGGCAATTTGCCGGTGATCGATCTGCAAACACAGTTCGAAGAGAAGGCGCTAAAACGCTTTACCCGTATCGATCCTAACTCTGCCGTGCCCATCGAGCAGGCGCTGACTTCCCCGCGCGTGGTGGAGGAAAATTACGCCCTCGATGAGCCCGATACCGCCGAGAAAACCCATGTGGTTGTCGGCTGGTTGTTGGGCGAAAGCACCGATCTGGATGCGGCGCTGGAAGCCCAACTGCTCGAAGGCGTACTGCTCGAAAACAGCGCTTCTCCGTTGTTGCGCGTGCTGGAAACCACCGATCTGGGCGGTTCGCCTTCGCCCATTCTGGGGTTGGAAGACTCACAACGGCAGATGGTGTTCGTGGCCGGTGTCGAAGGCAGCGAGCCGGATCGCGCCGAGGCTGTGGAACGGTTGGTACTCGATACCTTGACCGAGATTGCCGAAAAAGGCGTGCCTGCGGACATGATCGAGTCGGTACTGCATCAGATCGAACTCTCGCAACGCGAAGTGACGGGTGATGGCATGCCTTATGGCCTGCAACTGATCCTGCACGGTCTGCCTGCCGCAATTCACGATGGCGACCCGATTGCGGTTCTGGACCTGGAGCCTGCGCTGGCGCGGTTGCGCAAAAAGGCCGCTGATAGCCAATTTATCCCGAATCTGATCCGCAAACTGCTGCTCGATAACACCCACCGCGTGCGTGTGGTGCTCAAACCCGATACAGAATTGTCTGCTAGGAAGCAGGCCGCCGAACAGGCCCGTCTGGCCGCCATGCAGGCTGCCATGTCCGATGCGGAAAAACAGGCGGTAGTCGAACAAGCCAAGGCACTGGCCGAGCGGCAGGCCGAGGTCGATGACATCAGCATCCTGCCGACAGTCACGCGCGAGGATATTCCCGAACACATCGATTTGCCGACACCGGAAAAGATCATCCATCATCCGGCGACATCGACTTGGTTCAATCGCAGCACCAATGGTTTGGTCTACCTGCAAGCCGCGCTGGACTTGCCGCAACTGACCCACGATGAGCTCGATCTGCTGCCGATTTATAGCGGCGTATTGACCGAACTGGGTGCCGGAGATCGTGACTACCTGCAGATGGCCGAAGCCGTCGCCGCCCGTACGGGCGGGTTTTCTGCCCGATCATCCATTCGCCCGGATCTCGACAACGCGCATAAGCTGAGCTCGTTTTTCCTGCTCGGCGGCAAGGCATTGGTTCGCCATGCCGATGACCTCGTGGATCTGTTCCATCAGCACCTCAACGCGGCGCGTTTCGATGAAACCAGCCGTATTCGTGATCTGATCAGTCAGATTCGTTTTCGCAGTGAACAAGGTATTGCCGGAGCAGGTCACGTTCATGCCATGAATCTGGCTTCCAGCGGGATGTCGGCTCGTGCCAAATTGACCCATGAATCGGGCGGTGTCGCCGGTGTGCGCCGGATTAAGGCAATGGATGACGCGCTCGATGAGCCCAAAGCCATCCACGATGTGGCCGAGCGATTGGCCCGTCTGCACGCCAAGCTCAAGGGCGGCTTGCGTCAGTACAACGTGATTGCCGAACGCCGCCATTTTGGCGATATTCAGCCCGCACTGGAACGTGTCATGCAGCATGGCAATCCGGTCGAGCATTTCCAGCTGCCGAAGGTGCACCAACCGGTGCGCGAAGCCTGGATCGGTAACCTCGCCGTGAATTACTGCGCCAAAGCCCATGCCGCCGTACCGCCATTGCATGAAGATGCCGCCGCGCTGGCCGTTCTGGGTGGCTTTTTGCGTAACGGTTATCTGCACCGAGCCATTCGTGAGCAGGGCGGTGCCTACGGCGGTGGCGCGGGATACGATTCTGAATCAGCAAGCTTTCGCTTCTTCTCCTACCGAGATCCGCGCTTGACCGACACGCTCAATGACTTTGATCGAGCCATCGACTGGTTGCTGGATAATACACACGAAGGCCGTACGGTTGATGAAGCGATTTTCGGTGTCATTTCCAGCATCGATAAGCCCGGTTCGCCCGCAGGGGAGGCGAAAAAAGCGTTTCTTGATGGTCTGCATGGTCGCACACTCGAACAGCAGCGCCTGATGCGCGCCCGGATTCTGGATGTGACCGAAGCGGACTTAAAGCGCGTGGCAGAAACCTATCTGAAGCCGGATTCCGCTTCCATCGGCGTGCTTTGCGGTCCGACGAAAGAAGATGAGTTAACAGGGCTTGGTCTGCATATCGAGCGGATTTAAGCTCACCAGATTGTGGTTTCAACCGACGGGCCTGAACCGACGGGAAGCAGTATTTTATAACACGGGCGGCTCGGGGTACTTCTCGGGCAGCTTGTCCTTTTAATTCGATTCGCCCGATTCCGGCGTCGTTGAATGGAGAGTTGCACCATGTTCCAGTTTCGTTCCCTATCCTCATCACGATCACTGTTCTGGCCCGCCTGCGGGGTGATTCTAACCGCAACATCGGGTGCTGTTTGGGCCGCGCCGCCGCCCGAAGCGGCCAGTTGCGCGGCCTGTCACGGCGCACAGGGTGAAGGCATGGCAGCAGCCCATTACCCGCGCCTGGCCGGAATGCCGGCGGATTATCTGGCCGAGCAGTTGCATTTGTTCGCATCAGGGCAACGCCAGAACGCCATTATGTCTGGCATGGCCAAACCGTTGAGCGCCGAGCAGATCAAAACGCTGGCTGATTATTACTCAGGCTTGCCCGTCACTATGGCCGCGCCTGCGCAGACGGTTCCCGCCGATTTGAAACCTCGTGGTGAACAACTGGCCGTGTATGGTGACTGGAAGGCGGGAATACCCGCCTGTTTTCGTTGTCATGGCCCGGGTGGTGTGGGCGTGGCGCCTGCATTTCCTGCCTTGACTGGGCAATCTGCGACCTATCTTGATCAGCAAATTACGGCTTGGAAAAATGGTACACGTAGTGGTGACCCTCAGGGGTTGATGCATACCATCGCGTTACGGATGAGTGATGCCGATACCAAGGCAGTCACGGCCTGGTTGGCGGCGCAGAAGCCAGAGGCAGCGGTGATGGGCAAAACGAATCAGGCCGGAGGCGCGCAATGAGCAAGCACATTCAACAAATCAAGCCTGTGTTGACGTCGATTCTGCTGGCCTCCGTGGCCGTGGTGCCCATGGCCAGTTTGGCTGCTGTCGAGGTCACGCCCAAATCGGCACCGAATGCCGCTGTGTTGACGGGGTCGACCTTCACCCCTCCCGACCCTTCCACCATACCGAATGACGAATTCGGCAAGATGGTTCAATTGGGCCGCAACATCATGTTCGAATCGAAGAAGTACGCGCCGCAGTATGTGGGTAATTCACTCAATTGCGTGAACTGTCATACCGATGGCGGCGCGATGGCGGGTTCCGCGCCACTGTGGGGCGCGTGGGTGAGCTACCCGGCCTACCGTAGCAAGAACAAGAAAGTGAACACCTATGAAGATCGCCTGCAAGGCTGTTTTCGCTACAGCATGAACGGCAAGATGCCGCCGCTCGGCAGCGATGTACTGGTCGCGTTATCGGCTTATTCCTATTGGTTGGCCAAGGGCTTGCCGACGGGTGACACCAAAATAGCGGGTCGAGGCTACCCTGATTTTCCCGCGCCCAAGCAAGCGCCGGATTTCGTCCGTGGCCAGGCCGTGTATGAAGCCAATTGCGCGATTTGTCACGCCGCCAACGGTGAAGGCCGCGTGGTGAATGGCACCGTCGTGTTTCCGCCTTTGTGGGGCGCGCAGTCGTTCAACTGGGGCGCGGGCATGGGCAGTATCAAAAATGCGGCCAAGTTTATTTTCGCCAATATGCCCTATGGTCAAAGCTATAGCCTGACCCCACAGCAAGCCTGGGATGTGGCGTATTTCATGGATGGACATGAGCGTCCGCAAGACCCACGCTGGGAAGGCAGCGTAGCGGCCACGCGCGCCAAATATCACGACAATAAAAACAGTCTGTACGGCACCAAGGTGAACGGCGTTTTATTGGGGGATACCGGTGCACCGAAGCCGTTTAATGAATAGGGAATAAGCCGTTAACCCGCTTTGATGGTCTGGTGCTTGAATCACGTTTGATCAGGGTTTCTTTAAATCCCCCTCATTCCCCCTTTTACAAAGGGGGAGGTGCGCTTGCTCAAAAAGCGGAGGCTTATTCTCCCCCCTTTGAAAAAGGGGGCTGGGGGGATTTGCCGAGTCATACCGATTACCCGAAGGAACGCTGCGTTTGGCAGATCTTCCTTGAACTCAATTGCGAGCCAACATTTCCTGAGCGGTTGCCCGGGTCTGGGCGGTAATGTCGATGCCGCCGATCATGCGGGCGATTTCGTCGATACGTGCTGCGTGGTCCAGTGGCACGATCTCGGTCACGGTGCCACTTTCCAGATGGTGTTTCTGCACCTGAATCTGATGTTGTCCTTGCGCGGCCACCTGCGGTAGATGGGTCACGCAGAACACCTGCAGGGTCTGACCGAGAGCACGCAGATGACGCCCTACGATCTCGGCAATTGCGCCACCGATACCCGTATCCACTTCATCGAAAATAAAGGTTTCCACCGGATCGAAGGCAGCGGTGAGTGTTTTGAACGCCAGACTCACACGGGCCAGCTCGCCACCCGAGGCAATCTGATCGAGCGGTTGGGGCGGTTGACCGCGGTTGGCACTGATGAGAAATACGACATCGTCGATACCCTGTTCGCCCCGTACTGCGAGGTCGGCCATCGGGGTGATCGGGATTTCTATCTGCCCATGTGGCATGCCGAGTTGGCGGATGGCATCGGTGACCGCAGCGGCGAGTTTCGCTGCGGCGGCCTTTCTTTTGACCGAAATTTCGGCGGCAAGCTGGTCGTAGTCGGCCATCTGTGCCTGAATTCTGGCTTCGAGCGCGGCGCTGTCTGCTTGCGCGTGATCGAGACGCGCGGCTTCTTCTCGGAGTTCTGCGATACGGTCGTCCAGTTGCTCCGGTGGAATGCGGTGCTTGCGCGCCAACTGGTGTAGTTGGTCGAGGCGGGCCTGAACCCGTTCGAGTTGTTCGGGATCGTCTTCAGCCGAATCGAGCCGGTCGCGCAGGGTGTCTGCGGTCTCGCTTATCTGAATCTGGGCGGTTTCGAGTGCGTCGATCAGTGGTGAGATGGCGTCATCGAGCCCCGCGATTCGCGCGAGTGCCTGTTGTGCGTGCCCGATCCGGTCGTGCACGTTGTCATCGCCATCGAAGAGCTGTTCCAGTTGTGCGGCGAGCACACTGCGCCACTCATCCTGGCGGGAAAGGCGGCTCAGTAACTGATGGGACTGATTGAATTCATCCGGTTGCGGGTCGATCTGATCGATTTCTTCCAGTTGAAAGGCCAGCAAGGCGCGGCGGTCTTCACGGCTTTGTTCGGCGTTTCGAATTTCTTCGAGCTTATGCTCATTCTGGCGGAGTTCCCGTGACAGTTGCGCCAGCTTCTGCGTTGGCCCGGTGAGCCCGGCAAAACTGTCCAAAAGCATTCGCTGGTAGCGTTTTTCAAGCAGTTTCTGGTTGTGGTGCTGGCCATGAACGTCGATCAGCAGGCCACCGAGCGTTTTGAGGGTCGCGGCCGGGCAGGGGCGGCCATTGATCCAGATCTTGCCGCGCCCTTCGCGATTCAAGGTGCGACGGATGATGAGTTCATCGTCGAGCAGTTCCTGTTCTTCGAGGAATTCGGCCACGGGCGAGTTTGGGGTAACCTGAAACACCGCGATGACTTCCGCTTCATCGAAGCCGGATCGAATCAGTTGCGTATTGGCCCGTTCGCCCTGAATGAGGCCGATGGCGTCGATCAGGATGGATTTGCCCGCGCCGGTCTCGCCGGTGAGCGTGGTCATGCCGGGTGCGAACTGAATCTCGATCTCGTCGATCAGGGCGATGTGGCGGATGGTCAGGGATGTCAGCATGGGGAAAACTTAGCCGGTTTGCTCCGCCCAGCACAGTTTCGTGCGCAACAGGGCGTAATAGTCGTGGTTGCAGGGATGGATCAGGCGGATATCGTGATCGTGCCGACGAATGACCAGGGTATCACCGACATCCAGCGGGTGGTTGATCTGACCGTCGAAGCTCATCACGCCGCCGCCGCGCGACTGAGGCTTGGGTGTGATCTCGATCACATGCTGGGCACTGACCACGATGGGGCGATAACTCAGCGTGTGCGGGCAAATCGAGACGATGCCGATGGCTGGCAGGTCGGGCGCAATCAGTGGCCCACCGGCCGACAGCGCATAAGCGGTCGAACCGGTGGGCGTGCAGATCACGACACCATCCGAGCGCTGTTGGTTGAGCAGCACGCCATTGATATGCATGTCGAATTCGACCATGCGCGCCGGATCGCGCATCTTGAAGGTGATGTCGTTCATTGCGATGGCATGAAGAAGGCGGGTCTCGCCGCGCATCAAGGTGCCTTCAAGCAAAAAGCGCCGATCTTCGACGTAATGGCCGCGCAGCATGGCCTCCAGATAGAGTTTCAGATCGCTGGGCAGCACATCGACCAGAAAACCCAGTCGACCCAGGTTGACGCCCATCAGTGGGATATTCCACTGGCTCAGCGTGCGCGCTGCATTGAGCAGGGTGCCGTCGCCGCCGAGCACGATGATCAGGTCGCAGTCCGGTTGGTCACGGTCGAACCGTGACACCGGCAGCTTATGCACCGGATTGTCGCAGGATTGTTCCAGCGCCCAGTCGATGCCCATCTGATCGAGCAGTTTGATCAGTTTCTGGAACACCCGCTTGATTGCCTGGTCGGCGTAGGGCTTGGTGATGATGCCAATGCGCCGAAATACCGGCGCGTCCGAAGC
>NZ_JAQTTX010000020.1:0-23723 GCF_028710545.1 Halothiobacillus sp. | reverse complement strand
CTTGAAAAATTTTGATGCCACCCCAGAACTACACGGTATTCGCGTCGGCGACGACATTCAATGGCTTTATCTGATTTTGAGGATCACCGTATGACGGAACAATCCAAGCAACCCAACGAAGAAAACATGACCCAGGAAGAGAACCAGGGCATGAGTAAAGAAGAGCAAGCGGAACAGTCCGTTACGGCGGATGAAAACCTGGACCCTCGGGTTCTGGCAGAGAAACTGGCCGAGCGTGATCAGGAAATACTGCGTTTGCACGCCGAGATGGAAAACCTGCGCAAGCGCGTGGAGCGCGATATCGAGAATGCCCGGAAATTCGCTCTGGAGCGATTTGTAGATAGTCTGCTGCCGGTGATCGATTCTCTGGAAATGGGTATTCAGGCCAGCGAAAACGAACATGCTTCGCTGGAAAAAATCCGCGAAGGCAGCGAGATGACGCTCAATCTGTTCATGCAGACGATGGAAAAATTCGGCGTCCATCCGGTTCATCCGATTGGCGAGCGTTTCAACCCGGATCATCATCAGGCAATTTCCGTGCAGCCGCATGAAGGCCCTGCCGATCATGTGATCAGCGTGATGCAGAAAGGTTACCTGTTGCGTGATCGTTTGGTGCGCCCCGCCTTGGTGGTTGTGTCCAAAAATCAGTAAAGGGCTCTTGAAAACAGGCCAAATGACCGCAAATCAGGTTTCGTAACGCACCAAGTAATGATCAGGGTGCATTAACGAATCCGAACGAACACATTAAACCGGCCCCTAGCGGGCTTATGAGGGAGAACACAATGGGTAAGATTATTGGTATCGATTTAGGCACGACGAACTCTTGCGTTGCCATTATGGAAGGCAAGTCCGCCAAGGTGATCGAGAACGCCGAGGGCGCACGGACCACCCCGTCGGTTGTGGCTTATACCAACGATGGTGAAATCATTGTCGGTCAGCCGGCCAAACGCCAGGCTGTCACCAATCCGAAGAATACGCTGTTTGCTGTCAAGCGCTTGATCGGGCGTCGTTTCGATGAAGAAGCCGTGCAAAAAGACATCAAACTGATGCCGTACAAGATCGTGAAGGCCGACAACGGCGATGCCTGGGTCGAGGTCAACGGCAGGAAAATGGCGCCGCCGGAAATTTCCGCACGCGTACTGATGAAGATCAAAAAAGACGTCGAAGCCTATCTGGGTGAAGAAGTGACCGAGGCGGTCATCACCGTTCCCGCCTACTTCAACGACAGTCAGCGTCAGGCCACCAAGGACGCCGGCCGTATCGCCGGTCTGGATGTCAAGCGGATTATCAACGAACCGACTGCCGCTGCATTGGCCTACGGTATCGACAAGGCGGACAACAAAGACCGCAAGATCGCCGTGTATGATCTCGGCGGTGGTACGTTCGATATATCCATTATCGAAGTGGCCAACATCGATGGCGAGAAACAGTTCGAAGTGCTTTCGACCAACGGCGATACCTTCCTCGGCGGTGAGGATTTCGATAACCGTTTGATCGATTACCTCGTCGACGAATTCAAAAAAGAGCAGGGCGTGGATCTGCACAATGATCCGCTGGCCATGCAGCGTGTGAAGGAAGCGGCGGAAAAAGCCAAGATCGAGCTCTCCTCGACCGAACAGACCGACGTCAACCTGCCCTACGTCACGGCGGATGCCACCGGTCCGAAACACATGAATATCAAGATCACACGTGCCAAGCTCGAATCGCTGGTGGATGATCTCATTACTCGCACCATCGAACCGTGCAAGATGGCGATCAAGGATGCGGGCGTATCGCTCAGCGATATCGATGAAGTCATCCTGGTCGGCGGTCAGACCCGCATGCCCAAGGTGCGTGAAGCGGTGAAGAACTTCTTCGGCAAGGAACCGCGCAAGGATGTGAACCCGGATGAAGCGGTTGCCGTGGGCGCTGCCATTCAGGGTGGCGTGTTGTCTGGTAGCGTCAGCGACGTGCTGTTGCTCGATGTCACCCCGCTGTCCCTGGGTATCGAAACGATGGGCGGCGTGATGACCAAACTCATCGAGAAGAACACGACGATTCCGACCAAGGCGAGTCAGGTGTTCTCTACGGCAGATGACAACCAGACCGCGGTAACGGTGCATGTGCTTCAGGGTGAGCGTGAAATGGCATCCGGCAACAAATCGCTGGGTCGATTCGATCTGACCGACATTCCGCCGGCGCCACGGGGCATGCCGCAAATCGAAGTCACCTTCGACATCGATGCCAACGGTATTCTGAATGTCTCCGCAAAAGACAAGGGCACCGGCAAAGAGCAGAAGATCGTCATCAAGGCCAACTCGGGTCTTTCCGACGAAGAAGTTCAGCGCATGGTCGATGACGCCGCCGCGCACGCGGAAGAAGACAAGAAACTGCGCGCATTGGTTGACGTTCGCAACCAGGGCGATGGTTTGATTCATACGGTCGAGAAAACCATGAAGGAAACCGAAGGCCTGACCGATGCGGACAAGCAGCCGGCTACCGATGCGATTGCCGCTTTGCGCGAAGCGATGAAAGGCGACAACAAAGCTGAAATTGAAGCGAAAATCGAAGCGTTGACCCAGGTTTCTGCCACATTGATGCAGAAAGCTACGGCACAACCGCAGCAAGGCGGTGCAGAGACCGCCTCGGCCAAGGACGATGACGTGGTCGATGCCGAGTTCGAAGAAGTCAAAGACGACAAAAAATAAGCCGAGCATAAAGCCGTCTCTCGTTGGAGGACGGCTTTGTTACAGGCATTCAGTTTCAGATACGGCATGGTTGCGCGGTTTGCCCCACGCACTCCTGCCGTTTTAACTTTTGAGCAGATTATGGCGAAGCGTTGTTATTACGAAATTCTTGAAGTGGAACGCACGGTATCGGGCGATGAGCTGAAAAAGGCCTATCGTCGATTGGCTATGAAGTACCACCCGGATCGCAATCCCGATGACCCCTCTGCCGAAGAAAAATTCAAGGAAGCCAAGGAAGCATTCGAGACCTTGTCCGACCCGCAAAAGCGAGCGGCCTATGACCAGTTCGGCCATGCCGGCGTTAATGCAGGTATGGGCGGCGGTAGAGGCGGTTTTGGTGGCGGTGGCGCTGGCTTTGCGGATATCTTCGGCGAAGTGTTTGGTGATATTTTCGGTGGCGGCGGCGGTCGCTCACGCGCCTATCGTGGTGCCGATATGCAATATCACCTCAAGATTTCGCTGGAAGAGGCTGTTCGCGGCACGACGGTAGAAATCCAGATTCCAAGCACGGAACCCTGTGATGTCTGCCATGGCACGGGTGCGAAACCCGGCACAGGCAAAAAGACCTGTGGCACTTGCCATGGTGCCGGCGCGGTGCGTGTCCAACAGGGGTTTTTCTCGATCCAGCAAACCTGTCCGACCTGTGGCGGTTCAGGGGAAGTGATCGAGCATCCCTGCGAAGCCTGTCATGGCGCGGGTCGGGTAGAAACGCAAAAGACCCTGTCGATCAAGATTCCTGCAGGCGTCGATACCGGTGATCGTTTGCGGCACGCTGGTGAAGGTGGTCCCGGTGAGCAGGGTGGTCCGGCAGGTGATCTGTATGTTTTGATTGAAGTCAAACCACACCCGATCTTCCAGCGTCAGGATGCCGATCTGCTCTGTGACATGCCGATCAGCTTCGTGACAGCCGCCTTGGGTGGCGAGATTGAAGTGCCGACACTCGATGGCCGCATTGCGCTCAAGATCCCGGCCGAAACCCAGACGGGCAAGGTGTTCCGTTTGCGTGGCAAAGGGGTGCAACCGGTGCGCGGCGGTGCCAAGGGCGACCTGCTCGTGACTGTCCATGTCGAAACACCGGTCAAGCTCACCAACGAACAGAAGGAACTTTTGCTGGCATTCGAGCGTTCACTGATCGGTGAGCAGGGCGGGGAGATTCCTGCTCAGCATCGTCCGCGTGAGCGTTCGTGGCTGGATTCGGTTAAAAGTTTTTTTGACGATTTGCGTGGCGAGTAGGTGGCCGGATAACTTGTCGGTGTGTGGTTGATGTTCAACAGGAGACAGGAAATGACAGGCAAGACAAAAAACGGGTTGATCTTCGGTTTGATGATCAGCGGCTTGCTGTTCGTGCCATTGGCCGAGGCGGCTCAAGGATTGTATTCTATGAAGGCGCTCATGGATGCGCCCGTGTACGCCGAGGGCCATTCGAAATCGATCGGTGAAGTCGACAACGTCATCGTCGATGAACAGATGAAAATCACGGGGATTGTGATTGATGTTGATGACTCCGCTTCTTCGATGGACGGCAAGAAACTGTTCGTGCAAACGGGGTTATTCCGGTTGAAAACCGAGCGGGATACGCAGCTCGATGATGTGCGCTACAAGGTGTACTTAAACGAATCGGTTGCGGGCATGACGCACTACCCCGTGGTGGATAACAGTTGGTGGCAAACAGCGAAGCAGGCGGCATCGGTGGTATGGGAAAAGACCAAATCCACCGCCAGAAGTGCCTGGGATGCGACCAAGGAAGCCACACGAAATGTCCTCGACACGATTCGGGAAAAAACCCAGTAGGTCGATAACATTTCTGTTTTGCGGCCGTGGGCGTGGTTTTAACCGTTTTTTCTCAAAAAACAGGACTTTGAACGATGTTCAAGGTTAGGTGTTTGCCGGATAAATTTGACTTCCGGCAAGAACCTTTTTATATTCCGCATCCCGCATTCAACGATAAAAGAAAAACGGGCCCCAGTCGGGGCTTTTTTATTTTGTAACATTTAGAGAAAAATCGGCTGTGCAGAAAATTCCGGAATCCATTGAAACCTTATTGCAACCTGTTGTTGAGGCAGCCGGTTGTGTTTGGGTGGGCGGTGAGTTCCGCGGTGGCCCGGATGGTTTGTTGCGGGTATACATTGATACCGAAGCGGGTGTGACGCTGGATGATTGCACGAAAGTCAGCGATGCCCTAAGTGGCGTGCTTGATGTTGAAGACCCGTTCCCGGGCTTCTACCGGCTTGAGGTATCCTCGCCGGGCGTTGAGCGTCCGATGTTCCGCGCCAGCGATTTTGCCCTGTTTATCGGCCAGAAGGTGCGTGTGCGCCTTCACCGGCCACTGGCTCAGCGCCGTCGTTTCGAAGGTATCGTCACGGCGGTTGAAGGCGAGCAGATCAGCCTGTCCATCGACGGTGATGAGGATGTGTTCACCTTCCCGTATGCGGAAGTTGAGCGAGCCAATCTGGTTTTTGAATTCGGCGGTCAAAAAAATGATCGCCAAGCACGTCGCTCTGCGAAGTAACTCAAGGGAATATCCACCATTATGAGCAAAGAGATTCTTTTTGTAGCCGATGCGGTTTCAAACGAAAAAGGGGTTGATCGCGAAGTCATTTTCGAGGCGATCGAGGCCGCACTTGCCCAGGCAGCCCGCAAACGTCATGGCGGCGACATCGATACACGTGTGCAAATCGACCGGGATACGGGCGAGTACCGCACCTTCCGTCGTTGGCAGGTTGTCGAAGGTGAATCTTCCGAATTTCCCGAGCGGGAAATGATTCTCGAAGCGGCGCAGATGGATGATCCCGATATCAAGGTGGGTGATTTCGTCGAGGAAGAAATTGAATCCGTCGAATTCGGCCGTATCGCGGCGCAGGCCGCCAAGCAAGTCATCGTGCAGAAAGTGCGCGAGGCAGAACGCCGCCAGATCGTCGACGCCTATATCGACCGCAAGGGCAGCCTGATCATGGGCTTGATCAAGCGGATTGACCGTGGGAATGTCATCCTGGATTTGGGTGGCAATGTTGAAGCCCTGATCCCTCGGGATGAAATGATCGGTCGTGAAGCCGTGCGTCCTGGCGATCGTCTGCGCGGTTATCTGATGGATGTGCGTCATGAGCCCCGTGGCCCGCAGCTATTCGTCAGCCGCACCGCGCCGGAGTTCCTGATTGAGTTGTTCAAGCTGGAAGTGCCGGAAATCGAACAGGGGCTGATCGAAATCAAGGGTGCTGCCCGCGACCCGGGTCTGCGTGCCAAGATTGCGGTCGAATCACGCGATAGCCGGATCGATCCGGTCGGTACCTGCGTCGGCATGCGCGGTTCGCGTGTCCAGTCGGTTACCAACGAGCTCAACGGTGAACGCGTTGATATCATCATCTGGGATAGCAACCCGGCTCAGTTCGTCATCAACGCCATGTCGCCGGCAGAAGTCGTGTCGATCGTGGTGGATGAAGATCGCCACAGCATGGACGTTGCCGTCACGGAAGAAAAACTCTCCCAGGCGATCGGCCGTGGCGGTCAGAATGTGCGACTGGCGAGCCAGTTGACCGGATGGCACCTGAATGTGATGGGCGAGGAAGAAGCGGTCGCGAAGGTAGAAACCGAAACACGTCGCGCCACCGAATCGTTCATGCGGGATCTGGACGTCGATGAGGATGTGGCCGCCGTACTGGTCGAGGCGGGTTTCTCCTCGCTGGAAGAAATTGCTTATGTGCCGACCGCAGAGCTGCTGGATGTCGAAGGTTTTGATGAGGATATCGTCAAGGAACTCCGTAACCGCGCGCGCGATGCGCTGCTGGTTCAGGCCATTTCTGACGACGCGGGTGAATCGACGGAAGAACTCGATATCGCCAAGTTGGAAGGCATGACGCCCGAACTGCTCGCCACATTGAATGCGGCTGGAGTTCACACATCAGATGATCTGGCCGAGTTGTCAATCGACGAGATGACCGCATTTGAAGGTGTGGATGAGGCTTTGGCTCATCAATTGATTATGGCGGCGCGTGCGCCGTGGTTTGCCTGATCGTTCAGCCCTGAAGATCAGGAAATTAGTTTGCGCTGTACCGATTTTGTCATTGGTAGCGAATAGGCTCTGTTCCAGTCGCGTACGCGCAGTTGGTATTGAATTTTGATTTAGAGACGACCATAGGAGACCCCATGTCCGAGGTCACGGTTAAAGATTTAGCGAAAACAGTTGGTTCCACCCCAGAGCGTCTGCTTGTGCAGTTAGCCGAGGCTGGTGTGAAAGCCAGTTCGGCCGATTCCCTGATCGGCGATGGCGATAAAATGAAGCTATTGGCCCATCTGCGGCAACATTCAGCCAAGGATGCCGGTGAAGCCAAACCCAATCGCATCACCTTGCAACGTAAGAAGCAGGAAGAAATCAAGGTCGGCGGAGGAGCCGCCCGCGGCAAGACAGTTGCAGTCGAGTATCGCAGCCGTAAAACCTATGTTGCCCGTGAGGCAGTTCCCGCGCAGCCGGTCGAAGAAAAACCGCCAGTGGTAGAACATGAAGCCACGGCGGTATCTGCACCGGAGCCGGTTGTCGAGCCACGCGTAGAAACGTCACCCGCCACGACGGGTGTTTCGTCTGAAACGCTCAAGACAGAGTCTGCGACAGATCAAGCCGGCGCAGAAAAGCCGGCGATCGAAAATCCAGCGGATGAAGCTGCGCCGGTTAAAAAGGAAGAGGCGCCAGCACAAAGCGCCGCACCTGTGGCGGCAGAACCATTTGATACGGTCCTCGAAGATTCGTCAGATGAGAAATCTGTGCCCGATGTTCTGCCGCAAGCCATCGATGAGCTGACAGGGCGGCCTAAGTCACGTTTGCGCATTATTGCCATGCCTACCGCCGAACCCGAGATTGCGCCGACCGACAGTCGGCCGGCTCCTGCCAAAACGGCTGCCGAAGAAGAGTCAGCGCGCAAGAAGGGTGCCAAGCACAGTGGTAAGGGGCGCCATGAGCGTGAAGTCAAATCCGGCCGTTCAGAATTGCATCTGGGCGCAGGCGCGGACGAGCGGCGCGCCAAGCGAGGTCGCAAGTCGTCGGGTCGTGGTGGCGTTGCCAGCAAGCAGACCAGTAACTTTGAAAAGCCAGTGGCCCCCGTCATCCGTGATGTAACGATTCCGGAAACCATTTCCGTATCCGATCTGGCGCAGAAGATGTCGGTCAAAGGTGTGGACGTTGTCAAGACACTCTTCAGCATGGGTGTGATGGCGACGATCAATCAGATGATCGATCAGGACACCGCTGTTCTGGTTGTTGAAGAAATGGGCCATACGCCGATTCCGGTTTCCGATTCCACGCTGGAAGCAGAACTGGATGAAGCGATCGAGCAGGGTGTTGCGCTGCCGCGTCCGCCGGTGGTTACCGTTATGGGTCACGTTGACCACGGTAAAACCTCATTGCTGGATTACATCCGTCGGGCAAAAGTCACGGCAGGTGAGGCCGGTGGCATTACCCAGCATGTGGGTGCCTATCATGTCAAAACCAGCCGTGGTGTGATCACGTTCCTCGATACACCCGGTCACGAAGCCTTTACTGCCATGCGCGCCCGTGGCGCCAGCGTTACCGATCTGGTGATTCTCGTCGTTGCTGCCGATGATGGCGTGATGCCGCAAACCAAGGAAGCCGTACAACATGCGCGTGCCGCAGGCGTGCCGATCGTGGTCGCCATCAACAAGATCGATAAGCCAAACATCGATCTTGAGCGGGTGCGTAGTGAACTGTCCCAATTGGAAGTGATTTCGGAAGAATGGGGCGGTGACACACAATTCGTTCCGGTATCGGCTAAAACCGGTGCCGGGATTGACCAGTTGCTGGATGCCATTCTGGTGCAGTCGGAAGTGCTTGAGCTCAAGGCGCCGGTAGAAGGTCATGCCAAGGGTACCGTGGTTGAATCTTCGCTTGAAAAAGGACGTGGCCCTGTTGCTACGGTCCTGGTTCGTAGCGGCACCCTCAACAAGGGTGATGTGGTGCTCGTCGGCTCGGAATACGGTCGCGTTCGCGCGATGCTCGACGAAAATGGCGCCCCCATCGAGTCCGCCGGTCCATCGATTCCAGTGGTCATCATCGGGCTCTCGGGCACACCTCAGGCCGGTGACGATCTCGTCGTGGTCGAGGATGAACGCAAGGCACGTGAAATTGCCCTGTTCCGCGCAGGAAAATACCGCGATAGTCGTTTGGCGACTCAGCAGTCCACCAAGCTGGAAAACCTGTTCGATCAGATGAAAGAAGGTGAAGTTTCTACCCTGAACGTCCTGGTCAAGGCCGACGTACAGGGTTCTGCCGAAGCGATTCGGGACAGCCTGAACAAGTTGTCGACCGATGAAGTCAAGGTCAATGTGTTGATGAGCAGTGTCGGCGGTATTACCGAGTCGGATGTGAATCTGGCGACAACCTCCAATGCGATCCTGATCGGCTTCAACGTCCGTGCCGAGGCTTCTGCACGCAAGCTTGCCCAGGCCCAGAATGTTGAAATCCGTTACTACAGCATCATCTACGAAATGATCGATGATGTCCGCCATGCCATGAGTGGTTTGTTGGGCACGGAAACGCAAGAGAAGATTGTTGGCTTGGCCGAAGTGCGTGACGTCTTCCGCTCGCCGAAGTTTGGCGCCATCGCGGGTTGTATGGTTACCGAAGGGGTTATCCGTCGTGGCAACCCGATTCGCGTGCTGCGTGACCACGTGGTGATTTACGAAGGTGAACTCGAGTCGCTTCGCCGCTTCAAGGACGACGCACAGGAAGTTCGTGCGGGCTTTGATTGCGGTATCGGTGTCAAGAACTATAACGACGTTCGCGTCGGCGACATGATCGAAGTGTTCGAGCGTGTCGAAGTTCAGCGCACCTTGTCGTAGTCAGCCATTTTTAGCCTGCCACTTTTGTGTGGCCGGTTTTTATTCAGAACAACAGGGCAGGCCAGATGCCACAAGGTTTTAGTCGTCATCAGCGCGTGGCGGAGCAGATCCGTCGCGAAATAGCTGATCTTTTGCGTGAAGAAATCCGCCAGGCCAACATCAGTTTGCTGACGGTGACCGATTGCGAGGTTACGCGCGATCTCAGTTATGCCAAGATTTTCTATAGTGTGCTGAATAGTTCAGAACGCGAACGGGCACAAGCATGGCTGGATTCGGCTGCGGGTTACCTGCGCACCGAGCTGGCTCATCGGATGCGTTTGCGCAGTGTGCCGCGTCTGACTTTCCAGTTCGATGCTTCCATCGAGCGCGGTATGCAGATGGATGCGCTTATTTCCGCCGTGCGCAAGCAGGATGATGAGCACGTTCAGGCCGACGATGCCGATGGCTCGCCTTCCGGAGACCAGGCGGATGGGAAGACATCATGAGTCGACGTCGTCGTGGTCGTGAAATCAATGGCATTTTGCTGCTGGATAAACCCATCGGGTTGAGTTCCAACCAGGCATTGCAGCGCGTCAAGCATTTGTTCCAGGCAGCGAAGGCCGGTCATACCGGTAGTTTGGACCCCGAAGCCACGGGCATGCTGCCTCTGTGTTTCGGTCACGCGACCCGGGTTTCCGGCTTGCTGCTGGATGCCGATAAAACCTACCGTGTCACCGGCCGTCTCGGTTTGCGTACCGAAACGGGGGATATGGAAGGTGCCGTGATCGAAGAGCGCCCTGTGCCCGAATTAACAGCCGAACAGATGGAAACCTATCTTGCGCCCTTTAGGGGCTTGGTCGAGCAAGTGCCCCCGATGTATTCGGCGCTGAAGGTTAATGGAAAGCGGCTATATGAGTTGGCGCGCGCCGGTGAGGTGGTTGAGCGCAAGGCGCGTTCGATCAACTTCTACCGTGTCGAGCTATTGAATTTCGATGGTCGGGATTTCGACCTGCTTGTTCATTCGAGCAAGGGTGCTTATATCCGCACCCTGATTGAAGACATTGGCGAGGCGGTTGGTTGTGGTGCGGTTGTAGCCAAGTTGCGCCGAATCGGTGTCGGCCCTTGGCTGACCGAGTGGCCAGAGGCTGCGGGCGATGCCCCGGCCCAATCCGCAACAATGTGGACACTCGATGAATTAATCAAACTCAACGAATCGGATGCGGAAATGGCGATAAAACATGCTATTCTGCCGACCGATTCGGCGTTGGAGCGTTATCCGGTGGTTCAACTGGATGCGGACAGCGCCTTTCATATTCGTCACGGTCATCCGGTGTTTGTGCCCAAAGCGCCACAAACCGGGTGGTTTTGTATTTACGGACCCGACGACCTCTTCCTGGGAATGGGGGAAGTGCTGGATGACGGACGAGTGGCACCGCGACGATTGTTTGCGGCGCTATAACGGTGAGGCAGGTCTAGACCATGCTTGCCACGCATCGGTAAAGGGCGCGGATTCGCTCTTGCCTGATGTTATTTTTAATCAACCTTTCCCAGGTGAAACAGGAGCAATCTCATGTCATTAACTACAGAACAGAAATCTCAGGTTGTCGCTGACTACAGCCGCGGCGCAAACGATACCGGTTCCCCGGAAGTACAGGTCGCGCTGCTGACCACCCGCATCGTGCACCTGACCGAGCACTTTGCCGAGCACAAGAAAGATCACCATTCCCGTCGCGGTTTGCTCAAGCTGGTCAACCAGCGTCGCAAACTGCTCGACTACCTGAAATCAAAAGATTTGGGTCGTTATCAGGAACTGATCAGTCGTTTGGGTCTGCGTAAGTAATCGGCTGGCGGCCTGTCGGACTTTAGGGAAATCGGCTGCAAATCCATCTGGACGGTGCATATTTCACCGCTTTTTTGGGCAATAGAACCCGCTATTACCCTGCAAAATCGGCAAAATCTGCCCTCGCCAAGCTTGATTTTCGCTGCGATTCCTAAAGTCAGACAGGCTGCCAGGGCGACGATATTGCGTCGTTCCGCCAGTGATTTTCATCCCGGACTTGTGCCGGGATTGTTTTATTTGAACCTCGAAAAATCCCTTCCATGGGGTTTTTCGAGGACGTTAATTGCGGGGAACCCGAAATTAACTCACGCCATTTCAATCGCTTATGCGATTGGGCGGCGCCCCATTCATGGGGCGCACGGGCACCTCGAAAGTTTTTCGAGGTGCCCTTACGTGGGTGCCGACGGCATCCATTTTCGATTTTGAAATAAGAAAAGGGGATGCCTGTGGCCGTTTTTACCGAACAATTTGATTATGGACGTCATTGCGTCACCTTGACCACGGGCGAAATTGCCCGCCAGGCTTCTGGCGCGGTGATGGTGCAGATGGGTGATACGGTGGTGCTGGTGACCGCCGTTGTCGAGAGCGCACCTGAGCCCGGGCAGGACTTTCTGCCGCTGACCGTCGAGTATCAGGAAAAGTTTTACGCGGCCGGCCGTATTCCCGGTGGGTTCTTCAAGCGCGAAGGGCGTTCCACCGAAGCGGAAACCCTGATTGCCCGATTGATCGATCGCCCGTTGCGCCCCCTGTTTCCCAAGGGTTTCTATAATCAGGTTCAGGTGATTGCCCAGGTTTTATCACTCGATCCCGAAGTACCCGGCGACATTCCCGCCATGCTCGGTGCCTCAGCCGCGCTGGCCTTGTCTGGTCTGCCCTTTGATGCGCAGCTGGGCGCGGCACGCGTCGGTTATATCCATGATGCGTTCGTGTTGAACCCAACGCAGACCGAAATGGCCGATTCCCGGCTTGAACTCGTGGTGGCGGGTACCGAAGATGCCGTGCTCATGGTCGAATCCGAAGCGGATCGCTTGCCCGAAGCCACGATGCTTGATGCGGTCATGTTCGGTCATGAGGCCGCGCAGTTGGCGATTGCGGCGATTCGCCGTCTTGCCGCCAATGCTGCCCGTCCGGCCATGGCCTGGGCACCGCCGGTTGAGCATCCAGAATTAGAAGCCAAAATCCGTGCGGCATTTGGTGATTCGATTGCCGAGACGTATCAAATCGCTGAAAAACAGCAACGCTACCAGCGCTTGAATGAATTGCGCGAAGAAGCCATTGCCCAGTTTGCGGATGATGTTACCGTGCCTGCGAAGTTGGTCTCCAATCTGCTTGAATCTTTGGAATCATCTGTTGTGCGCGGTCGCGTTCTGGATGGCGCGGCGCGCATCGATGGTCGCGACACCAAAACCATCCGTCCGATTACCGTACGAACCGGTGTGCTGCCCCGTGTTCACGGCTCGGCGCTCTTTACCCGTGGTGAAACGCAGGCATTGGTTGTGACGACGCTCGGGTCGGCACGCGATGCACAATTGATCGATGCGGTGGTGGGCGAGTACAAGGAATCATTCATCTTCCATTACAACTTCCCGCCCTATAGCGTCGGTGAAACCGGCCGCTTCGGCGCACCCAAACGACGCGAAATCGGCCATGGCAATCTGGCTCGTCGCGGGGTCAAGGCCGTCATCCCCAATCCGGAAAATTCTCCGTACACGCTGCGCGTGGTGTCGGAAATCACCGAGTCCAATGGCTCAAGTTCCATGGCCAGCGTATGTGGCGCTTCCCTGTCGATGATGGATGCCGGTGTGGAAATCGCGGCGCCGGTGGCCGGCATCGCCATGGGGCTGATCAAGGAAGGCGATCGCTTTGTCGTGCTTTCCGATATCCTCGGTGATGAAGATCATCTTGGTGATATGGACTTCAAGGTGGCAGGCACCGCCGATGGGGTTACCGCCCTGCAAATGGACATCAAGATCAACGGCATCACCCGTGAAATCATGAGTCAGGCGCTCGATCAGGCCAAGAGTGGGCGTCTGCACATTCTGGGGATCATGAACGCGGCCCTTGCCGCACCGCGCAAGAGCGTTGCCCCGAACGCGCCCCAATTCATCAAGTTCAAGATCAACCCGGACAAAATCCGGGAGGTGATTGGCAAGGGTGGTGCGACGATTCAGGGAATTACCCGCGATACCCATACACAGATCGATATTTCAGACGATGGCCAGATCACCATCACGGCGACATCCGCCGAGCAGGGCGAGGAAGCGCGTCGACGCGTCGAGCAAATCACGGTCGAGGCTGAAGTTGGCAAGATTTATGAAGGCAAAGTGGTGCGAATCACCGATTTCGGCGCTTTTGTGAATATTTTGCCGGGTAAGGATGGCCTGCTGCACATCTCGCAAATCAGTGACGAGCGCGTCGAGCGTGTCACCGACAAGCTTCAGGAAGGTGATTCCGTTCGTGTACTTTTGCTCGAATTGGATAAACAAGGTCGTATGCGCCTGACCATGAGGGGGCTGGATGCCCCGCTGACTGAATAAGTTCTTACGTGATCTGCGGGTTTTCCCGCTTTTCCGGGGGGCAAACTTGTTTTGTCGGAGAAAGCTCAAGCTTGTCACTATTTTCGACTAGCTTGCGGTGGCGTTTTTCGCTTTAATGGGCGGGGTGTCTTTTGTTTATGTAAAGCGACGAGGCTATTTGCCCAATCTGTAAGGAAACACTGATGACATCCACGCCCATGCTGATCCAACACATCCGCTTGGCTCGCCAGCCGATCGTAGACCGGGAATTGAATACCATCGGTTACGAGCTGCTCTACCGTGCGCAGGACGCAGACCAAACAGCCCGTATCAGTAATTCCAACCAGGCCACTGCCTCGGTGGTGATCAACGCTTTAACGGAAATCGGCTTGGATGTGCTGGTGGGTACCCATCAGGCATTCATCAATGTGCCGCTTAAGTTGCTGTTCAATGATGTCCTTAAAGGCATTATGGCGCGCCAGTTGGTATTGGAAATATTGGAAACGGTCGAATGCAATGAATTGACCGCCGAAGCGATGGCTACGTTAAAACAACTCGGTTTTCGTGTGGCGCTGGATGATTTTCCGGTAGACAACATCGGCCAGCCTTGTGTCAAAAGTGCGCATTACGTCAAGCTGGATGTATTGTCCGACGGCGTCGAAAAAATCGTAAAAGTAGTCCAGCGTGCGCACGAGGCAGGTCTTAAGGTCATCGCTGAAAAGGTTGAGGAATGGAGCGATTACGAGACACTCAAAGCCGCGGGTGTTGACTACTTCCAGGGGCATTTCTTTTCCCGGCCGGAAATGATCGTTCGTCAGACTATCCGGGCAAACAAGGCCCACCTGCTCAGTATGTTGATCCTGCTTCAAGACGAAAATGTCACTCTGGACGCGATTGCCGAGAAGATCAATACCGATTTGGGGCTGACTTACCGCTTGTTGCGGTTGGTCAACTCGGCGGCCATCGGCATGCGGCGCAAGGTTGAATCTGTGCCTGATGCTGTTCGCATGCTGGGCATCAATACCATTAGAAGCATGGTTTACCTTTCGGCGTTGACGGGCGTGGCAGGGAAACCGTCGGCTTTGATCACCACCGCAATGGTTCGAGCCCGATTCGCAGAATTACTCAGCAAAAAGACAGGATTAGGCAACCCCTCGTCGGCATTCATGGTGGGTTTGTTCTCGACTTTGGATGCTTTTTACGACCAGCCTATCGAGCAGATAGTCGGCGAATTGCCGCTCTCTGACAGCATTACGGAGGCTCTGGTGAGCCGAAAGGGTGTGCTCGGAGAGATACTGGAATATCTCGTATTCTATGAGCGTGGCATGTGGCTTGATGGCGATGAAATGACCGACAAGTTGAATGCCTGTGCGCCTGAACTGTATGTTGAAGCCGTCAACTGGGCAGAAAAGATCGCTTGAGTTGAATTAGCGGGGCAGTTGAAAAGCCGCCGCCGCCGGTGTGTTCGGGCACGATGCCTAACTTCCTGCGGTCGCCGTCTAAAAGCGCCCGCAATCCGGGTTGATGTATTGCAGCATCTGCAAGTGCTGCTGATTCATCCGGCGCGTGATCTCCCGGATGCTGTATACGATGGCCCGCATGACCTTGTAAACGATGATGGGATTGTCTATCAAAAGTGCCTCAAGGCGCGCCCGTTCGATCGTCAGGACAACGGCATCACCCACCGCGCGCAAAGTCGCACTATGCGGCGCACCATCCAGAAATCCAGACTCGCCCGCCAGTTCACCTTGGCCCAGCAAATGCAGTGTATCGCTGAACCCCCGACCCGTATCCCGGCTCACGGCAAAGCGGCCTGACATGATGACGAATAAGGTATTGTTGCTTGAGCCTTCTGCAAAGAGCAACTGGCCATTGGGGATGGTCTGTTGCTCACAAATAGCGGCCAGCGTCTGGCATTGTTCAGCCGTCAGTTCACGGCCGATAATGGTGTCTTGCAGGTTTCTGCCTTCGATGGTCATTCTGAAGTTCCGAGCAGTAAAAGTTTGATTATACCCGTCCGCGGACGGGTCTTTTGATTGTGCGTTATTTTTGAGTTATGAATCAAGGCCGCAAATTGGAAGAAAAGAGAATCTGGGTTGATTGATCATACGCTCAAGAGTTTTTTTGTAGCCCAGTAACACGAATACCAGGGCCAAACTGGTATTCGTGCGCGTGCTTTCGCCGGTGTGTCGCTCAATGTGATCGAGTCGTTAACCGGCGAGAGTAAGCTTAGGGAAGCGCTGATTTATTCAGTGCGTCCCGCTTGGGGCAGGATGCCCCAACACGAACAAAGACGTAAGTCTTTGATTCGTGAGTGCCATCGCGGGCGTGTACCGCGATGAGCGCGCTGATTTATTCCAAGGATGGAATAAATCAGCATTTACTTAGGGTTTGGTTGCTGGCGCAGGTTCTGCGGCAGGTTTGGGTGCCTCTGCCGGTTTCACTTCAGGAGTGTTGGGAACAGACATGATTTCAATTTTGGCTTTTGCACGCAATTTTTTGATCAGATCTTCAATGGCCGCACGACGGTATTGGGTTTCAAGTTGTGGCTTGAGTTCCGCAAATGTCGGTGGTTGTGCCACGCGCGTGTCTTCCAATTTGATGACATGCCAGCCGAATTGTGATTTGACCGGCTGCTGTGTGATCTCGCCTTTCTTGAGTTTTTCGACGGCTGCTGAAAACTCGGGCACCATTTGATCGGCATCAAACCAGCCGAGTTCACCGCCTTGTTTGGCGGAACCCGGATCCTGCGATTTTTCCTTGGCCAGTTGATCGAACGGCGTTCCGCTGTCGAGTTGCTTGATGATTGCGTCTGCTTCTTCCTTGGTTTTGACCAGGATGTGTGCTGCCTTGTATTGCGTAGTTTTTGGGTAGCCTTTGACGAACTGATCGTATTCGGGTTGGAGTTCTGCGTCGGTTACCTTCATTTTGCTGAGGTAATCAGACAGGTAATCGTTCGCCAGTTGATTGTCGACAGCATTTTGTATCTGCGCCTTGGTTTTGATCTGCTTATCCAGTCCTTCCTGACGCGCGGCACTGGCCAACAGACGGAGCTCGATCATACGTTGAAGCAAGTCTTGTTCAGGGATGTTTTTGGATTTGGGCAATGAGCTTTGAATAACCTTCAGGTTTTCTTCATACAAAGGCTGGCCATTGATGGTGGCGATGATCTTCCCGCTGGTTACCTTGGCCGAAGTATCCGCTGTGTTCATGGCGGGGTGCGTAGCGGCTTCATTGCCCAAAGGTGTTTTGGCTGCGCTGGTTGCTTGATCCGAGTTGCCTTGGCATCCAGCCAGACCGGCGAAAGCGAGCAGGGCGATTCCGGTTATGGCTAACGGTTTCATCCAGGTTGATTTTTGCATGGTGCGTTTTCCTTGAGTGTGTGTATGAAAATTAGTTGATAGCTTCAGCCGAGTTGCTCGGTGAGGCGGGGAATGTTTGCAGGTACGGATAAACCCGGATTTGGGCGTAGATGCCATTCAATACATAAGGGTCGGTGTCTGCCCAGGCACGCGCGCTGGCCTCATTCGGGAAATCGGCAATAATCAGGCTACCGCTGAAGCCGGAAATGTTCGGGTCCGCCTCAACCTTGTTCGGCAGTGGCCCCGCGGTGACCAGCCGGCCTTCGTTATAAAGCGCTTCGATCCGTTTGCGATGATCGGCCCGATGAGCCAGCCGCCCTGTCAGGCTGTCGGGGTGATCGATGGCGTGAATGACAAAATGCATAACAATATCTCTGCCTTGTAGCTCGTTATTGGTGGGTGGGATTTAGCGAATCTGATCCGTATCGTTGGCATTTTCAGCCACCACTTCCTCGGTGTTTTCTGCGTAGCGGGCAAGGTATATACCCTGCAAGATCATAAACACGAAGGTCATGCCCATCAAACCAAAGAGCTTGAAGTTGACCCAGGCATCCTGCGAAAAGTTGTATGCCACATAAATATTCGCCACACCCGAGATGATGAAGAACAAGACCCAAGCCCAGTTCACCCGTCGCCAGATCGGGTGCGGCACGGTCAGTACGTGTTCCATCATGCGCTGCACCAGAGGCTTGCTGCCCATGAAGGCGCTGCCCGCAAAGGCGAGTGCAAAGAGCCAGTTCAGGATGGTGGGTTTCCACATGATAAAGAGCGGGTCATGCAGAATCAGTGTCATGCCGCCGAACAGCAGGATCAGGCCCGCGGAAATCCAGTGCATGTTTTCTACTTTCTTTTTAACGAACCAGCCATAGCTGATCTGTATCGTGGCGGCGATCATGGCGACACCAGTGGCCACATAAATACCGCCTACCTTGTAGGCTGCGAAAAACAAGAGGATCGGGAAGAAATCGTATAAAAACTTCATGAGGTAATTCGGAGTACACTAAAAAGCGGATTGTTCGAAATCCAAGACGGCCATCTTAAATCAGATTTGCCGCAAAATTGTTGCCGGTTAGGTGTTTTTCCTGCCGGTTGGTTCCCCAATAAAAATATCAACATCAGATTCAAAAGATTATGAGCGTTCTTCTCGAAGTCCACCCTGAGTCCCCACAACCCCGATTGGTCGCTCAGATCGTCGAAGCTTTGGCCGATGGTTCGGTCGTCGTTTTGCCCACCGATTCCGGTTATGCTCTGGCCTGTCGGCTGGAGGACAAGACGGCCCTGGCCAAAATCGCGCAGATTCGTCGTGACAACGAGCCGCATCATATGACGCTGTTGTGTCGGGATCTGTCTGAAATCAGTACCTATGCCAAGCTCGACAATCAGCATTACCGTTTTCTGAAAACGCACACGCCGGGGCCGTATACGTTCATCCTGGAAGCGACGAGCGAAGTGCCCCGACGTCTGCTGCACGCAAAGAAACGTTCGATCGGTTTGCGTGTGCCGCAAAATACGGTGTTACGCTCGGTTCTTGAGGAATTGGCAGCCCCCATTCTGAGCGCGTCACTGGTTTTGCCCGATCACAATGAACCGCTGGAAGACCCGGCACTCTTCCCGCGTGCGGTGGAGCGCCAGGTCGACATAATCGTCAGTACGGGTTTTCTTGCACAGAACCCATCGAGCGTCATCGATATGACGGGCACTGAATTCGTGCTCGTGCGGGAAGGCCTGGGCGGCATCCCGCCAGAACTTGAGGATTGATCGTGCTGGAACTCACACTCATTCAGAAAATCGCCATCGGTATTCTGCCCATCCTGCTGGCAGTGACCGTGCACGAAGCCGCCCATGCCTTTGCCGCCAACTATCTGGGCGATGGCACGGCCAAGTTTCTCGGGCGGATGACGTTGAACCCCCTCAAGCATATCGACCCGATCGGTACGATTGTTGTGCCTCTGGCGATGTTTATTCTCACCTCGTTTGTATTCGGCTGGGCAAAGCCCGTGCCGATCAATACGAAGAACTTCAAGGATCCTCGGCGAGACATGGCGCTGGTGGCGATTGCGGGCCCCGCTTCGAATATGCTGATGGCATTCGCGTGGGCCGGACTGACTGCGGTCGGCGTGTCCGGTTTAGCGAGCGGCGCCTGGTATGCCGAACCCTTGGCGTTGATGGGGCAGATCGGGATTTTCGTTAATATTCTGTTGGCCGTGTTCAATCTGCTGCCCTTGCCGCCGCTCGATGGTGGGCGTGTTCTTGTCGCCTTGTTACCGCCACAAGCGGCCAACAAGGTCTCCATGCTTGAGCCATGGGGCTTTCCCATTTTGCTCCTGCTCCTATTCACCGGAGCGCTGTCGTACGTTATTTCGCCGATTCTGCTTGCCCTGCTGAACTGGTTTAACGGCTTGGTTCATCTGCTCTAATCGCCGGATCAATCAAAAGTGGTTGCAGAGATACAGGTGAAAATCGGCGGGCAGCCACTCACGCAACTGCCCCTGGATCTGTATATCCCGCCTGATGCGCTTTCGGTATTGCTGGCGCAATTCGAAGGCCCGCTCGACCTGTTGCTCTATCTGATTCGTAAGCAAAACCTCGACATCCTTGCAATTCCTGTCGCCGAGGTGACGCGGCAATACCTGACCTATCTCGATCTGATGCAATCGCTGAAAATCGAACTGGCGGCGGAGTACCTGCTCATGGCCGCCTGGCTTGCCGAGATCAAATCTCGATTGCTTCTCCCGACGCCACCGACAGAAGATGAAGAAGAATCAGAAGACCCACGCACTGCTCTGGTTGAACGCCTGCTGGCTTACGAGCGGCTGAACCACGCAGCCCGTTGGCTCGATGAGCTGCCGCGAGTGGATCGGGACTTTTTCCCGTTGACCATTGCCGCGACGCTGCCCCGTCACACCATCCTTGCGCCGGACATTTCCCTGTCGGACCTGGTGGCAGCGCTACGCGGCATGGTGCGACAGGGCGAGCTCACAGCGGCGCATGAAATTCGTCGCGAGACGCTGTCCGTTCGTGCCCGCATGACAGACATCCTTGATTTGATGCAGGCGGGAGACCCGGTGATGCTGGATCGTGTCTATCGGGCCGAGGAAGGGCGCGGTGGTATTGCCGTGAGTGTGGTCGCCGTGCTTGAGCTGGCCAAGGCCCACGCGATCGAATTTTCGCAGGATGCCCCCTTTTCGCCGATCCGGCTATTTGCGGTTTCATCGGAAGCCGATTTGAATGAGTGATCAGATAGGAATTTTGGCGATGCTCGCGGATAAAGCACTCATCGCACTGCTTTGATTGACGGGAGTGGCGGCGGCCTTGTTGGTCACAGAGGCGGTGCGCCGCAAAGGTGTTGAATCATCTCCCCAAGCTTCCCTTCTGCGGTCTGAGGCGCTAGAATACGCGCGCCTTGACATGACCTAGGTCGTGTACGAGGTAATTCACACGTTCAACGGTAAAACGATGCGGGGTGCTGCGGGAAGACGATAGGCCGCCCAAGGTTGCATTGGTTTGGTTGAACGGAGGCTCAACCCATAATTTGAAAAGGTTTAATATCATGGCATCAGTTAGCATGCGTCAAATGATCGAGGCGGGCGTCCATTTTGGTCACCAGACTCGTTACTGGAATCCGGGCATGGCGCCCTATATCTTCGGTCAGCGTAACCGCATCCACATTATCAATCTGGAAAAGACCGTTCCGATGTTCAACGATGCGTTGAACTTCATCAGTAAGGTAGTTGGTGGTGGCGGAACCATCATGTTCGTCGGTACCAAGCGCTCAGCTCGCGACACGATCGCCGAAGAAGCCACACGTTGTGGCATGCCTTACGTCAACCACCGTTGGTTGGGCGGCATGATGACCAACTACTCAACTGTACGCCAGTCGGTTCGTCGTCTTAAAACGCTGCAAACCATGGAACAAGATGGTTCGCTGGCAAAACTGAACAAGAAAGAAGCTCTGATGCTGACCCGTGAGCGCGAAAAGCTCGAGCGTTCACTCGGTGGTATTCAGGATATGGATCGTCTGCCGAATGCGCTGTTCGTCATTGACGTCGGCCATGAAAACATCGCAGTGATCGAAGCGAACAAGCTGGGTATTCCGGTTATCGGTATCGTGGATACCAACAGCAGCAGTAAAGGCATCGATTACGTTATCCCGGGTAATGATGATGCGATCCGTGCCATTCAGCTCTATGCACATGCAGTGGCTGAAACCGTACTGGAAGCGAAGGGCGCGTCGGCGATTGCTCCTTCAGATTTTGTTGAAGCGGTAGAAGAAGCCGATCAGGCCTGATTGACTGTTTGATCGGTGTGGTGTCGACCTTCGGCACCATCGCCTAACGAGCAGCGACAGAACGGGTCCTAGGTGACCCGTTATTGTTATCGAATGAATTTTAAAATTAAGAGGAAACGCTGATGACAACGATTAGTGCCAGCTTAGTTAAAGATCTGCGCGAGCGTACCGGCTCGGGCATGATGGAATGCAAGAAAGCCTTGGTTGAGACCGGTGGTGATATTGAAGCGGCCATCGAGTACATGCGTAAGAACGGCATGGCCAAAGCGGACAAGAAAGCCGGGCGTGTGGCTGCTGAGGGTCAGATTGGTGTAGCCGTTTCTGATGACGGTCATATTGCTGCCATGGTTGAAGTCAACTCCGAGACGGATTTCGTTGCCAAGAATCCGGATTTCGCCCGTTTCGTGCAAGAAGTTGCCGATCGTGTGTTGGCAGATAACCCTGCCGATATGGATGCCTTGATGGCGTTGCAGATTGACGGCCAAACCATTGAAGAGAAGCGCAAGGCGCTGGTCGCCAAATTGGGAGAAAACATTCAAGTGCGCCGTTTCGAGCGTTTCGAGACGACGGGCGTGGTTGGCGCCTATCGCCACGGTGAGCGTATCGGTGTATTGGTCGAACTTCAGGGTGGTGAAGTCGCTCTGGCTCGTGACATCGCAATGCATGTTGCTGCGACGCGGCCAATCTGCGTGAACGAATCTGATGTCGATGCTGATCTGGTGGCCAAGGAGCGCGAGATTTACATCGCTCAGGCGGCAGATAGCGGCAAACCGGCGGACATCATCGAAAAAATGGTGGACGGTCGTATTCGCAAGTTCCTGGCAGAAGTGGCGCTGGTTGGTCAGCCGTTCGTCAAGGAGCCCGATTTGACTGTTGGCAAGTTGCTGAAGAACAAAGGTGCTACCTGCGTCAGGTTTGCTCGTATCGAGGTGGGTGAGGGGATCGAAAAAGACACCACCGACTTCGCTGCCGAGGTGATGGCGCAAGTCAAAGGCGCCTGATACGGATTGAAAGGCCGGAGGTGACTCCGGTTTTTTTTGAGCCTGATAATGCGCTACAGGCTGGTGCGGAGGATTTGCAGCACCGGCGTGTGCCACCATTTTCCAATGTCTGTGCGATATTGGAAAATGGTGTCAATCGAAAGGCGTGCTTTTCGATTGTTCTGGTCTGAACGGTTGGGGATGAATCTGCACAGACCCTAGGGTACCTCGAAAAACCCCATCCTTGGGATTTTTCGAGGACGTTCGTCGCGGGAAACCCGCGACAAACTCACGCTATTTCAATCGCTTATGCGATTGCGCGGCACCACGTCCATGTGGTGCATGGGCACATCGAAAGGTTTTTCGAGGTGCCCCCTATTTGGATTTCCGATAAAACTCAAGAGGCCTACTATATGACTGACCCTGCCACGCCCAAATACAAACGCGTATTGCTGAAATTAAGCGGCGAGGCGTTGATGGGTGATAGCTCCTTTGGTATTGATCCTGCGGTTATCCATCGCCTGGCCGACGATATTCTGAGCTTGCGATCCATGGGTGTTGAGGTAGGGATTGTCGTCGGCGGCGGTAATATCTTCCGTGGCGAGGGCTTGGCCAAGGCCGGTATGGACCGGGTCACGGGTGATCAGATGGGGATGCTCGCGACGGTCATGAATGGTCTTGCCATGCAGGATGTGATCGAACAGCGGGGGCTGGAAGTGCGGGTAATGTCCGCCGTGTCCATCCCCTCCGTGTGTGAATCCTTCATCCGCCGCCGGGCGATTCGTCATCTTGAGAAGGGCCGGATCGTGATTCTTGTCGGTGGCACGGGCAATCCGTTCTTCACCACGGATTCCGGTGCGAGTTTGCGCGCCATCGAAATACAGGCCGATATCATGATTAAGGCGACGAAAGTCGACGGCGTGTATGACTCTGATCCCATGAAGAATCCAAATGCGCTCCGATTTGAGCACTTAACTTATAATCACGCCCTTGATCAGCGCCTGGCGGTCATGGATGCGACAGCCATCGTGCTTTGTCGCGACCAGAACATGCCGATGATGGTGATCGATATTCATGCCACGAATAACCTGGTGCGCGCTATTCAAGGTGAGCCTGTGGGCACGTTGGTGACAGCCGAGGAATTATTGAAATGATCGAAGATATCAGAAAAGATTGTGATGTGCGGATG
>NZ_JAQTTX010000068.1 GCF_028710545.1 Halothiobacillus sp. | reverse complement strand
CAACCCGCAAATTGGTGGCTTGGTAGCCGATGCGAGTGGCAATCTGTATGGCACCACGCCGTATGGCGGCTCGGGTGGCACCGGCGCCATTTTCAAGCTCACGCCAAACGGTAGTGGCGGCTACAACGAATCGATTCTGTTTGATTTTCACGCATCGGGCTACAGCAACCCGCTGGGCACGATGGTCTACGATGCTGCCACCAAGATGTTGTACGGCACCGCCTCCACCGGCGATAACACCATCGGTCAGCAGGGTGGCGCAGTGTTCAAAATCAGCGCGGATGGCACCAGCGGCGGGATTCAGGTGGTACATGAGTTTTTGGGTAACCCGGCCGATCCCTCAGCCGATGGCTACACCCCCGAAGGCGATTTGGCGTTTGACGGCACCTATCTGTACGGCACCACCTACAACGGCGGCTCAACGAACGAACGGGGCTGCGTGTACCGCGTCAAACCCGATGGCAGTGGTTATATGATCCTGCATCACTTTAATGGCAATGTGAACAACGATGGCTCGAATCCGCAGGGCGGGGTGATGCTCGACCCAGCCACCAATACACTGTATGGCACTACGCCCTATGGCTGCGATACCTCGGCCTGCAACAGTGGCACTGTATTCAGCATCCATACCGATGGCACCGGCTACGCCGTATTGCACGGCTTTACCGGTGCCACTGGCGATGGTGCCAACCCCTATGGCGATGTAGCGCTGATGGGCAGCACGCTGTACGGCACCACCAACAATGGCGGCAATGGCTACGGCGTGATATTCAAGGTCAACACGGATGGCTCGGGTTACTCAAACTTGTATTCGCTCGATCCGAGCACCGATGGCATCAATCCGCAAGCTGGGCTCTTGGCGCACGGTGGCATGCTCTATGGCACCGCCCTATCGGACACAGTCAACAGTGCCGGCACAGTGTTCAAGATCGCCCCGGATGGCACAGGTTTTACCGTGCTGCACCCCTTTACCTTCAACCCCGATGGGGCCAGCCCGCTAAGCCCGATGATGTTTGACCCAGTCAGTGGCTTTATCTATGGCGAAACCCGCAGCGGTGGCGCGCATGGGATCGGTTCGGTGTTCAGGGTGGCTCCATAGCCCTGAGCGTGTGACGAGTTCAAGCGAGTCGCGGCGCGTGCCCGACTCGCTTGTTTGGCTTCGCTCTGAAGCCTTCGCATCAAAGCATTCTCGCGTGTTTGCAGCGCCATTTTCAGGCTGGCGGGCGGGTTCCCGTTTGACTTGGGTGTGCTTGTAGATGCCTTGGATGATTTTTGATGGACTCCAGAGCGTTTTCTGATGAGCGGCTCACAGATTGGTTTCTGTAGTCATTGATCAGAGAGCACGGTTTGCTCTTGTTTTTGTTGGGTGATTCAAAATGATTGATTCTTCATCACACAAACCCGCTACCTCGATGAGCGCAGAAGAGGTTGCCGATTTTATTGCCAGCAGCATCCCGAATCGTCGCTTCGGGTTTGTTGCCCGGCCTGTTTTCGTGCAAAAACTCGATGAGTTTGGCACACCGAGTCTCGCCGTCTTGACGTCGGAAAGCGATCAGACGCTGACCATTGCCGGTTTAATCTCGATGCAAAAGACAGACGATGTGTATGTCCATGATGATCATGCACCCGAAGGCACCCGGCTGATCTGCGGTACGATTCTGCACGTGCGCTCCGGGCTTCGTTCATCGGATAAAATAAAAGGGATGCAGCTGCTTTTCATCCAGAAAAATTCTTTTGAGCATGTTTGAACAGCATCTTCCTTGCGTACTTCTAACAAGTGACATAAAAGCCTTTTCTTGCAGTGCTGATTAGGCTGCGGATATCGTCGGCGTACTTGGATGCTGCTCACGCAGATCGGGCAGAAACAGCGCAATCACGCCAATCAAGGGTAAAAAGCTGCAATAGAAAATCAGGGTTTCGATACCGAAATGATCGGCAAACTGGCCGAGCAGGGCAGCCCCGATACCCGCCGTGCCGAAGGCAAATCCGAAGAACAGCCCGGACACGGCGCCGATCCGGTTCGGGAACAGTTCTTGCGCGTAAACCACCATGGCAGGGAAGGCGGACGCCAGTACGAAACCGATAACCAGCAGCAGGATCGATTGCGCTTCCAGCCCCATGTGCGGCAGTATCAATGTGAAGGGCGCAACCCCCAGAATCGACAACCAGATGACGCGCTGACGACCGATGCGATCACCGATCGGCCCGCCAAGCATCGTGCCCGCCGCCACGGCGAACAGCAGAATGAATAAATGCAGTTGTGCGGATTGAACCGGCAGGTCGAAGCGGTGCATCAGGTAGAACGTCAGGTAGTTGTTCATGCTGGCTAGGTACAGGAACTTGGAGAACATCAACGTCAGCAGGCCGACCAGGATCCACAAACGCAGCGAACGGGACAGATCGACCGGCGGCAGATGGCGTGCGGTTTTGGGTTTGCGGTGTTGAACGGTCGCCCAGCGCCCCACGAAAAAAAGCACCACCATCGCCAACAAGGCCGCTGCGCTGAACCAGGAGATGCTGACCTGCCCATGCGGAATGACGATCAGCGCGGCCAGAAGCGGGCCTGCGGCGGAGCCGCCATTGCCGCCCACCTGAAAGATGGACTGGGCCAGACCGGGCCGTTTCCCCGATGCCATGCGCGCCACGCGTGAGGATTCCGGATGGAAAATCGACGAGCCGATGCCCACCATCGCCGCGCCCGCGAGCAAAAAGCCATAACTCGGGGCAAACGCCAGGGTGATCAATCCGCTGAAGGTAAAGCCCATGCCGAGCACCAGCGAGTAGGGCATCGGTCGGCGGTCGATCGCCTGACCGATCAACGGTTGCAGAATGGAGGCCGTCAACTGGAAACACAGGGTAATCAGCCCGATCTGGGCAAAACTCAAGTCAAAATTGCTTTTGAACAGCGGATAAATCGAGATCATCAGCGACTGCATCAGATCATTGAGGAAATGCGAAACGCTGATGGCGCCGAGGACGCGGTATTGTGTTTCCACCGGTGCCGCTGGTGACACAGGCTGGGGGGTATCGGTCAGGGTTGTAGACATGGGGTGCTCGATGTGAGGCAGAAGAAAAGTGTGCTGGAACCTATTCTAGCAGCCGGTCCGACGGTTTGTTTGGCAGGATTTTTGCCGGTCTTGGCACGTTTTCGACTCTTGCCGCTGGCGGTGGTTCCGAGTAGGCTACGATACGGGGTTTCCGCTTTCGGGGGTGCCTCGAAAAACCCCATCCTTGGGCATTTTCGAGGTGCTCGCGCAATGGTTTTGTACGGCAATGGAATGAGATAGGGTAATTCATGCGAGCTTCGATGGTGTTTTCGGGTCGTACCATGCTATTGGTCACGTTGCTGACCTCGGGGGCAGTATCGATTTCAGGCTGTGCGCAACTAAGCAAGGACCAATCGAAAGAACCGTCTTCTAAGACAGTCAGTTCGAGCATGGAGCATGAGAAACCGACGAGTGGTAACAAAGCCCCTTTACTCAGCATTGGACAAATCATCCAACTGATCGAAAACGGTGAGCACGATCGGGCACGGGCAGCGCTGCAGACCTTCCTCGCCAAAGATCCAAAAAATCTGGCGGCGCGAAATCTGCAGAAACAGCTGACGATAGACCCGGCCAAGGCCCTGGGGCCGGCTGTTTCCACTTATACCATTCAGCCGGGCGATACGCTTGGCGGCTTGGCGGCCCGCTTTCTCGGTAATCCAATGGACTTTGTTATTCTGGGGCGTTACAACGACATCAAACGGGGGCGGGATCTTCAGGTGGGGCAGACCATCAAGATTCCTTCGAAGAAGAAGCTCAAAGCATTACCCGACGAGCCGCAGACCCTGAAAACAGACGAACCCACTGCTGAAGCACCAACCGTCAGCCCGGCCACGACCAAAGGCGCGGAATCTTCCACTTCGACGGCGGAACCGGCAGCGCCTGCCAGTGAATCGCAAACCGTGAAGCCAGAAGAGGCCGGATCAAACGCCATTGTCAAACCGATATCTCCAGCCGAGGAGGCCAGGGCACTGGCGGCGCAGCAAGCGGGGCTGGCTGCCATGCAGAAAAATCAGTTGGAAGAAGCGGCGAAAGAATTTTCCAAGGCGCTGGCGATCGATCCCAGTCTTGAGCTGGCCAAAACGCGCGCCGCGCAGGTGCAGCAAAAACGGGTGCAGCAATACCACGAAGCCGCGTTGATAGCCTATCGCAAACAACATCTGGATGAGGCGATTGCCTTGTGGGACAAGGCGTTGGCGCTGGATCCGAACTATGAGCCCGCTCTGGGTTATCGCGCCCGTGCGCAGGAGCTAAAGCGTCGCTTGGGTCAACTCAACGAGCAGTAAGCACCTATTGAAGGGTGTTTGCACCCGGATCGAAAGAAGCCACCTAAGTAAATGCTGATTTATTCCATCCTTGGAATAAATCAGCTCGCTCATCGCGGTACACGCCCGCGATGGCTCTAACGAATCAAAGACGTACGTCTTTGTTCGTGTTGGGGCATCCTGCCCCAAGCGGGAAGCACTGAATAAATCAGCGCTTCCCTAAGGCAGCTCTGCACGAATCGATACCGCTGTAAGCTGCGGTAGACGGTTTGTCATTCAACAGGATCTTTGGCTGTTCCCTGATGTTTGTCCACGCCAAGCGGCAGATCGTGTTCGATCTGCGCAGCATCGCGTTGCAACTGCCTTGCCTCCAGTACGTCGGCCATCGCGTTGTAAGCGGCAAACAAGCGTTCGAAATCGTCCCGCCGGTGCATTCGTATGCGATGTTCCAGGCGCCCCATTTTGATCTGATCGAGTGCGTTGGCAACGACATCCAGCGGCATCTGAAGGCGTCTTGTCAGCCAGTAGGTGCCTGCAACCACCACCAAAAGCACAATCGCGAACCAGGTCAGCAGGGTGAGCAGCGTGGTGCGATTCGCGGTTGCCAGTGCGTCGGTCGTCAGGCCGATGCGTAACTGGCCGATGGTGTGATTCTGGTAGGTAATCGGCGTTTCAAAGACATAGAACGGTGCCCCGGCGTCCTGTTGCACCGCATACACGCGTAAATCACCCCGAGCCAGAACGATGTGATCGTCCTTGAGCTGTGCGGCCATTCTAGCCACCAGTTGATCGCCCCGCGTTTGCGCTTCGATCTGACCTTTTTCACCACGAATCGCCATGTACACAATCTCGCGGTTATGGCTCATGCTGTCCACCCAGGATTGGAGCGCGAGTTTGTCCTGCAGTAGGAGATCTTCGGCTGTCTGTACCGCAACCCATTCGGACAAGCTGAAGCCGTAATCGTACGCCAGCTCCGTTATCACGCTGTTCTGCTTGTGATAGACCCAAATCATGCCCAGCACCATGGCGATGGCAACGACCAGCGCCATCAGCAGCGGCCAGCGGATGCGTAACGGGATGACGCTGCTCGAAAGCCAACGTTCGGTGCCTTCGTTCATGCGCTGGGCAATCGAGCGCAAATCGGCTGCGACACCGGCCGCGGACTGGTAACGCTCGTCTGGATCTTTGGCGAGCAAGGTGTTTACCAGTTCGATCAGATCCGGCGGTGTGCGCGGGTTGAGCGGCCTGAGTGTCGGGAGTGGTTCCTTGAGCACCTTCTGCCATACGACCCAGTGATCCTCATCCTGATAGGGGCGGTGTCCGGCCAGAAGTTCGTACAGCACCACGCCGAGCGAATACAGATCGCTGCGCCCGTCGATGGGTTGATCGGTGATCTGTTCGGGCGACATGTACTGGGGGGTGCCGGAAAGAAAGGCTCGCGCGCCCTCGCTTGATGGCGTATCGGTGTCACGGGTAATCCGGGCGATACCGAAATCCATCATTTTTATGTTGAGCTGATCGTGTTGCAGGATGATGTTTTCGGGCTTGATGTCCTGATGCACCACGCCGTGTCGATGAGCGAAATCCAGTGCATCAGCGATTTGTATGGCGAGTTCGACCAGCGTGCCGGGTGGGATGCCCTCGGGGTGACTGTCACCGAGTTGTCCCAGCGTCATGCCGGTGAGTAATTCCATGGCGATAAAGGGAATGCCGTCCACCTCGCCCACATCGAAGATGGTGACGATATGTGGATGGTTTAATGTGCCGGCCGCCTTGGCTTCGGTGAGAAAACGTTCCCGGTATTCGGCATGGGCGGAGAATTCCGGTCTTAAGGTCTTGATGGCAAGCGTGCGTTCGATTTTCGGGTCGTAGCCGCGATAGATGATGGCCATCGCGCCCCGTCCCAGCTCGCCCTGGATTTCAAACCGCCCAAACATTTTCGACATGACTGCTCCATAGTGTACTGTTTCGCTCTTGGAGGTACATTCAGCGAGTCGCTGGCCGATTAGATGCAAGGCGCGCTCGCGCCGCAATGGCCGCCCCCTTGCAAGCGGGCGCAACACTAACGCGGGCTTACGCCTGCTTCGCATTGAGCTGACGAAGTCCGCAGATGATCGGCCAGCGGCTCGCCCGAAGGGAGTCCTCCGAATGCGCCATGACGGCGTTGCTGTGCTTGCCAAGGGTTTGGCCATTGCCTGCGCACGGCGCCTTGTCCTGACGCATTCGGAGGGCTCTGAAAGTGCCTCCAAGAGCGAAACAGTACACCAGTAATGCTCCGGTCATTCCATTTTCTGCCCGCAAATTCATGCCTTTTGCTTTGCGTGCTCTGAGAATTCCAGGATGGAATTATTCAGTGCTCCCTTAAGTGACACGAAAAAGGCGGGTAAACCCCGCCGTGTATTTTGCCCTGCTTTATTACCCGTTGTATATCGGGGCGACCAACTAGCGCATGAATGCCCAGCCTAAAGCGACGAGCGCCACGATACCAATCGCGGCAAAGGCGAGCAGTCGGCTTTTCCCTGATGAAGCCGTTTTTTTGTTGGCGAGGCCGGTATGCAGTTGCAGTTCGACGCCACCGAAACGAATTCGGTCGCCATCTTGCAGGGGCGCTTCTGTGATGCGCACGTCATTCACGAAACTGCCATTCGTGGACAGGATATTCATGACGCGATACTGACCATTGTCTTCGATGATCCAGGCATGCAGGCTCGATACGCTGCCGTCGGCAAGAACGATATTGTTGTCTTCTCGCCGGCCGATGGTCGTTTTGCCCTGACGCAACGCAAAACGCTGATTGACAAAAGGCGGGGTCAGGCCGATCAAGGCTGGCTGGTCCAGATTGATATGAGTCTGTTGTTCGGTTTCATCCAGCGAGTGGATGCGGTCGTCGTTTTTGGCCACCAGCAGGGTGCCCTGGGTCCCCGAGTATTGGGGTTTATTCTGATATTGCACGTTTTCCATACAAGATTCCTCCACGAGCAAGCCATTGCATCGAGTGATGTAATTTCGATGCGGGCGATGATCCGATTCTAACCGTCTTTCTTGAATGAACGAGTCGCGGACAGCACTTCAGTCTGTAGGATATTTCTTACCTGAAGTATTTTTGTCGCGGCAGAGAGACGATTTACGGTAGTTCGATTTTTGGCGCTGGCGTCCAGCCGGGGTGGCGATGCTCGACGACTACATTCGTGTATATGCCGCCACGAACATTCCACTCGCCGGTTACCCGCATGAACCGGGGGGAGATGGCTGCGACCAGATCATTGAGAATGCCGTTGGTCATTGCTTCGTGAAAGCCGCCTTCCTCACGGAAGGACCACATGTATGTTTTCAGTGACTTGAGTTCCACACAGAGTTGATCGGGCACGAAATCGATCCTGATCGTGGCAAAATCGGGCTGGCCGGTTTTCGGGCACAGGCAAGTGAACTCAGGGATCGTCATGTGAATGGTATAGTCGCGGTCCGGGAAGGGGTTGGGAAAGGTTTCGAGTGTTTTGCTGGGCTGAGTGCTCATGAATCACCTTGCATCAGTATCGGTCTGGTTAAAGGCCGAATTGTATTTATGGTTAAAAGGAATGGAATGAATTCTGGCCGCCAGTATAGAGGTTCGAATCGCAGTGTGCCGCTTCGATATGTTCGCGGAGTGAGCGAATGCGTCTGACACGGCTGTATCTGGCCGGATTCAAATCCTTCGCCGCGCCGACTGAAATCTTGCTGCCCGCCGAGCGGGTGGCGATTGTCGGCCCGAACGGTTGCGGCAAATCCAACCTGATCGACGCCATCCGCTGGGTGTTGGGCGAGTCTTCCGCCAAGCAGCTGCGTGGCCAGTCGCTGGACGATGTGATCTTCGCGGGCAGCGGGCAGCGTCCGGCGGCGAGTCAGGCCGTGGTTGAGCTGTCGTTCGACAACAGCGCCCGTCGCCTCTCCGGGCCGTTCGGTGCTTATGATCAGATCGTCATCCGCCGCAGTCTGGGTCGGGACGGGCAATCGCGCTACACCATCAATCAAACTCGGGTTCGCCGCCGCGATGTGGTGGACTTGTTCCTCGGTACCGGTGTCGGCGCGCGCTCTTATTCTGTGATCGAACAGGGCCAGATCAACCGGATTGTCGATGCCAAACCTGAGGATCTGCGTGCCTATCTCGAGGAGACGGCCGGCATTTCACTGTATCGGGAGCGCCGTCGCGAAACCGAAAGTCGTATCCAGCAAACCCTGGACAATCTCAGCCGCCTGAGTGATATCGCCGACGAGCTTGGTCGCCAGAAAAGCCAGCTGGAGCGGCAGGCGCGGACGGCTGAGCGCTATCGGGAATTGCAGAAAAAGCGGCGCCGTCAAGTCGTCGAGCAAGCAGCGGTACAGGTCGTTCTGGCCGAACGTGCCCACGCGGCGCTGGAAGACGAGTGGCAAGCCGCTCAGGCAAACATGACGAAGGCGACCGAACACATGGCACAGGTCGAGTCGCAGTGGGCGCAGGAGGATGAAGCGCGAACGGAGGCCCAGAGCGCTCTTCAACAAGTTCAGGCCCGGCAATACCAACTGGCGGCCGAGCAGGCGCAACTTCAGGGACGTTTGGGGGAGCTTGCCGCCCGAATCGAATCAACGCAGCAACAGCGACAGGATGATCTTGCCCAGCGAACGCGGTTGGAAGCGGCCTGCACGGCGCTACAGGCTGAACTGTCCCGTCTGGCCGAGGAGCGGCGCACGCTCGAATCACAGCGGCAAAACGCCATGGAGCATCGCGCCAGAGCACAGGAGCAGTTGCGGGCAGCCGATGCCCATTTGAACGAAATGCGGGCCGAGTGGGCGCGTTCACACGAGGAACTGGCACGGCCGCAGCAGGATTTGGCCGCGGCAAAGGCGGAGTACGCCGCATTGCTGCGGCAGTTGCAACGGCTGGAAACCGAGCGGGCGAATGTGGCCGCGCCGGATTCCACCGGGCAGATGGCCGCCATAACCGAACAGATTCAGGATGCCGAAACCCGGATGGGTGCGCTGGAACAGTCGCAAGCCGAAAGCGAAGCGGTGTTGGCTGAACAGCAAGCGGTTCTGGCTGAACGATCGGAGCGCGCTGCCGCCATGCAAAAAGAGACGCAAACTCTGCGGCAGAATGCCGATGCGTTGCAGGCCGAACGCCGCGGCCTTGAGCGGGCTCTGGCGGCCCACCAAACATCGAAAGACGATTCACCTGAAGCCGAGCGACTCATTCGGCGTCTCGCCAATGCACATGCCGACGCCTGGTGGGGGTATGCACTTGGTGCGGGCATCGAGGCGGCTTGCGTAGATGATCTGGATGCTCTGGTGGGAGCCTGGAATGCCGATCAGATGCCCGCAACGGGTTGGTGGGTAGCGCCGGATTCGCAGCCGTCCGAGTCAAAGTCCGGCCTCGAACAGACGCCCAGCCCAAGCGAAGCGCTGGCGCCCTGGCTGCGCGATTGGCAGCACACACGCCATCCCGCAGTGTCCTTGAGCGAGGCATTGGCGCAGCGCCACACCCTGCCATCCGGTCACTGTTTCGTCTTGGCCGATGGTTGGCAGGTCGGTCGGCACTGGATCGGGCGTGGCGGGAGTGATCAAGCCGCCGTGCGACTGGCGCAACAAACGCGTCTGGCCGAATTGCAGCAGGCCGGAACCGAAGCCGAAACTGCGGCGGAGCAGGCACAGATTGAATTCCAACGGATACAAAATCAGTTAACGGAGCAGCGCAAGCAGGTCGAGCGGCTCGTGGCCGAGCAACACCAGTTCGAACAGCAGCGTCAGCGCCTGCACTGGTCGCTGGAGGATCTGCGTCGCAAGTATCAACAGCTTGAACAGCAGCAGGCGGATCGAGCGGCTAAGGTTGTGCGAATGGAGGCTGAGCACGGGCAATTGAGTGCAGATAGGGCACGACTGGAAGAGACAATGCGCCGTCTTGAACAAATCGTGGCAGAGGCCCGCACTGCGCGTGATGCGTTCAATGCGCGCCAGCAAACGGCAGAGCAGGCCGTGCAGGCCTTGCGTCGCCAGGCCGGTGAGGCCGGCCAGGCGCTTCAGCAGTTGGAGCGGACGGTGGATCGCAACCAGCACCAGTTTGAGCAGGCGCAGCAATCACTGGCGCGCGATGAGGCGCAGATGACGCAAATCGATCAGCGATTGGCACAATTCGCGGATCGATTGGACGGGTTGATTACGCAGCAAACCGAACGGCAGGCCGAGTTCACCGCGCTCGGTGCCCGTCAGCATGAGATCGCGCAGCAGGAAAAAGCTGCGCTGGCACGTGTTCAGCAGCACGTGCAGGCCGTGCAGACCGCAGGCGTCGAGCGGCATGAGGCGCAGATCGCCCTTGAGCAGGCGCGCTCGGCGGTTCAGGCGCTGGAGTTACAGCGCGCGCAAT
>NZ_JAQTTX010000067.1 GCF_028710545.1 Halothiobacillus sp. | reverse complement strand
CGTTCAATGAACGGCTTGGCGGTCGCCCAGAGATCAAGATCAGGATAAAGCTGTCGCCCCAGACCTTCGATTGCCAGCAGGGTTTTCTGAAGCAAGGTCAGTTGGGGCTGGACTTCCATGTCGAACCGGCGCGCTACCTGAAACAAACGAAACAGGAAATGGCCGAAGGAAATCTCTTTCAATGGCTTCTGGAAAATCGGCTCGCACACGGTACGAATCGCCGATTCGAATTCTTCGACGCGAGTCGAGGAAGGCACCCAGCCGGACTCGACATGCAATTCAGCCACCCGCCGATAATCGCGGTTGAAAAACGCATGGAAGTTTTCAGCGATATAGCGCTGATCTTCCGGCATCAGGCTACCCACAATGCCGAAATCGATGGCCATGTACTTGGGTTGGGCCGGGTTGCTCACATCCACGAAGATGTTGCCGGGATGCATATCCGCGTGGAAGAAGTTGTTGTCGAATACCTGTGTGAAGAACACTTCGACACCCCGTTCGGCAAGGGTCTTCATGTCAACACCCGCAGCCTTGAGCCGATCGGTCTGGGCAATAGGAATGCCGAATATCCGCTCCTGAACCAATACATCGGTACGACAAAGATCCCAGTAGATTTGTGGTACGTAAAGCAGCGGTGAATGCTCGAAGTGACGACGCAATTCCGCCGCATTGGCGGCTTCTCGCATCAGATCCAACTCATCCATCAGGGTCTTGTCGAATTCGGCCACGACGTCCACAGGGTGGAGCCTCGGCCCTTCCGACCAATATTTCTCTGCCAGGCGGGCAACGGTGTAGAGGATTTCAAGATCCTGCCGTATCCGTGGCTCGATGCCGGGACGAACGATCTTGACGACCACCTCATCCCCGTTTTTCAAGGTGGCAGCATGCACCTGGGCAATGGAGGCAGAGGCCATCGGCTCCGCCTCAAAACAGGAAAAAACAGACTCGATCGGGAATCCCAGTGCGCGCTCGATCCGTTTCCTCGCCTGCTCCGCCGGAAAGGGACGAACGCGATCCTGCAAGGCCGAAAGCGCATCGGCATATTCCATCGGCAACAGATCCTTGCGTGTGGACAGCATCTGGCCGAATTTGACGAAGATCGGCCCGAGATCTTCCAGCGCCTCGACCAGCCGCTGGCCGCGTGAGCGTTGACGATTATTGGATAACCAATACCAGGGAGAGAAGTACGTGACGAACCGAACCGGTCGCAGGAACGGCAGGGTAAGAACCAGCTCATCGAGCCCGTGACGATAGAACACATATTGAATGACGATCAGACGCCAGATGACGGTAAGCTTCATGCAGCACCCCGGTCATTTGTGGTGCGCGCCGCCAACTGCTCGATTCGAGCGGCCAGCCGATCCACTCGATCCCGGACAACATCAATTTCATCCAGCTGCGCTCGCAGCGCATCAGGTTCGACCAGCCAGGCACGCTCAAAGACCATGAAATCAGCGGCTTCCAGTTGTCGGGTACGACGCCAGATTTGAGCCTGGGCACGGATTCGATCGACCTTGCGCTCAATGAACCCCGCCGGCGCCACACCGATTTTGTCGGCCAGACGCGCAAATGGGTCGGAGTCGATTGCACCCAAGATACGCAAAAGCGATTCAGCGGCTGCCTGATTGCCTTCGATCTGGATGTCGCCGTTGAACAGGGCATCCATTTTGTGCTCGGCTCGACTGGCGCGTATCAGCCCCAGGCTACTCGCAGTAATGCGCGCGTCGGGATACGCTTCATGATGACGGAGCAGTAAAACGCCCTCGGGCGTTGAGGTAATGAAGAAACTTAGCGCAGGATCACGCAAGATCACCTCGAAAACCAGTCCATTGAGTTTTTGCAGGCGCTGCAAAGACGAGGTATCTTGCACAAGTCGCTGATTTATGGTTTTTTCGACCATCAGCATGAGGGGCAAAGGCAGTGTGGTTCCGATCATGGCGTGTCCATAGCAGGTGTGAACGTCATCCGGGCCGTCCCATCGGGCGGTTGCTTCGCCGATTCACGTCCGCACAAAAGAATAGTCCGCAATCTTAGCAAATGCTTCATCCGAAGGTGTCAGGATTATCCTGATGGAATTTTTCTTGGCAGAATTTTTTGGCACCACCCGTCATTCGGAGTCTGTAACGTCATGTCGCAATGGATTACGCATATCAAGCAACTGCACAAACCGGCGGACCAAGTTGCCTGTCTTATCGTCCGGGATTTAAGAAAGGATATGCAAAAGGCCCGTCGAATCTGGCTGAACAAGACGACAAAGCCGAACGGCGACCTGCAGCAAGACAGCGAAGCCCTGCATGATTTACGTGTTGGTATACGCCGATTGCGTGTCTGGTTGCTACAATCGCATGACCAGATACGCACCAAACCACGGGCACGCGAACAATTAAAACAATGGGCACACGGCAGCAACACCGGCCGTGACCTGGAAGTGATGCTCGGCCTTTTGCAACAGGCAAACACAGAAATAGCCCCCGGTCTGGCAGACATCACCTTGCCTGAACGTGCATTGATTCGAGAGAACGAAAAGCTCGAAGCGCTCATCTCTCAGCACGTTCTGGCACTTAAACCCGGAACACGTGTAGAGCGAAACAAACAGAGCTCATTTGCGACCTGGCTGGCAGACCGCCTGAGCTGCGAGCTTGAAAAGACACTGCCGCTACTCAAGGAAGATACTGAGACGCTGCATAAAGCCAGAATCCACATCAAGCACATGCGCTATCTGATTGAACCCATTACATCTTACGGGCTCGAAACAGCACAAACCGCATTGACCCAACTCAAGGAGATGCAAACCACACTGGGCGACCTGCACGATCTTTTTGTTCTCCGGCAAAGGCTTCCAGGTTTGCTGTGCGGACAACTGAACGAGCGCTTGTCCCATCGGCTCCAACAGGCAGGGGTTCCGACGCGGGGTATCCAACAGGATTTCACCGCAATTCGAAATCAATTGACGCGCTATCTGCATTGGCAGTCGACACACTATGAGGCGGCGATGAGGGGCTGGCATTCCTCCGCGCCACAAACCCGCGCACAAATGCAAAATGCACTGAATGATCTGATAAAAGAATTAAGGAACGCCTGATAGAAAAGTTTTTCGAGGGGTCCAAAATGGTCCCGCATGAAAATCACGGCTCAAGGGTGGCCGATTCAGCCAGCAGGTAGGTCTTGAAAGCCGATGCCACGGGTGAGAGGAGTTTGTCGCTGCGGTGCACGATGAACCAATGACGCATGATCGGGAATCCTTCGACAGAAAGGACGGCCAACCGCTTGAGCATCAACTCCATTTCCAATGTCTGCTCCGAGATGATCCCAAGACCCAACCCCGCCTGAACGGCCATCTTGATCGCCTCGTTACTGTTCATTTGCATGCTTTTGTGAATTTTCAACTCCCTGGCTGAAAAGAAACGCTCCATGGCGCCCTGCGTACCCGAACCGTCCTCGCGCACGAGGAAGGATTCATTCGCGAGCTCGGCAATGGGTATATCGGATCGGCCGACCCAGGGGTGATCAACCGGCGCGATAACAACCAGCGGGTTATCCATGAACTGTGTCGCTTCGAGCCCGAGGCCATCGGGCACCTGCCCCATGATGGCAAGATCGATCCGGTTTGTGGCCAGCAACCCCAGCACCTCTGCGCGGTTGGATACCTCAAGGTGAATAGACACCTTGGGGTAACGCCCACGAAACCCCGCCAGAATACCTGTGGCGACCGCGTTCACCGTGGAAGTTACCGCCACATTCAACTGTCCTTCTTCTGCGCCTTTGAGCCGCGCTAGCGCATTGCCCAGATCACTCAACTGAGCGGAGATGTTGATGGCCGCGTGCTGAACATTTCGCCCCGCTTCGGTCAGAAATATCTTTTTACCGACCTGCTCGGTGAGTGGCAGCCCCACAAAGGATTCGATCTGTCGAACCTGCATGGAGACACCGGGCTGACTCAGATGAAGCTCTTCCGCCGCCTTGGAGAAAGAAAGATGCCGGGCCACGGCCTCAAAGACCACCAATTGACGCAAGGTAAGTCGGCGCATTGTATAAGTCCAGCCTTATGCTTTATCTAAATATAATTGATTATTAATTATATCAGTCGGGTTTTAAAGTGCTTCGGCGTGTCTAGGACCTCAATCCTGAATTTTTTATAAACAGAGGAGTTACATCATGGATCAATCTGCTCGTTACGCCGACCTGAGCCTGAAAGAAGAAGATTTGATTGCCGGTGGCAAGCACATTCTTGTCGCCTACAAAATGAAGCCGAAAGCTGGCCACGGTTACCTTGAAGCCGCCGCTCACTTCGCGGCAGAATCGTCAACCGGCACCAACGTGGAAGTTTCAACCACCGACGACTTCACCAAAGGTGTTGACGCGCTGGTTTATCACATCGATGAAGCCACCGAAGACATGCGCATTGCGTATCCGATCGAACTGTTCGACCGCAACGTGACGGATGGCCGCTTCATGATCGTGTCTTTCCTGACCTGCGCAATTGGCAACAATCAGGGCATGGGCGACATCGAACACGCCAAGATGATCGACTTCTACGTGCCAGAGCGTTGCATCCAGATGTTCGACGGCCCGGCAAAAGACATCTCCGATTTGTGGCGTATTCTCGGCCGTCCAATCAAAGATGGTGGTTACATTGCCGGCACCATCATCAAGCCCAAACTCGGTCTGCGCCCTGAGCCGTTTGCCGCTGCGGCCTACCAGTTCTGGCTGGGTGGCGACTTCATCAAGAACGATGAGCCACAAGGCAACCAGGTGTTCTGCCCGTTGAAGAAAGTGCTGCCGCTCGTGTACGACTCAATGAAGCGCGCCCAGGACGAAACCGGTCAAGCCAAGCTGTTCTCCATGAACATCACCGCCGACGACCATTATGAAATGCTGGCCCGTGCCGATTTCGCACTGGAAGTATTCGGCCCCGATGCCGACAAACTGGCCTTCCTCGTCGACGGCTTCGTTGGCGGCCCCGGCATGATCACCACGGCCCGTCGTCAATACCCCAGCCAGTACCTGCATTACCATCGTGCCGGTCACGGCATGATTACTTCGCCATCCGCCAAGCGTGGTTACACCGCCTTCGTTCTGGCGAAAATCTCCCGTCTGCAAGGGGCTTCCGGTATCCACGTGGGCACCATGGGCTACGGCAAGATGGAAGGCGAAGGCGACGACCGCAACATCGCGTACATGATCGAACGGGATGAAGCACAAGGTCCGGTGTACTTCCAGAAGTGGTACGGCATGAAGCCCACCACACCGATCATCTCCGGCGGCATGAACGCGCTGCGTTTGCCTGGCTTCTTCGAGAACCTGGGCCACGGCAACGTCATCAACACCGCAGGTGGTGGTTCTTACGGCCATATCGACAGCCCGGCGGCTGGCGCGATCTCTCTGCGTCAATCCTACGAGTGCTGGAAAGCCGGTGCCGATCCGATCGAGTTCGCCAAAGAGCACAAGGAATTTGCGCGTGCTTTCGAATCCTTCCCGAAAGATGCAGACAAGCTCTATCCGGGCTGGCGCGAAAAACTGGGCGTCCACAAATAATCTACGCCTAGCATAAGCCACACACCCTCGGTAAGCCGGGGGTGTTCTGTGCCTGACTTATGGCCATCTGAGCCATGCACATTCCAAGATGTGTGCATCGCCCAGCTTGCTTCTTCAGTCTCACCACCCTTGACCGTCCGCATGTTGGGGCAATCCGCCAAGCCAAAATGATAAGGAACCATGCCATGACCGATAAAGAACAATACAAAATTCAGGCTGAACCCTTTTATCAGCAGCAGAATAACGAAGTCGCCCTTTATGAGGCTGCCTATCGCAATCGTCTGCCCGTCATGGTCAAGGGGCCAACCGGCTGTGGCAAATCCCGTTTTATCGAGTACATGGCCTGGAAGCTCGGCAAACCGCTGATCACCGTGGCGTGCAATGAGGACATGACAGCATCCGACCTCGTGGGCCGCTACCTGCTTGACGAAGGCGGCACGCGCTGGCTGGATGGCCCGTTGACTACCGCCGCGCGTATCGGCGCCATCTGCTATCTCGACGAGATCGTTGAGGCGCGGCAGGACACCACCGTGGTGATCCACCCACTGACCGATCACCGCCGCACCCTGCCGCTGGACAAGAAGGGCGAACTGATCCACGCGCATCCCGATTTCCAGTTGGTGATTTCCTATAATCCCGGCTATCAGACCTTGATGAAGGATCTGAAGCAATCCACCAAGCAGCGCTTTACCGCCTTCGATTTCGATTATCCGGATGCCGCATTGGAAACCGAGATTGTGGCCAATGAAACCGGTTTGGCGTCCGATACGGTCGCCAAATTGGTCAAAATCGGCAACGTGGCACGCAATCTGAAAGGTCATGGATTGGATGAAGGCATTTCAACCCGTCTGCTTGTCTATGCAGCAACCCTGATCAAGGACAACGTGTCACCGGTCGATGCCTGCCGCATGGCGCTGGTGCGCCCGATCACCGATGACGCCGACATCCGCGAAACGCTGGATCATGCGATCGTCGCAACCTTTACCTAACCTACTCGAGGTGAAAATGAAGCAATCAATCATCACAACATCCATTCTCACCTGTCCGCATTGCGACTTTGCGCAACAAGAAACCATGCCAACCGACGCTTGCCAATGGTTTTATGAATGCACGCAATGTCACGAGTTGCTAAGCCCTAAGCCGGGTGATTGCTGTGTCTTCTGCTCCTATGGCAGCGTTCCGTGCCCGCCCATCCAAATTTCTGGCAAAGGAAGCTGCGGTTGCCATGAATAACACGCTTTCCCGGGATCAGCAGCTTGAGCTCTATTGGACCAGGCTCGACACCCGCTTTCCCCAGGCGCAAGCCGTCTTCGAAGACTGCATGACCGAGGCGCTCGCCTCCCTCAGTAGCGAAGGGGTCGACGCCTATCTCGAAGCCGCCCGGGCGATTGGCAAACTGGGCCGCGGGGTGGAGCCCATGCTGGCCTTCTTGGAGGAATGGCCCGCAACCGCTTTAGCGGTGGGTGAATCGGCACTCACGGCGGTTATGGACACCATCCGTGTCATGCAAAAATCCCCTAATGGCCGGGCCATCGATCCGTTTATCCGCACACTGGCGCCTGTAGCGCGACGGTTGCAATCGGCAGAGCTGCTCGAGGAATATCTGGAAATCACGCAGAATCTGATGACGCGAACCACCGGATCGATCCACGGCCACCACACGACATTCCCAAGCCCCGGCTTACCTGATTTTCTGGCTCAGGCACCGAATCTGCTCGGCCAACTCACGCTCTCGGGCATGAAAAACTGGGTGGACTATGGCATCCGCAATTACAACAACCATCCCGAACGCCAGAAGGATTACTTCAGTCTGCAATCGGCAGACAGCCGCGCCGTGCTGCAACGCGAACGGCAAGGCACGCTCCTGGTCGATAATGAGCGAAATCTTGATTTGTATCTGCGCGGCTTGTGGCAGGACAGCGAGCATCTGGTGCCCTACTCCACCGCTTTTGATCAAATCCGCAAGCCCATTCCTTATTACGACAAACTCGGCATCCGGCTGCCGGATGTGTGCGAGGATCAAAATGGCATCCGCGGCATCGATCGCTACCGTGCCATTCTGGCGCATATCGTTGGGCATCGCCGCTGGTCCGAAGCGCAAATCGCTGATAACTGGAGCCCTTTTCAGCGCATGGCGGTCGAATTCTTCGAAGATTGCCGCATCGACACGCTACTGATTCGCGAATATCCCGGTATGCGGAAACTCTTTCTCGCGCTGCATCCCAAACCACAAGAGAATGCCTGCGACCCGGAGACCACCTCCTGTCTGCGCCACCGGCTCGCCATGCTCTCACGTGCCTTGCTCGACCCGGATCACGGTTACACGGATGCCGATCTCAATGAATTTGTCGCGCGTTTCCATGCACTGATGGAGCAACCTGCAACCTCAACCAATGAGGTTGCGCACTTGGCGCTGAGCTATGTCGCCAGAACCCGTCGTCAGAGTGATCAGTTCGCCAAGGTGCATTTCGACAATACCGTTGTCGAATACCGTGACGACAATCGCCAACTGTGGAAATTCATCGAAGCAGGTGATGAGGAAGAAGCCTTCGATGAACAGCGCAAAATCGAACCGCAGGAAATACAGGGTCTGCCGCCACGTCATTATCCCGAGTGGGATTACGTGAGCCAGAGCTACCGACCGGACTGGGTAAGCGTGTATGAATCGCTGCATTCCAGTGGCAATGCCGCCGATATTGACCGCCTGCTGCAAAAACATGCGGCACTCGCGAAACAGCTCAAGAAAATGCTCGATGCACTCAAGCCGCAGGACAAGGTGCGTATCCGTTATCAGGAAGAAGGCAGTGAGCTTGATCTGGACGTAGCCATCCGCTCTCTGATCGATTACAAGAGCGGCGCAAATCCCGACCCGCGCATCAATATGAGCCATCGCACAAACGGCCGCAGTATCGCCGTCATGCTGTTGCTCGATCTCTCGGAATCGCTCAACGAAAAGGCGGCGGGCAGTGAACAAACCATCCTTGAACTCAGCCAGGAAGCCGTATCACTGCTGGCCTGGGCCATCGACAAACTCGGCGACCCCTTCGCCATAGCCGGTTTTCATTCCAATACCCGCCACGAAGTACGGTATCAGCACATCAAAGGCTACAGCGAACGCTGGGACGATGAAGTCAAAGCCCGTCTGGCGAAAATGGAGGCCGGTTACTCAACCCGTATGGGCGCGGCCATGCGCCACGCCGCCCATTACCTCAGCGCCCAGAAGGCAGACAAGAAACTCATGCTGATCCTGACCGACGGCCAACCTTCGGACGTGGATACTTCTGACGATCGGCTATTGATCGAAGACGCGCGTCAAGCAGTCAAGGAACTCGATCAACAGGGCATTTTCCCCTATTGCATCAGTCTGGATGCACGCTTGAAAGCTGGCGATGATGATTACGTGCGTGACATATTCGGCCAGCACTACACCATCATCGACCATATCGAACGCCTGCCGGAGCGCCTGCCGAAGCTGTTCATGGCGTTGACCAAATAGCCGGTCGTCCTTATCTTCCAAGAATCCCCGCTTCAGATATTGTCTTGCTTGGGTCGCTCCAGCAGATAGTCCAGAAAAGCACGTGCGGCCACCGACAGCTGCCGGCCCGCAGGATAGATGGCATACCATTGCCTTATGATCGGAAAGCCTTGAACGTCCAAGATTGCGAACTGACCGGGCTGGTTCAACATGAGCGTTTGGCGAGACAGCACCGAAATACCCAGTCCGGTCAGAATTGCCTGCTTGATGGCCTCGTTACTACCCAGCTCCAGTCTTGGGCGAATCGTAATGCCCTGTTCAGCGAACCTTCGCTCAATGGCATTACGGGTACCTGAGCCTTTTTCCCGCATCAGCCACGGCTCTTCGGCCAAGCGCTCAAGGCTGATGTTTTTCTCTTTGGCTAAAGGGTGATCCGGCGCGGCCAGCACGACAATCGGATTATCCATGATGGGCGTGGATTCGATTTCCATATCTTCGGGGGGCTGACCGAGCAGATAAAGATCATCCAGATTATCGGCAATACTCGCCAGCACCTGTTCCTTGTTGGTAACGCGTAAACTCACCTCGATACCGGGGTAAAGTTTCGAAAATTCACCCAATAAGCGCGGCGCAAAATACGAGGCGGTGGTAATCGCCATCAGACGCAGTTGGCCCTTCTTCAAACCCTGCCGCTCGGCCACCGACATGGTAAACCGGTCCATGATGCCAAATACCTCACGGGTTGCCTGTGCAAGCTCCTTTCCGTCCTCTGTCAGATGGATTTTCTTGCCCACCTGTTCGATCAGAGGCACACCCAGCATTTCTGAGAGTTTTTTCATTTGCATGGACACCGTTGGCTGCGTCAGAAAAAGCTCTTCTGAGGCACGGGTGAAACTACCGAGCCGGGCGATGGCCTCGAAAATCTCAAGTTGCCTGAAGGTCGTGTAATGACGCATATCTGCTCCTGGTGATCCGAACGGCTTGGTTAATGGGCGACCTTCTGAATTATGAACGATTTGCCTGTTACAAGGCAGAGACTGTCAGCAAGAGCGCCCCCAACCGAGCCGTTTGCAGCACGTGGCCGCAAAGGGCGGGCGCAAAAAAAGCCCTTGATGATAATTACCTAATAAAAGGTTATCAATCAAGGGCTTAAATTTGGTTGCGGGAGTAGGATTTGAACCTACGACCTTCGGGTTATGAGCCCGACGAGCTACCGAGCTGCTCCATCCCGCGTCAGTAGGAGGCGTATATTATAGACTTCTGAACTGTTGTCAAGGGTTGATTTTATTTTCATGCAGCGTGAGCGGGTCATTGCGCCGGTTTGGTTGTCACTACAGGCTTTGCAATTTCAGCTTCGGATACGACCTTATTCCTTCCTGTTGCTTTTGCCTTGTACAAACGCTCATCAGCCAGCGCGATCAACTCATCGGCCGCAATGGACTTTTGACCTGTCGTTGCCGCAACACCAATGCTTGATGTCACCTGTAGCACCAGGTCGCCCAGATTGACCTGAGATTGACTGATGGCGAAGCGAATGCGCTCAGCAACGTCGCGTGCGTCCTGAATACTCGCACCAGGGAGGACGACTACGAACTCCTTGTATGTTTCATTTTGCCGGACAAGGCGGGTAAATTGTTAGTCGATTTTGTCTGGCCCGGCAAGGCAGCTCGTCTACCCCTTGGGACTCCAAGCCCGTGGGAGAGCAAGGAGCGTCGTGCCGGT
>NZ_JAQTTX010000066.1 GCF_028710545.1 Halothiobacillus sp. | reverse complement strand
GCCGCTCATCCGCGGTGAGTTGTCTGCGCGTGAGTGCCTGACGATGATGGCTGATCATGCGTTCGTGGTTGCCTGCCACTGAAAAGAACCACGGCTCCGACAACAGGCGCAGCGTATTCAGGGAATCGGTTCCGCGATTAATTAAATCGCCCACGGCGATCAGTCGATCGGACTCCGGCTTGAATTGATGGTAATCGAGTACCTTTTCCAGCCGGGCCAAGTTGCCATGAATATCGCCAACCACAAAATCCCGTCCATTCGGATTAATGAGGAGCTGTTTAAATAATGTCATTAATAAAAATCAATCGATTGATTATCGTTCAGGCACGAAAATGGTCACGCAAGTAGGGGGATTAACAACGTTCTGCGGCATTCCTTTCCAGTGGTTTGAAAGGGATAAAGCCATGGGAGAACAACGATAATCCGGGCCACGATACAAGGAAGTAGCGGCCAGAAAATTCAGAATTTTTCTGAGTATGGCCGCTATATAGAAGCGCGTCAATAGCAAAGTATGCTTGATGGGGGGTATAAATTACTGTGGCTTCAATAGTGTGGAGAGGCTCTATACTCGTAGCCGTCTCACGAAATAGCTATGGCTAATGCAACCAAGAAGAGGCAGAAGTTCATCGTCGGCGACTTTTGCGACGATGGCCTATCCGCCCGAGCTTGAATGAGACAAACCACCAAACAAAGAAGGAAACTCAGATGAAAAAAATCAGATTGCTACAGTCCGTGTTCGTTTTGTTGATGATGGGCCTGTTGGGCGCGCTGCCCGTGCAGGCACATCCGGTGGATGCCAAGGCGATTGAGGCAGTAGGCGGTAATTCGCTTGCCAACCATCATATTGTTCTGCAGGAAACCGATAGTGACTTGCAGCGTCAAACCTTGGTGCTGAATGTGGTAAGCAACCTGCTTAAAGCGTATGGGGACAATGTCGATATTGAGGTTGTTGCCTTCGGACCCGGTATTTCGATGCTTTTTGCCAATAATGAACATGCCAAACGAATTGAATCCATGGCACAGCAGGGCGTACGGTTTTCGGCCTGCATGAATTCACTGGAAAAAGCAACCGAACGGCTCGGCTATGAACCAAAACTGAACCCTGTCGCGAAAAAGGTGCCCGCGGGCATCGTGCGAATCATCGATCTGGTCGATGCCGGGTACATTCTGGTTCGCCCCTGATCTATGGTGTAATCGAGGAGACAGACGCATGCATTCGTATGCTGGTCTTTCTCCTCAGCTTCAAATCGGATAGTCTGGAAGACGAATTTCCCAATCTGGCCTCACGAAGATGACTCACACTCCGCCTCCTTCAGACAAGACTTCTATGAGCCATGGAGACGTAGCTGAATTTATTGCAAATCAGGTACCTGATCGCCGTGGTGCTTTCGTTGCGCGCCCGATCCTGCTGCAAAAACTCAATGAGTTCGGTTCCCCCAGCCTGGCAGTGCTTACTTTCGAGGGCGGGCAAACACTCACTGTCGCCGGTTTGCTATCACTGACGCCGAATGATGAAGTGATGTTGTATGACGACAATGCACCAGATGGCGCGCAATCGTTCTACGGTATTGTCGAGGAAATACGTGATGGCATTCGTCCAACAGATGTGATCAAGGGTATGCGTCTGTTCTACATCCAGAAAATGGCATCGGATAAGTTGGTGGATCCCAGAGAAGCATGATTTTTTGATCCATTTTTTGCCCCTGAACCAGGGTCAGGACGACTTATGGCACGAGCAGGTGAGATCACGCGTTTCTGGCGCGCCCCGTTTCTATTGAGAGCCCATCCATGATCAATCTGATCGAACCCGAAAAGCGGTCGCATATTGAATCCGCCGCCCGTGATGCAGGCGCCTCCGTCAGTCAGCTCGCCCAGCTTCGTGTGTTGCTCGAAGTCAGCCCGTTTGTCGTCGAAAACATCACGAAGCAGCCCGATATATGGCCTTTCCTGCTGGAACAGGTGAACCACGCGAATGGCCCGACGGGCTTGGCCGAGCGTATCGAGCGGCAATTGGCGGATAGCCCGATCGAGGATCTGGACCGTCGATTGCGCCACATCCGCCGGGCCGAAATGTTGCGCATCGCCTGGCGGGATGTGGCCGGGCTTGCGCCGACGACGGAAACCTTGCGTGATCTCTCCGATCTGGCCGATCAGTGCGTGCAACAGGCGCTGACGGCGCATGAACGCGTCCTTGTGGCGCGTCATGGTGTCCCCCGCGGTGCCGAGGGTGCGCAACAGCACTTGGTGGTGCTTGGCATGGGTAAGTTGGGCGGGTACGAGCTCAATTACTCTTCGGATATCGATCTGATTTTCCTGTTTGAGGAAGAAGGCGAAACCGACGGCCCCAAACCCATTGCCAACAGCGAGTTCTTTATCAAGCTGGGCCAACGGGTGATCCGTTCGTTGAATGAAGTCACGAAGGACGGGTTTGTCTTCCGTGTGGATATGCGCCTGCGGCCGCACGGTGATGAAGGGGCGCTGGCGTTGAGTTTCGATGCCGCCGAGCTTTATTACACGACGCTTGGGCGCGAGTGGGAACGTTACGCACTCATCAAGGCGCGCGTGATTGCGGGCGATCAGGCGGCGGGGGCGCGGTTGCTGGCACTGCTCAAGCCCTTCGTCTATCGCAAATATCTGGATTTTGGTGCCTTCGCCCAGTTGCGCGACATGAAAAAGGCCATCGAGCGGGAAATGAGCCGTCGGGGCATGCACGACAACATCAAACTCGGGCCGGGCGGGATTCGAGAAATCGAATTTATCGGCCAGTTGTATCAGCTTTTGCGTGGTGGACGCGAGCCCAAGCTGCAAAGCCGGAGCATCCTGGCAACGCTGGAGGTGTTGCGCGGGCTCAAGGAGCTGCCCTCGGGGATCATCGACGAGTTGCTGGCCGGGTATGACTTTCTGCGCCGAGCGGAAAATCGCCTGCAGATGATGCATGACCGGCAAACCCAAACCCTGCCCCTCGATAATCTGGATCAGGCGCGTCTGGCCTTGGCCATGGGCTATTCCTCCTGGGTAGAATTCATGGCGGCGTTGGATCAGCATCGCCAACGCATTCATCGCTATTTTGGCGAAATTCTGCAAACCCGGCGCGACGACAACGCGGACGAGGTGCCCATGCAGCAAATCTGGTCGAACAATCTGACGCCGGAAGCGGCCGAGGGGCTGTTGCGCAAGCAGGGGTTCGACGATCCTGAATCGATTCTCGATACCTTGTTGGCGTGGAAACGTGATCTTCGTCCGCTGATCAGCGATACGGTTCACCATCGTCTGGATCTTCTGATGCCGAGCGTGTTGCAGGAAGTGGCTGCCAATGGCGCCAGCGCCGAAACACTGCGCGCGGTACTCGCCCTGGTCGATGCTGTGTTGAGTCGATCGGTGTATCTGGCCTTGCTGATCGAGCAGCCCGCGGCGCTCAAACATCTGGTGCAATTGTGTTCGGACAGCCCATGGATTGCCGAACTCTTGCGGCAGCAGCCGATTCTGCTGGATGAACTGATCGATGCGGACAACCTGTACCGACAACCGAATGTGCAGGAACTGTCACAGGAAATTGCCGGTTTTCTGGCGCGTTTCCCCGATGACGAAGAACGCCAGTTCGATGAACTGCGACGGTTCCGGCAACTGGCCACGCTGCGGGTGGCTGCGGCCGATGTCATGGGCATTCTGCCGGTCATGCGCGTTTCCGATCAGCTGACCTGGATTGCCGAAGTGGTGCTGGAAAAAGTACTGCAACTGGCTTATCAACAGATGGTGGCGCGACACGGCGAACCACGCGCGGTGGATGCGCAGGGTGTTGCGTACACACCGGGGTTTGCCATCATCGCCTACGGCAAACTGGGCGGAATCGAACTGGGTTACGGCTCCGATCTCGATGTGGTATTCCTGCACGATTCCACCGATACGTCTGCAATGACGACGGGCAGCAAACCGATCGACAATCAGCTCTTCTTTGCCCGTCTGGCGCAGAAAATCATCCATATCCTCAGCATCCGCACACCTTCGGGTGTGCTGTATGAAGTCGATACGCGCCTGCGGCCTGATGGTGCGGGCGGCCTGCTCGTGTCCAGCCTGCAGGGGTTCGAGCAGTACCAGAAGCAGCACGCCTGGCTGTGGGAAACGCAGGCCTTGTGTCGTGCGCGCTTCATCACCGGGCAGAGCCAGATCGCCGAGCGATTCGCGACAATCCGCCGGGATGTGCTCTGTGCGCCTCGCGATCCGGCGACGCTCAAAGCTGCGGTATTGGAGATGCGCCAGAAAATGCGCGCCGAACACGGACAAACCGGCGCTGGCGAAACATTCCATCTCAAACGCGGGATCGGCGGCATCACCGATATCGAGTTCATGGTGCAGTACCTTTTGCTGCGCCATGCGCACGAACACCCACCAATCGTGGCGCATACGGATAATATCCGCCAGTTACGGGCGCTGGCCGAGGCCGGATTGCTGGACGGCGTGCTCAGTGAACGACTGGTGTCGGCCTATCAGCGTTTGCGCAACACGTCGCATCGGCGGACTCTGAACAAGCAGTCGCTGGAAGTGCCCTGTGCCGATTTCGCCGAGGAGCGTGCCGTCGTGCTGGCCGCTTGGCAACAGATTTTCGAGTTATAGAAAGGGCATCGCATGCATATCTGGGTTGATGCCGACGCCTGTCCTGTGGTGGTCAAGGAGATCCTGTTTCGTGCGGCCGCACGCACGGGGTTGTCGATGACCCTGGTGGCCAACCAGCCACTGGCTATTCCGCGCGGCGTATCAACCGTGCGCTTCATTCAGGTGGCCGGCGGTTTTGATGTTGCCGACAATGAAATTGTGCGCCGGTTGTCGGCCGGTGATCTGGTCATCACTCAGGATATTCCGCTGGCCGCCGAGGTGATCGAAAAGGGCGGCCTGGCACTGAATCCTCGGGGTGAGCACTACACACCGGACTCGATCAAAGCACGCCTCTCCATGCGTCATTTCATGGAATCCCTACGGGAATCCGGCGTGAATACCGGCGGGCCTGCCAAGCTGAATCAGGCGGATCGACAGGCATTTGCCAACGCACTGGATAAAATTTTGCTGCCCCATTCCGGTTCGGCCTGAAACAAAATACCCGGACGTTGATCCAACCAGCGTACTATTTCTCTCCCCCTCGTTCGAGGTGGTTTTTTTTACAAGTGAGTATCAGGAGTTCTGCTATGGGCCGCGCGGTGCGTTATGGTTTGTCGGTGCTGGTTATTCTGTTCGCGGCGGCCACCCAGGCCGAAGTCTTGGCCGCGCCGATCAAGGTGGGGTATGTCAATTCGGTGGCGTTACTGGAGCAGGCGCCACAGGCGGATATCGCCAAGCATGAGCTTGAACGAGAGTTTTCTCCTCGTGAACGGGAGATTCGCGCACTGCAGAAGCAGGCCCAAACCTTGCAAGGGCGGCTGGACAACGGTGGGCAGAGTATGGACGAGACCGAACGCAGCACGTTACGCCAGCAGCTGGATCAGAAGATTCTGCGCATCCAGCAAATGCAAAGCGATTTCCAGGACGATCTCAATCTGAAGAAGAACGAGGCGCTGGGTAAATTGCAGCAGGCTGTATTGCGGGCAATCAAGGACGTCGCCAAGGCGAATGGTTATCAACTGGTGCTTTCCGATGGGGTGGTTTATGCCGCGCCTTCCGTGGACATTACCAAGCTGGTTGCCGAGCGCTTGAAGCAACTGGCCAAAGGGAAACAATAGGTGTAAATCCTGAGTCGCCCCCCCTGCCCCCTTTTTTTCAAAGGGGGGAGAATCAGCCTCCTCTTTTTGAACAAGCGCGCCTCCACCTTTGTAAAAGGGGGAAAGAGGGGGATTTAAAAGGGATTTGCATTTGTGCCGATGTGCAGATCATCCCTGGGCACCTAGTGCGGTACTATGTCCGGACGGTTCCTGTTTCGCACAGATCATGGTGCAGACCGGAGCTTGAAACCGAACACATTTTGATTAAAAAAAAGACTATGGAAGCCATTCAACTGATTCGTGATTTTCTGCAGGAACGGACGCAGACAGATCCGACGCTCGTCACGCCAGACGCCCGTCTCGAAACGCTTGGAATCGATTCGTTCACCCTGCTGGAGTTGATTTTCGAGTTCGAGGAACAATACGGCGTCAGCATCCCGAATGATACGCAAACGCCTGAAACGGTTCAGGACTTGTTGAATCTGATCGCCCGTTTCCGCCAGCAAGCCGAAGCCAAACCATCGTGACGCGGCCGCATCGCGTGGCGGTAACCGGGCTAGGCATGGTCAGCCCGTTCGGCGGAAGCACACAGGATTTTTTCACGCGGATGCTGGCAGGTGAGTCGGCCGTTGCCCTCTACGAAACCGATGATGCACCGCGCGGGCTTTCGGTGCCTGCGGTGCGCTGTGCCGATTTCGATCCGGCCGAACGCATCCCCAAACACATGATCAGCACCATGGATCGGTATACGCAACTGGGTATGGCCGCCGCCTTCGAGGCATGGGCACATGCCGGATTTGCGCCCGGTGCCGATGATGAAAATACCGATGCGGGCGTGGCCTGGGGCTCGGCGCTCGGTGGCACACTGGCTTACGAGCGGGGCTATCGCGACCTCTGGCAGAATGGACAGGAGCGCGTCTCGCCCCTGTCGGTCGTGCAGGGCATGAACAATGCCGCCTCGGCGCAAATCGGTATTGCACTGGGCTTGGGTAATTCCTGCCTGACCTATACCGTGGCCTGCGCCTCGGCTGCTGCTGCGATCGGTGAGGCATTCAACCGCATCCGTCACGGTGATGCGAAAATCATGCTGACCGGCGGTTCCGATGCGCCACTGGCCTATGCTGTCGTGCGCGCCTGGGAGGCCATGCGGGTTATGGCGCCGGGCGATCGTGATACGGCGTACCGTGCCTGCCGCCCGTTTCACGTAGATCGTCGTGGCCTGGTGCTGGCCGAGGGTGCCGCCGCACTGGTGCTGGAAGACTGGGATCATGCCGTGGCGCGCGGTGCACCGATTCTGGCCGAAATGAGCGGGTTTGGCGCGAGTTGCGATCACAGCCATCTCGTGCGACCGGATGCGCGCGGGCAGGCTCGTGCCTTGCAGCAGGCGCTTGATCAGGCCAATCTGGCGCCGGAAGACATCGGTTATGTCAATGCCCATGGGACGGCGACACGTGAAGGCGATGCGACGGAAATACAGGCGCTGAAAACCGTATTCGGCGCCCATGCCGAACATCTGCCCGTGAGCGCGACCAAATCCATGCATGGCCATGTAATGGGTGCGACGGGAGCAATAGAGGCACTGATCACGGTGCTCGCACTTCAACAAGATGCCATTCCTCCCACCGCTCATCTGGATGCCATCGACCCAGCGTGTGCGGGTGTGCGGCACATGACTCAAGCCGAACACGGTAGCGACCTGCGGGCGGCATTGTGCAGTTCATTCGCGTTTGGCGGCAGCAATGCGGTTCTGGCGTTCAAGGCCTGTAAATGATTAGTTTGAATAACGATTCGGGAATTGATAGGCGAATCAACTTATAATTCGCCCCGAAAATACAAATGGATCAATTGAAATGACCGAAGAAAGCCAAAAAATTATGGATCAAGCGCTGATTGATGAGCTGGCAAATCTGATTGTCGATGGGCTTAATCTGGAAGTCAGTGCGGCGGAAATCGATGCCGATGCCCCCTTGTTCGGCCAGGGTCTCGGGCTTGACTCCATCGACATTCTTGAAATCGCCATGATGGTGTCCAAGCGCTATGGTTTCGCCCTGCGCAGCGACGACGAGAACAACACGCGGATTTTTTCTTCACTCCGACACTTGGCGCAGCACATCGCCGAGCATCGCAGCTGTTAAGCCGAATCATGTCGCGCGACGTTCTGTTCGGTCGCATCAAGGCCACGCTGATCCTGCTCCTGCTGGGGCTCGATCTGTTTTTGGCCAATGTTCTGAGTCCCAAGGCTGACGTTTCCGCCGCGGTGGTCGTGCTGGCTTTTTTGCCGATCACCCTGATTCTGCTGGATGTGCTTTGGCATACAGCGGGAAAGAGAATCGCGCTGGCGGTCGCCGGGTTGATCGTTCTCGGCGGCGTGCTGCTGTTGCCGCAACTTCAGGCGCGGATCAGTCTGATCTATCTCTTGCAACACCTCACGGCGAACCTGCTGTTGGGGTTCTGGTTCGGCCGTAGCTTGTGGCGCAATCGCCAACCGGTGTGTACGCAATTCGCGGGCGTGCTGCACCCCCGGATGACGCCTCTGCTGGTGCAGTACACGACGCGCGTGACGCAGGCATGGACGATTTTTTTCTTCGCAATGGCGATCACGTCGATCCTCTTGTATCTGTTCGCGCCCATCACGATATGGTCCATTTTTGCCAATAGCCTCACGTTGCCCTTGTTGGTGCTGATGTTCGGGGCGGAATACCTGGTGCGACGCCGCGTTCTGCCGCCGGAAGATCAGCTCGGCCCGCTGAGTGCCTTTCGTGCCTATCGCCGTTCTGTGCTGGCTCGCCGCACCCAAGGCAAGTATCAGAACGCGACTGCGGAAACCCCGACGTCCAAATGAACGCGTTGATGAATTCGTTACCGCTGGTTTTTGCCGATCCCGATCAGATCCTGCTCTACCGTCAGCAGGGTGGCGATAAGCACGCCATCACGGCACGGCAATTCATGGCCGATGCCGAGGCGCTGGCTGGTAATTTGACGACTGGGCCGTGCGCGCACCAGTTCATCGTCAATCTTTGTCAGGATCGCTATCGTTTCATGGTGGGCTTCGCCGCCACGATCGTCGCGGGGAAAACCAATCTTCTGCCCTCGACCTTTACGGGCGAAACACTCCGTCAGATTTTTATCGACACGCCCGACGCACTTTGTCTGCACGATCACGACGATTGGCCGTTTCCTTATCCCCACTTTTCCTTGGCCCATCTTTCCCTGGCTCACCTTTCCCTGGATCATATTTCTTTGGCAAATCGCTGTCATCGGGAGCCGTCGCCGGATTTTTTGGCTGAATCGGTTAAGGGGCACCTCGAAAAACCGTCACGGGCTGACGCCAGCTCCGCGTTAGCGGCCCGAGTGCAAGGCGGACGGAGCGCAGCGACCGAGACATATCAAACAGATAGGCTGGCTTGCGCCAGCTACGCGTTAGGAAGCGAGCACCGCCCAACGCAGCAATCGGGTCGCGGGCTGCCACCAGCTTCGCGTTCAGTAGGTTTTTCGAGGTGCCCTAAGATTAAACCTGAGCATGTCGTGGCCCAGGTCTTCACCAGCGGTTCGACCGGCCTGCCGATGCCCCACAACAAAACCTGGGGCAAACTGGTACGGAACGTCGAGGCCGCCTTGCAGCAGTTGGCGCTTTGGAGTCCCGTGAGTCTGGTCGGCACCGTACCGCCGCAACACATGTTCGGTTTCGAATCGCTGGTGCTGCTTTGCCTGATCGGGCGCTGCCCGCTGTGGTCCGGCAAGCCGTTTTATCCGGCAGATATCGTAGCCGCGCTCGATGCCATGCCCGAGCCGCGCATGCTCGTGACTACGCCGTTCCATTTGCAGGCCCTGCTGGATGCACAAATCGCGCTGCCCAAAATTGACCGCCTGCTTCTGGCCACGGCACCTCTTTCACCCGAACTGGCCGAGCGGGCCGAGCGTGTGACCGGCGCGCCGCTGTTTGAAATCTACGGCAGTACGGAAACCGGTCAGATCGCCACCCGACGCCCGACGCAATCGACGGCCTGGACGTTGTTTGCGGGCATCACGCTAACCAAAGCCCACCCGGAAGAAAACGATGAACTGTTTATCGCCAACGGCGAACACATCGAAGCGCCGGTCATGCTGTCCGATCGCATCCATCTGCGGGCGGATGGTCGGTTTGATTTGCTGGGGCGCGTTGCCGATCAGGTCAATATGGCGGGCAAGCGCAGTTCACTCAATTACCTCACGGCCCAGATCAAGTCCATTGACGGCGTAACCGACGGGGTATTTTTCCTGCCCGAGCCCAAGAAAAATCAGGCCAGGAAAAATCGGGCCGGAAAAGATCGAGCCGGGAAAGATCAGGTCATCACGCGATTGTGCGCCGTGGTTGTGGCCCCGGCGTCGAATGCGGCGGATATTCTGGCCGCCCTGCGTGACCGGCTCGACCCGGTATTTCTGCCCCGCCCCCTCATTCTGGTGGAAAGCTTGCCCTATAACGCGACCGGCAAACTGCCGCAAATCGCCTTGCAGGCCATCCTTGATCAGCATCTCGCGGCTCTGGCATCCAAAGATCAACCCTCATGGCGTATTCCGGCCGATCATCCCGTGTTTGCAGGCCATTTCCCCGGCCATCCGCTGGTGCCGGGCGCCTTGCTGCTGGATTGGATTGTGGAGCGCGTGGCCGCATATTGGCAGGTTTCGTCTGCGGCCTTGCGCATCGAACAGGCCAAGTTTGCGCATCCCGTGTTGCCGGATGCGCGCGTGACGCTGGACTTGCAAGCCGAAGCCGACCGGTGCCGATTTACATTGCATCTTCACGCTGGGGAAACAAACCCGGTCGCCGTCTCGGGCGTGTTGAGTCGCCAAAAGAATGATGAGGCGAGTGATGCCAAGGCGAAGCACGCATGAATGCATCCGCCAAGGTCGAATGGCAACAGCACCCCGAACGGGGCAGCCAGTTCATGTTGCGCGTGATGCTGTGGCTCTCGCGACATCTGGGGCGCCGCGTGAGCCGCTTGGCGCTTTACCCGATCGCGCTGTATTTTTTGTTGTTCGTGCCCGCGGCCAGGCGCGCGTCGCGTCAGTATCTGGCGCGCGTGTTCGGTCGGCCAGCACGGTTGATCGAAGTGTTCCGGCACATCCACGCATTTGCC
>NZ_JAQTTX010000110.1 GCF_028710545.1 Halothiobacillus sp. | reverse complement strand
ACGTCATCGGCAAACCCGTTGATGAAGTCGCGCGCGAATTTGGTCTGACCGACATTATCAAGTTGGCTTCCAACGAGAATCCCCTGGGTGCCAGCCCGCGCGCGCGCGCGGCGGTCCAGTCGCTGGATGATCTGAATATTTATCCCGATGGCAGCGGCTACGCACTGAAAACCGCCATTGCGAAAAAGTTCGATGTGGCGCCCTCTGCGATCACGCTGGGCAATGGCTCGAATGATCTGCTGGAACTGGTTGCGCGCGCGTATCTGGCGCCGGGGCGTATTGCCGTGTTCTCGGCTCATGCCTTTGCGGTTTACGCTCTGGCAACCCAGGCCACGGGCGCGCAGGCTAAAATTGTGCCTGCGCTTCCTTCCGATCATCCGACCATGCCTTATGGTGCGGATCTGCCTGCCATGGCTGCCGCCATCGATGCCGATACCCGCGTGGTCTTTCTGGCCAACCCGAACAATCCGACAGGTACCTGGGTCAGTGAGCCTGAATTGCGCGCGTTTCTGGAAGCTGTGCCAGAGAATGTCGTTGTGGTTCTTGACGAGGCTTACAGTGAATACGTCGATCGTGCTTTTTATGCCGATGGTCGTTTTCCCGATGGTTTGGCATTGGCGCGCGAATTCCCGAATGTGCTGGTGACGCGAACCTTCTCCAAAATTTATGGATTGGCCGCGTTGCGCGTGGGTTTTGCGGTAGGTCATCCTCAGGTGATCGCCATGCTCGATCGGGTGCGGCAGCCATTCAACGTCAACAGTCTTGCGCTCAGGGCGGCTGAAGCTGCGCTGGGTGATGAGGATTTCATCCAGCATAGCCGCGCGGTGAATGCTGTCGGGTTGGCCTTCATGGTCGATGCCTTGGCGTCACGGGGTCTGTCTGTTATTCCATCGCTTGCCAATTTCGTCACCGTAAATACAGGTTTGCCCGCCGGGCTCGTGTTTGATGCCTTGCTTCGCGAAGGCGTGATTGTGCGGCCTTTGGGCGGCAAAACCGATACCGGTGGGCTTTCGTGCCATATCCGGAGCACAATTGGTACGCAGGCTCAGAATGAACGCGTACTGGCCGCGATGGACCGTGTACTGACGTCACTTCGGGCAACTAAGGGTTAGATTCGGGTGATGATCAACCGTCTGGCACTTATTGGTCTGGGTTTGATCGGCGGTTCCTTGAGTCTGGCACTCAAGGAACGGGGTCTGGTCGGTGAGGTGGTGGGTTATAGCCGTCAATTGCAGACCCGGCTTCGCGCGCGCGAGCTGGGACTGATTGATCGGCCTGTCGATTCTGCTGCTGAGGCGGTGCGTGGTGCCGATGTCGTGTTTATTGCCACGCCGGTGCAGGCGATGGCTTCGGTTTTCGCAGAAATTGCCCCGGAACTCGATCCTCACGCATTAATCACCGATGGTGGCAGCGTGAAAGGCTCTGTGGTCGCGGCAGCCAAATCGGCTTTGAGCCCCGCGCAGTGGGGGCAGTTCGTTCCCGGTCATCCGATTGCCGGTACCGAACGCAGTGGCCCCGATGCGGCGTTCGCCAGCTTGTTTGTCGATCACCGCGTGATTCTTACGCCCATCAATGAAAACTCTACCGAGATGGTGGCTCGTGCCGTCGATCTTTGGCAAAGCGTCGGGGCTGTCGTCGAACAGATGAGTGTCCAGCACCATGATCATGTGTTGGCGGCAACCAGTCATTTGCCTCATCTGGCCGCCTTCGGTTTGGTGTCCGCCTTGTCCCGCCTTGAAGAGCGGTACGAGGTATTCCGTTATGCCGCAGGCGGTTTCCGCGATTTTTCTCGCATTGCGAGCTCCGATCCGCAAATGTGGCGCGATATCTGTGTCGCGAACCGAGATGAATTGCTGCCGATGCTGGATCACTATCTGGTCGAGTTAAATCGACTGCGGCAGTTGATCGAAGCGGGTGACAGTGCCGGTGTCGAAAAGCTATTTGCTGACGCCAAGGCCGTTCGGGACGCACTGTACTGTCCTGCAACATCCCAATCCTGATTTTTTTGAGTGTCTGACATGAATGTTGCTACAAAACCAGCGCCTTCGGCGGTGACGTACATCACGCAGCCCGGACGGGTGAGCCTCCAGGGTTCCTTACGGGTTCCGGGTGACAAATCCATCTCCCACCGATCAATCATGCTGGGTGCGCTCGCCTATGGCACGACCGAAATTACCGGTTTTCTTCAAGGTGAAGACAGCCTGAACACACTGCGCTGTTTCCGCGCGATGGGCGTTGAGATTAGCGAGCCTGTTGACGGACGAGTGCGAGTCAGTGGTGTGGGTCTGCATGGTTTGAAAGCCCCCGAACATCCGTTGTATGTGGGGAACTCAGGCACATCGATGCGCTTGATGGCGGGGATTCTCGCCGGGCAGTCGTTCGATAGCGTGTTGGAAGGCGATGAATCCCTTTCACGGCGGCCGATGAAACGGGTGATTGATCCGCTGACCCAAATGGGTGCGGTCATCGAGTCGGCTGAGGGTGGCCGTTCTCCACTCACAATACGTGGCGGGCAACGTCTGAAGGCAATCGATTACACCCTGCCGATGGCCAGTGCGCAGGTCAAATCCTGTGTTCTGCTGGCCGGGCTGTATGCAGAAGGCAAGACCTGCGTGACAGAACTGGCGCCAACGCGGGACCACACCGAGCGTATGTTGACCGGGTTTGGTTATCCGGTTGCGCGCGAGGGTTCGACGGCGTGTCTTGAAGGTGGCGGCCAACTCATTGCCCGTCAGATCGATGTGCCCGCAGATATTTCATCGGCTGCCTTTTTCATGGTGGCGGCCAGTATCGCGCCAGAGGCC
>NZ_JAQTTX010000019.1 GCF_028710545.1 Halothiobacillus sp. | reverse complement strand
GTCTGGAATGCGGGGCTGTGCGGGCTCTGGTTGGCTATCACGCGACCACTGCTGTCGGTTTCAATGCCGATCTGCTTGAGCCAAGGGGCTGGCGAGGGGCGGAAACCAAAAGCGATAAGTACCGTATCTGCTTCAACGATGTGTTCGGAGTGAGGGATGACTTCGGGGCTGCGACGTCCTCGATGGTCCGGTTCACCCAGACGCGTGTTTACGAAGCGAACGCCGGTTACGCGGCCGTTTTCACCGACGATTTCGATCGGTTGGCGGTTGAACAGGAATTCAGCGCCCTCTTCACGTGCATTGGCGACTTCCCGCCGTGAACCGGGCATGTTTTCTTCATCGCGGCGATACACACAGGTCACTTGTGCCGCCTGCTGGCGAAGCGAGGTTCGGGTGCAGTCCATGGCCGTATCGCCACCGCCCAATACGATGACCCGTTGGCCTGAAACATCGATAAAGGGATCGTTGCCCGGGTAGTTCATCAGGCGATTGATGTTGCCGATCAAAAAGGGCAGTGCTTTGTGCACGCCGTCAAGATCTTCGCCCGGAAAGCCACCCTCCATTGCCGTGTAGGTGCCCATGCCCAGGAATACGGCGTCATATTCCTCCAGCAGGGTGTCCATGGAGATGTCGGTCCCGACATCTGTGTTCAGGCGGAATTCGATGCCCATTTCTTCGAAAATGCGTCGACGGGTCTCAAGAACGGATTTATCGAGCTTGAAGGGGGGGATGCCGAAGGTGAGCAGGCCGCCGATTTGCGGGTGGCGATCAAATACCACCGCCTTGACGCCGTGACGGGCGAGGATATCGGCGCAGCCTAATCCTGCCGGGCCGGCGCCGACGATGGCGACGCGTTTGTTGGTCGGGACGACCTTGGACATATCCGGTCGCCAACCGAGCTTGAACGCCTCGTCGGTAATGTATTTTTCAATCGAGCCGATGGTGACGGCGCCGAAGCCGTCATTCAGTGTGCAAGCGCCTTCGCACAGGCGATCCTGCGGGCAAACGCGGCCACAGATTTCGGGCAGGGAGTTTGTCTTGTGCGACATCTCGGCCGCTTCGAGCAGGTTGCCTTCGGCGATCAGCTTCAACCAGTTGGGAATGTAGTTATGGACCGGGCATTTCCATTCGCAGTACGGGTTGCCGCACTCAAGACAGCGATCGGCTTGTTCTGCCGCCTTCTCTGGATTGAATTGGCCGTAAATTTCGCCAAATTGAGTCACACGCTCGGTGGCCGGTTTCTTTTCCGGATCCTGGCGCGGCACGTTCAAAAATTGGAAATGATCAGCCATTGCCCATTACCCATTTGATTTAAATTTTATAAGAAGGGGATACCCGTCCGCGGACACCGCAAGCGGTTTGCCTGTGGTTGAAACATCAGTCTAGGCCAACTTGATGCCGAGCGTCGAATGTTTAGGCGCCGAGTGCCGCCTTGACCCACTGGCTGACAGCGGCAAGATCCGCGCGCCCGGCTACTTTGGCGCGAACGGCGTTCATGACGGCGCCCATCTGGGCAACACCCTGCGCTCCGGTTGCGGCAATGGCATCGGTGATGATCTGCCGGATTTCCGCTTCGCTGAGTTTTGCTGGGAGGTAGGTTTCGATGACCTCGAGTTCGAACTGCTCGGTTTTTACCAAATCATCACGACCGGCTGTTTTGAACTGGTCGATCGATTCGCGCCGCTGCTTGGATTGCTTGACCAGAATGGCGAGAACGTCGTCATCACTCAATGTGATGCGTTCATCGACTTCCTTTTGCTTGATGGCCGCCAGCAACAGGCGAATAACGCCCAGGCGCGACTTGTCGCCGGATTTCATTGCCAGCTTCATGTCGTCGGTCAGCCGGGCTTTGAGGGCGCTCATGCCGATATTCCTCTGTAACGCGGTAGCAGTTTCTTAGAACAGGCGAACGCGACGTGATTGTTCTTTGGACAGGCGCTTTTGGTTGCGTTTGACAGCGGCAGCGTTTTTACGCTTGCGTTCGGTCGTCGGCTTCTCGTAGAACTCGCGCTCACGCAACTCACTGATGATGCCTGCTTTCTCGCAAGAGCGCTTAAACCGACGAACTGCAACTTCAAAGGGCTCGTTGTCCCGAACACGTACTGATGGCATGAAAATGTCTATCCTGTTGAATTGATTGGGTAAAAATTGCCAGAAGCATGAACTTGTCTCGAAGTGCGAGTCAAGGGGTAATTCGCAACCGGGCAATAAAAAGGCCTTGCATTATAAAGCGCTTGGCCAAGGACGCAAGTAGGTTGTTGCTTCTGGGTGTTTTATAAGGAGTGATAAGGATATGGCTTGTCTGGTCTATGATGCTGCGCTGGCCGCATGATTACCGGAGGGGCTTTTATCTTGAGTTTTGGTGATGTGCTGATTTTGATGATTATCGTGGGTTTAGCCGTCTTCTGGTGGCAACAGGACACGTTTCATCGACGTGCGCTGGCATTGGCCAAAAGCGCCTGTGATCGGGCGGATGTGCAGTTGTTGGACGATTCAGTCGGTTTGCGGCGCATGCGCTTGCGTCGATCAAATGGTCACTTCATTATTGAGCGTCAGTTCGGGTTCGAGTTTTCGCCCTCCGGCGCTGCTCGATATCCTGGCCTCATCGTCTTTCATGGCAGCGGTGTGGATGCCGTGGATCTGGACTTATCACGTACGCTGGCCGATTGATCGGCATTGATTCGTTTTTCATCCGGATCTGGTCGTCGTTATCCAGACTGGCTTCAAACTTGATTTTGGTACTGACAACATGGTTTCTCCATCCGCTCATATGAATCAACCGGTAACCCAACTGGGCGCGCCCATGTCCGTTTCTGCGGTGCGCATCATGCTGCTGGGCAGCGGTGAGTTGGGCAAGGAAGTGGCGATTGAAGCGCAGCGGCTTGGGCTGGAAGTCATCGCCGTGGATCGTTATGCGAACGCGCCCGCCATGCAGGTGGCCCACCGCGCGTTCGTAATCGACATGCTGGATGGCAGTGCCTTGCGTGCCTTGGTCGAACGGGAAAAACCCACACTGATCGTGCCGGAAATCGAGGCGATCGCGACCCAGACGCTGGTGGAACTCGAAGCCGAGGGCTGGCAGGTGGTGCCGAATGCGCGTGCGGCCCGCTTGACGATGAATCGTGAGGGTATCCGCCGCCTGGCCGCCGAAGAGTTGGGGATGCCGACCAGTCGCTATGTCTTCGCAGATTCGCTGGCGGATTTTACGCAGGCAATCGAGCAGATCGGTTTGCCCTGCGTCGTCAAGCCGGTCATGAGTTCTTCGGGCAAAGGGCAGTCGGTCGTGCGCTCGACAGCGCAGATTCAAGCAGCGTGGGATTATGCGCAGGCGGGCGGGCGTGCCGGGGGCGGACGGGTGATCGTGGAATCCATGATCGATTTCGACTATGAAATCACCTTGCTGACGGTGCGCCACCGCGGTGGTATCGCGTTTTGTCCGCCCATTGGTCATGTGCAGGTCGATGGCGATTACCGCGAGAGCTGGCAGCCGATGGCCATGTCGGCGACTGCCTTGGCACAGTCGGAACAAATCGCCGCCAAGGTGGTTGATGCTTTGGGCGGCTATGGTCTGTTTGGCGTGGAGCTATTCGTGCGGGGCAATCAGGTCTGGTTCAGTGAAGTGTCGCCCCGTCCACACGATACCGGCATGGTGACGCTTATCTCGCAGGATCTCTCCGAGTTTGCCCTGCACGTGCGCGCCTTCCTCGGCTTGCCGATTCCCAATATCAGAACCCGTGGCCCGGCCGCTTCGGTGGCCTTGCTGCTTGAGGGTAACAGTACGTCACCGGTGGTGACCGGGCTGGTTGAAGCGCTCGAAGCGCCGGATACCCAATTGCGTTGGTTCGGCAAGCCTGGGATTGCGGGCAAACGTCGGATGGGCGTGATGTTGGCATTGGATGAAACGACGGATGCCGCGCGCGAAAAAGCCCGCCGGGCTGCGGCACATGTCCGTTTGCTCTGACCTTGCAACAGCGCGTGTGACTGCACCGTACAACGAGAAGCTACGGCGCTAGTCAGGCGGCCGCTGTCGCCGCCGGGTCGATCAGCGTAAGCCAGTGCACCACGCGCCGTTCCGTTCCGCTTGCCAGATGCGTCTGGCAGCCGATGTTGGCGGTGGCGATCAGTTCGGGTTCGCCGGACTCCAGTGCCTGAATCTTCTGTTTCTTGAGCTGGCCGGAAAGTTCCGGTTGCAGAATCGAGTAGGTACCTGCCGAGCCGCAGCACAGGTGCGCATTGGGTACGGGCGTGAGTTCAAAGCCGAGATCGGTCAGCAGTTTTTCCGTTTTGCCCTTGAGCTTCTGCCCATGCTGAAGCGTGCACGGGGGGTGAAAGGCGATGCGACGCGTCTTCTTTGCCGTCTGGCGCGAACGCAAATCCGCCCATTTGGGGTTGTCCTGTTCGGCCAGCAAGACCTCGATGGGATCACGGGTGAGTGCGGAAATCTTCGCAGCCTTGGCGGCGTAATCGGCATCCTGCGCCAGTGCATGACCATAGTCCTTGACCTGCAGGCCGCAGCCGCTGGCCGTGACGATAATGGCTTCCGCGCCGGATTCGACGAGCGGCCACCAGGCATCGATGTTGCGGCGCATGGTCGCGCGCGCGGCTTCTTCGGCGTCCAGATGATGTTCGATCGCACCGCAGCAGCCGATAGAAGGTGCGGCCACGAGGCTGATGCCCAGTGCATCGAACACGCGGCGTGCAGCCCCGTTGATGTCGGGTGAGAGTGCCGGTTGCACACAGCCTTCGAGCAGAATCATCTGCCGGGAGTGAACGGAGGCGGGCAAGCTGCCAGCAACTCGAAACGCAGGGACTTTCTTTTTCAGACTGTCGGGCAACAGTGGGCGGAACAGGCGCGCACCGCCCAGTGCCAGTGCAAACAGCCGGGGTGAAAGCAGGCTCCGGCGCAGAACATAACGATAGAAACGTGATGAGGTTGAGCGGGGCGATTGGGTTTCGACCTCCGTGCGGCCGATATCGACGAGCTTGCCGTATTCCACGCCGGAAGGGCAGGTGGTCTCGCAGTTGCGGCAGGTCAGGCAGCGATCCAGATGCGTGCGGGTGGTCTCGGTCACCGGTGCGCCTTCAAGCATTTGCTTGATCAGATAAATACGCCCGCGTGGGCCGTCGTCTTCATTGCCCAGCAATTGATAAGTCGGGCAAGTGGCATTGCAGAACCCGCAGTGCACGCAGGCGCGCAGAATGCGTTCGGCCTCGATGCCTCTGGGGGTGTTGATCAGATCGGCGCGGAGATTGGTTTGCATACGATAACGTGTCGCCTTGTGATAACAGGTTGTTTATTCCAGAAAAAGTCGCCCGGCATTCAAGATCCCCTTGGGGTCCATCGCCTTCTTGATGCGTTGGTGCAGGGCGAGCAGGGGCGGAGGCAGCGGTTGGAAACGTTCCGTATCCGCCGGCTTGGATTTTGCCGGACGGAACAGGGTTGCGTGCCCTGAGTGTCTGGCAACCATCGTTCGGAATTCTGTCGCTTGATCCGATGTCAGGTGTACCCAGCGTTGCTGTCCACCCCAGTCGATGAGTTGCCGGGTAACGGGTAGTGCGTCGATCGGTGTCGTGAGCGGGACGGCTGCGCGCCAGAGATCGTTATCGACGGGCGCGATATCCGGCTGGAAAAAATCGAGCCGATGGTCGCGCAGGTCCTGCCAGTAGCGCGTGGCATCCGTTTCGGTCAGCGTGTCACCGCCGATGCGTAGTACGGCCTTGTGGACGGCGCTTTGCGCGCCTCCCAGTCGCACTCGAAGTTGCCCATCGGCAAAGGTGGCCGCTGTAATGGGCAATGCGCTCTGGTTTCACTCGGCGAAGCGTGCCAGTGCCTCTTCGGCAGAGACGGTGACGATCTGGCTCTGCTGCGCGCGCGGCATGGGGACGACGCGCACGGATATGTCGAGCAGCACGCCCAGGGTGCCGAATGCGCCGACCATCAGGCGGGAGACGTCGTATCCGGCGACGTTTTTCATCACCTGACCGCCGAATTTCAGGATTTGCCCCTGGCCGTTGATGAGCCGAACGCCCAGCACGGCATCGCGCACCGCCCCTTGCCATGGCCGGGCCGGGCCGGACAGACCCGCGGCAACGGCACCGCCCAGTGTGCCCGTTCCATCCACTTGCCCCTGAAACTGGGGCGGTTCGAACGGCAGCATCTGGCCTTGCGCAGCGAGTACGCGTTCGATCTCGGCCAGTGGCGTCCCGGCGCGCGCGGTCAGCACCAGTTCTGCCGGTTCATAATTGAGAATGCCGCAGTGTGGCGTGAGATCGAGCCGGATCGATTCCGGGCCGGGTTCTCGTCCGAGAAATGACTTGCTGCCGCTGCCGGTAATCGATACGGGCTGGTCTTGGTTGTAGGCCTGCCGGACGCGTTCGGCCAGTTCTGCGCTGATGTCTTGATCGATCACGGTGATGCGCGCCTCTTAAAAACGCGGTAAATCGGGGTGGGGCAGATGGTTGTGATGCACGTGCATCGCGCCGAATTCGGCACAGCGTTGCAGCGTCGGCACCGCCTTGCCTGGGTTCAGCAGGCCGAGCGGATCGAAAGCGGCCTTGATGGCGTAGAACTGCCTGAGTTCCTCTGGCTTGAACTGCGCGCACATCGGGGCGAGTTTCTCCACGCCGACGCCATGCTCGCCGGTCACGCTGCCACCAACATCCACGCAGAGCGTCAGGATGCGTTCACCGAAGGCTTCCGCCCGGTCGAGCTCGCCGGGTTTGTTTGCATCGAAGAGAATCAGCGGGTGCAGATTGCCGTCGCCCGCATGGAAGACGTTGGCGACTTGTAGCCCGAATTCATGGCTCATGGCGTCGATCTGTGTGAGCACGGAGGCGAGTTCGCGGCGCGGGATGGTGCCATCCATGCAGTAATAGTCGGGCGAGAGGCGGCCGACGGCGGGGAAAGCCGCCTTGCGACCAGCCCAGAAGCGGGCGCGTTCCTCGTCGTTGCGGGCGATCCATAATCCCGTGGCCCCGGAGCGCTGAACCACGGCCTCCACTTCGGCCAGGAGTTCGGCGACTTCTTCGGCCGTGCCGTCGAGTTCACAGAGCAGAATGGCGGCGGCCTCAGTCGGATAGCCCGCGTGCACAAACGCCTCGGCGGCACGGATGGCATTGTTGTCCATCATTTCGAGACCGGCGGGAATGATCCCTGCGGCGATGATATCGGCCACGGCCTGCCCCGCGTTTTCGAGGGAATCGAACCCGGCCATCAATACCTTGGCGCATTCCGGAATGGGCAACAGGCGCACCAGTACTTCGATCATGACGCCCAGCATGCCTTCGGAGCCGTTCATCAGGGCAAGAATGTCGTAGCCCGCCGTGTCGAGCGTCGGGCCGCCGACGGTCATCTTCTCGCCTTCCATGGTGATGAAGGTGACTTCCAGCACGTTGTGCACCGTCAGGCCATATTTCAGGCAGTGCACGCCGCCGGAGTTTTCCGCCACGTTACCGCCGATGGTGCAGGCGATCTGCGAGGACGGATCGGGCGCGTAATACAGGCCGGAGGGCGCCGCCGCCTCGGAGATGGCGAGGTTGCGCACGCCGGGTTGGACGCGCGCGGTGCGGTTGACCGAGTCGATGTGCAGAATCTGCTTGAACTTCGCCAGGCTGAGCAGCAAACCGTCCGCACTGGGCAGCGCCCCGCCGGATAATCCCGTACCTGCGCCGCGCGCCACCACCGGAATTTCCAGTTCGCTGCACAGTCGCAGCACGCCCTGAACCTGTTCGACGGTTTCGGGCAGTGCCACCACGGCGGGCATGCGTTTGATCGCTGCCAAGCCGTCGCACTCGAATGGCTTCATGGCTTCGGTCGTGGTGAGCAGGGCCGTATCCGGCAGGATGGCGCGCAGTCGCTGGATCAGCGTGTTCCGCCGCTCCGGGCAGAGCGGCGTCGATTCGTCGGCGAGTTCAGCGGCAATGCTCATGCGTCTTCCCCCTATCTTTTTTTGAGGCTCAGCGGCCGCGCAACCTGCGGCAGGCTTCGGCCACGGCGAAGCGATCACCCACATTGCCGGGGAAAATCACCACCGGCAACAAGGGGAAGCGGGGGTGATCGGCGGGGCAGCGAACCACGGAGCAACCGGTCAGGATCTGGCCCAGCACGCGGGATGCCTTGAGGTTCAGGCCGGTGGACAGCACGTCGTTGGAGGTGATGCCTCCCTTGCTGATCAACCAGCCGAGTTCCCCGGGCAGCCCGGCGACGATCTTCATCAGCGTGGCCGAAACCCGCTCGCCGAAGGCCAATCGAGTCGCCTGATCGGCAAATGTTTTTTCCACCCGGCTCGTGAAGATGACCGAGGTCTTGCCGTCGGCAAATGCCCGTTCGGCGGCAGCCAGAACATCGCCCACCAGTGCGTCGTTATCGGTATCGATGCGTTCGATATCGACCTCGATGGGTACGATGTCCGGTTCCTTGAGCAGTTCTTCGAGCTGTTCGCTGGTCTTTTTGACGTGCGAACCCACGACCACCGCGCCCGGTTTGCCGTTTCGCACGAAGTGATGCATCGATTCGGCGCAAATCGGTTGCGGCGGCAGGTTGGCCAGCGCCGTGAGCAGGCTGGCGGCGCTGCGAAATAGGAAACGTTTTCCGGTCGCGGCCACGGCCATCACGTCGCGGGCGAAGCGGTTCAGATCGTCCTGGGTTTCCGCGTCGACTACGGCGCAGGCATTACCGTTCAGGCCAGCCAGCTTGGACTGGATGCCGTCGCCGCGAATCTCGTCCAGCACGAAACGAGTGACCGCTTCGGCCGGAATGCGCCCGGCTGTTTTTTCGGCCACGTAATCGGGCAGGTAGCTGGTGCTGTAACCGAAGACCGAGTCTCGGGCGAATTCGGTTTCATGCGTGGGCACCGGCTTGCCATCCACCAGCAGGTAATGCTGGCTGTTGCGCGTGATTCGCCCCGCTTCGATGAAAGCCGGAACGAGGAAATGTGCGTCGAACGGGCCGAGTTCTTCGGCGATCACGTCGGTTTCGACCGGGTAGTGACCGCGCAGGGTCGAGTCCGAGCGGCTGACCAGAATCGGATTGATCGGATGCCCGGCCTCGCTGCGGGTTTTGAGTGCCGCATTGAGGTTGCGGCATACCTCACGGGTCACTCGCGCCGCACTGGCCGCATCCATGCCCCGGGTGTTGGTGAGCACGAAAAACAGCGGCGACTCGTCATCGAGCGCTTCGAGCAACGTGGCTTCATCCCACCGGGTCAGCAGTAGACAACCGTGGACGGTTTGCGAACCGGTCGGGTCGTCGTCCAGCGCAATAATCTTGGTTTGCACAATCTGTTACCTATTCTTGGCCTATTTGGGGCCTATTCATGGCGTAGCTGATCGACGGCTCTTGCTTAGAACGCAGCCTTGACGCGTGCGGCGATGTCGGTGCCGGTCATGCCGTTCAGCTCGAACAGTTCCTGCGGGCTGGCGGTGGTTTCACCGCGCTTCCACGAGAATACGTCGCGACGGGCGGCACGGCTGCGAACCAGGATCGGCTCCAACGGTGCGGATGAACCGCCACTGACCGCGACGAGCATGTCGCCATCGAACAGGGCGTTGAACGCCGCGTCGCTCATGAAGCCATTGTCGGACTCGGGCACGCTGTCCCAGGCGACATCGGTCGGACGATAGAGCTGACGCGGATTGGCGGCGGCAACGATGCGTACCTTGAAGCCTGCCTTTTCCAGTTCATCCTTCGCGGCGAAAACCGGCAGGAAGACCATGTCGCCCGTGGCTGCGAGGACGACGGTCTTGTCGCCACCCGCGCTTTCGTACAGAGTCACAGCACCTTGCTCAATGGCCGTCTTGGCCTGTTCCGGTGTGGTGTAGACCGGCAGTGCCGTTTTCGACGCAACGATGGTGATGCACTTGTTGTAGCTGTTCAGCGCCCAGGCGTAGGCGGCCTGGATCATGTTGGCATCGGCCGGGTAGAGCAGGAAGCTGTTGCCGTTCTTCATCATCGCGGCGAAGTGGCCTTCGATTTCCGGACGTTGATGCGTCCAGCCGTTTCGGCCCTGTTCCAGCGCACCGGCGGTGAACATGCTGATCATCGACGGTGTCTTGCGGCGCAGTTCGGCCATTGCCTGGGCGACGGTCTGAACGATCGGCCAGCCGTTGATCGCGAAGCTTTCATACGACAACCAGATGGCGCGCGAACCGAACAGCGCGAGACCGGCAGCCAGACCGGCGCAGGCGTCTTCATTCAACGGCTCGTAGACACGGCCGGTTGGAACCTGGTTGTACAGCGGGTCGGTCGAGGGGTGACGAATCTTGAGCGCGTCGTTGATGTTCTTCATGGCCGAGGCTTCGTTCCCGTCCGCATTGGTGACGATGAAACGCGGATCCTTCTGGCCGACGTGCGCAACCAGTGCACCGAATACCGTGGCCGGAACCTGCGACTCGCCGACGGTGAAATTCTGGATCGGCAGCGTGCCGAGATCGGCCAGCGGCAATTCGTGCTCGGTCACCGCGGTATGAACCGCCGATCCGCCACCGGCGCGAACGAGATTGCTGCGAACCAGCGCCCAGGCTTCCGGCGCCAGCGCACGGGTCTTCAGCGCATCGATGATGTGTGGCTTGTCGAGCGTATCGGCCGGATACAGGTTGTGCGACTTGGCACCGTGCGTGTGAACGCCCGCCCCCTTGATCTGCTTGATGATGAGCGCGGTGAACGTGCCGCCCAGCGCGGATTTCGCCGCCTTGTTGGTGGCTGCGAGGACAGCCTTGCCGAAGGCCAGACGGGCCTCGTGCGAGAACAGGGTCGAATCGACATACTCGCCTTTCTGCCCGGCATCGTCGAAATCCTTGGCGTTGATGAGAATGACTTCCTTGAAGCCATGCCCATGCCAGTATTCCTTCATGCGTTCGTTGCTCCACAGCGAGCACATGGAATGGTGTTCCTGGCTATAACCGTTCCAGACCAGAATCGGCAGGAAGTTCGTGATGTCCGGAAAGGAGGTGTTGAAATGCATCATCGCGTTCAGGATGTACGGTTCGCCCATGCCGCCGTCGCCGATGGTGACCGGGAACAGCTTGTCGCGATGCAGGTAGGCGCCCGCCATGGCGAAATGTTGCCCCTGACCCAACGGGCCTGCCGGTGCCAGCAAGCCGGGAATCGCACCGGAAAGGTGACCGAGCAGACCATGCTTTTCCCGGAAGCGTGCGCGCATTTCTTCAACCGTGTGGATGCCCATGTGTTCGAGTGACCGGTCCAGGAACATGGCGCTGTAGAAGCCCGGCGCGTGGTGGCCGACTTCGGTGACCATGTTCTTGTGGCCCAGCAGCATCAATGCGGCATGAACATCGGCAGAGGAGGCATAACCGCCGGGGTGGCCCGAACCCTTGGAGCCGGTGATTTGCAGTGTGAGATACCGCAGCGCGTCGGCGGTGAGCAGGGTCTGGAACGCCGCTGCCTCACTGTGGACGTCGGCAATCGCGGTGGCGCCTTCGGGAACGGCCGGTGTCCTGGCGAGTTCGTCGAAACGCGGCCACGCGGGATTGAAGTATTGAATGCCTTGGGTGAATGTCGGGTTGCTCATGTCGCGTTCCTTAAGTTTCGGTTGTTCTGTGCAGTCGATCTGATAAGTTGGTTGGCGGTGTTTTTTACCTTGACGAGGACTTTAACGAGCTTTCATAATTTCTCAATGCAAAATCGTTTTCACAATGTGAAATTAAACTGGGTTTGATTTGATCGTGTGAAATTTATCCGATTGGTCCTTGAGAAGGAGCGCCCTTGATGAGTGAATCTGGCATGAACGAATCCGGCGAACGCGCAGGCGGTATTCAGGTCATCGACCGCGCCGTGTGCCTGATGCAGGCGCTGGCGCGTTACCCGCATCCGGTCACATTGAAAGTCGTGGCGGCAGAATGTGGTCTGCATCCCTCTACCGCGCACCGCATTCTGGCGGCATTGGCGGATCATCACTGGGTCGACAAACATCCGGACGGTTACGCGTTGGGCAGCGCCATGGTGCGACTGGCGGCCAGGGCGCGTCCGGCCCCGCGCTGGCGGGAAATCGCCTTGCCCGTACTCGATGCCCTGCGCGATGAGTTGGGCGAGAGCGTCAATCTCACCGTGCGGGAAGGGGATGAGGTGGTGTATGTGGAGCGCTCCGTTCCCAATCGCATGATGCGTGTGGAACAGGTAATCGGCACCCGGGCGCCGCTGCACGTGACATCCGTGGGCAAAATCCTGCTGGGTGCGGAGGGTGTGCCCGCGATGACCCGTTACGCCGAACGCACCGGTCTGCTGGCCATGACCGCCAATACGATCCGCAATACGGACACGCTGATCAAAACCTGTCTTGAAGCCGCGCAAACCGGCGTGGCGTTCGATAATGAAGAGGCTGAAGTCGGTGTCGGCTGCATCGGTGTGTTGGTGCGGGACATGGATGGCGTTCCGGTGGCCGGGTTGTCGATTTCCTGTCCGATCGAGCGTCGTCAGGAGGCGTGGGTTGCAAACCTGAAAGCCGCTGCGAAGCAAATTGAAGCGCGTTTGAATGGCGTCTGAGTGCTCCGCCAGCTTTGCCACCGTTTCAAGCGTACCTCGAAAAACCTTTCGAGATTCCCTGATAGGGTGTTACAAAACCAAGCCTAAAACGGTCGTAATCAAACCTTCAATAGTCTTTCAATGGGTTTCAAGACAGGCTTGTGTTGTTTCGCCCGCCAAACGCCCCGTTCTTCGATCCACTGAGTTCGCATGCGGGCGCCCCCTTTCTTTGTTGCCAATGACGTCCATGTCATTGGCCCTGCGGGTGATGCTGCGCATCCCAACGGCGTTCCCTACGGCGTTTGTCGTGCAAAGAAAGGGGGGAAAGAAACACGCCCCACGGGGCCGGCCCTTCGGGCAGCCCCTGGCCTTACCTGATCCAGCCGGGTCGCCTCGACGTGACTTCCTGTCACGGCGAGGCTGAATGGGCCATCCATGGCCCATTCCCCCAGCCTCCACAGGTCAGCCCAGGGCGGCCCCAAAGGGGATTCTCCGAATTCGTTTAGCATGGTGTTATCCGGAAAACTTTTGGTTTTGTAAACACTATCTCAAGTGGGGTTGAACGGCTTTTGAACGATGAAATTACCGGAAGCCTGCGCTACCTGAACGTCTTCCAGTGTCAGAAGGCGGGCTTTGACCGCCGTGCCGCCGCCGGAATACGCGCCCAGCCTGCCATCGGCACGCACGACCCGATGGCAGGGAATCACAAACGGCAATGGATTTAGTGCCAGCGCCGTGCCGACTGCCCGGTGGGCATTGGGGCTGCCAATCGCCCGTGCGATCCAGCCGTAGCTTCGAACCTGACCCCGGGGAATCTCAGCCGTCTTGCCGAGCACGCGCTGCTGGAAGGGTGTCAGTGTGTCGAGGCAAATGGGTAGCTTCATGGGGGTATCTTCCATGAAAACAGCAAGAATCTGGCGTGAATAGTCATGCAGAATCGAATCGGCTCTGATGGGCGCTTCACCTGCCGATGGTGTGATGATTCGCAGGAATTCGGCTTCGGTTCCAGCGGAGATTCGACACAGCGCGCCGCGTGAAAAAGCGGCGAATACAAGCCCGATCGGTGTCTCGATTCCGGTGTAGGTAATGGTCGCGTTTTGCTTTTGCTGCAACATTTTATTCCCTCACTTCACCACCCGCTGCGGACTTGTCATTCTGCATGATATGGGTGAATTCGGGACGAAAAAAAACGGCACCGGCGAATTTCTTCGGGGTGCCGTTTCCGTAAAAGGGGGAATCAGTCCCTTCTTTTTGAATGTGAGCTCCTCCCCCTTTGAAAAAGGGGGAATGAGGGGGATTTAAGAGGGCTTTGCATTCGTGCAGAGTTTGCTTAGCTGCGTGGTTTCGAGCGACGGGGTTTGCCACCGAAGGAATCAGCACCACTACGAGGACCGAATTTGCGCGGGCCGGCCGGTGGGCGGCGATTGCCACCACGCTCGCCTTCGCTATCACTGGGACCGGCTTCGCTGATGTCGAGCGGTACGCCCAAAACGTGCAAACGCTTGAGCTGCGTGAACACTTCGTTTGGCATGCCCTCGGGCAAGTCTACGGTGCTGTGGCTGTCGAAGATGCGAATCGCGCCGATGTATTTGCTGTCAATGCCCGCTTCGTTGGCCAGTGCGCCGACGATGTTCTTCGGCTGGACGCCGTGCTCGTGGCCGATCTCGATCCGGTACTTGATGCGCGCCATGTCATCGTTCTGACGTGGACGACGGGGCTCGTCGCGACGATCCTGATCCCGACCTTGGCCGCGATCTTGGCGATCACCAAAGCTGACCTGCGCCGATTCCTTGATTTCGGCCGGCAGCAGCGGGCGATCCTTCTGCGCCAGATAGGCGAGTGCCGCTGCGATTTCCGGCAAGCCGACGTCGTGTTCGGACTGGTATTCCTCAATCAATGTTTCAAAGAAAGACAGATCTTCCGATTCCATCGCTTCGCTGATCTGATTCTTGAACGCGGCAGAACGTTTGTCTGCGATATCGCTCTGGCTCGGCAGACGCATGGGCGTGATCAACTGGCCTGTGGCGCGTTCGATGGCGCCCAGCATGCGTTTTTCGCGCGGGGCGACAAACAGGATGGCTTCACCCGAACGACCGGCACGACCGGTACGACCGATGCGGTGAACGTAGGATTCGGTGTCCAGCGGAATATCGTAGTTAATCACGTGGCTGACCCGCGGCACATCAATACCCCGAGCGGCCACGTCGGTCGCGATGATGATATCGAGTGATCCGCGCTTGAGGCGATCGATTGCCTTTTCACGCATGGCCTGATTCATGTCGCCATTCAACGGAGAGGCAGCATAGCCGCGCGCTTCCAGTTTTTCGGCCAGTTCGGTGGTGGCCACTTTGGTGCGCACGAAAATGATCACCGCGTCAAACTCTTCGACTTCCAGGATACGGGTCAGCGCATCGAGCTTGTGCATGCCGCTGACGGCCCAGTAGCGCTGGTTGATGGCCTTGACGGTCGAGGTGCTGGATTTGATCGCAATCTCGACCGGGTTGCGCAGGTGACGCTGGGCAATGCGGCGAATCTGATCGGGCATGGTGGCGGAGAACAGCGCGACCTGACGGTTTGCCGGGGTCTTGCTTAAGATTTCGTCCACGTCATCGATAAAGCCCATGCGCAGCATTTCGTCGGCTTCATCCAGTACAACGGCCTGAATTTGATTGAGTTTCAGGGTGCCACGCTTGATGTGATCCTGGATGCGACCCGGTGTGCCAACCACCACGTGCACGCCACGTTTCAGGCCGCGCAGTTGGGGCTCCATTGCCTGTCCGCCGTAGACGGGCAGAACATGAAAGTCCGGCAGGTGACGGGCGTAGGTCTGCATGGCTTCGGCGACCTGGATTGCCAGTTCACGTGTTGGCGCCAGTACCAGCAGTTGGGGTGCACGCAGGTTGATGTCGATCCGGCTCAGCAAAGGCAGGGCGAACGCACCGGTTTTGCCGGTGCCGGTTTGCGCCATGCCCAGTACGTCTTTGCCTTCCAGCAGGACTGGAATGCTTTTGGCTTGTATGGGTGAAGGGCTTTCGTAGCCCAGTTCTTCGACCGATCGCAGCAGGGGTGCGGCGAGGGCGAAATCGGAAAATAGAATGGTGTTTTCTTCAGACATGAGTATTTCAGGGCTCTTCTAGGGGGAATGTCGTCCGAATTGGACGAACAGAAAAGGCGCGACATGTGCGCGTTGGAATGTCGCGCTTATCGAGCCGTGATGGAATTTCGGCGCATATTACCTGAAAACGAACGGTTTGTCTTTAAGGAAACGCTGAAATATTCGGCGTTTCCTGTTCCGGGCAAGGATGCCCGGACGCAAACAATGGTGTAAGCCATTGATTTGCCTAGGCCACCGCGAATTCACTTCGCGGTGCTCTCGAAAGCTGAAGTCCGCAGGACCTTCTGGCATGGATGCCAGAAGAGCTTGAGAGGAGGGATTAGCCGATCTGAAAAAATCTATGGATGGATTTTTTCAGTATTTACTTATTTTCTTTTGCTTATATCAAGAGGTTGTATGACTGGCGAGTTGTTGCCGGTACATTTCCAGTAGCTGTTGTGTCTTTTGGGCGGCGGTCCAGGTTTCTGCGTAGCGCGGAGCCTGATCGACCAATTGCTGGTAGCGATCGGGTTGATTCAGGGTTTGATTGACTGCCTCGGCGAACTCGGATGGATCATCCGGTGCGATCATGCAGCCGCCGTCGGGATTCAGCACATCCAGTGTGCCCATGGCCCCCAGCGCGACAACCGGCGTGCCGAGCGCCAGTGCTTCCAGCAGAACCAGTCCCTGGGTTTCGGTTCGGGAGGCGAACACGAACAGATCGGCGGCACGATAGGCATCCTGCAAGGCACCATCCCGCCGCATATAGCCCACAAATTTGACAGAAGCCTGTAATCCCATAGCCGCAACTTTGCGTTGAAGATGGGATTCTGCCGGGCCTTCGCCGGCGATGACCAGGATGGCTTCGGGGGTTTCTTTCAGGACGAAGGGCATCATGTTCAACAGGAAATCAATATTTTTTTCCAGTGCGACCCGGCCGACATACAAAAGAATGGGCTGGTCGTCTCTGATCGATAGTTTTGCCCGGAAGTCCGATGTCGGCGGTGTATGGAATGTGTCGAGGTTGAGCCCGGTCGGGATAATGTGCATCCCGGTGCGCACACCATAGGTTTGCAGGGCATCGCGCATGGGTGAGGAGGGCACGACGAGGGCATCGACGGCATTGCACTGGCTTTTCGAGAAAAAACGCGCTGCCCATTTGAGCCAGTTTCTGGGTGCCCAGCGAACGTAGTTGTAGAGATATTCCTCGAAGAAGGTGTGATAGCTCTCGACGACCGGAATGGCCAGTTTGCGTGCCAGTTTTACCCCCGCGTAATGGGCCACGAAGGGTGTGTGTATGTGGACGATATCTATCGTTCGTCCCCGCAGGATCGGTAACAGGTTGATGATGGCACCGTAACTCATCATCCGGTCCTCGGGGTCGAGCAGCACCTTGCGCGAAGGCAGGCGCAAAATATCTTCATCATCGTGTTGATCTTTGGCGCGTTCCAGTGTGATTGACTCGGGGTAGTCCGGGCAGATCAGGGTGACCCGATGCCCCGAGGCGATCAATTCGCTGCGAAAGCTCTGGATGGAGGTCGATACGCCGTTGATTCTCGGGAAGTACACATCGGAGATCATTAGAATATGCACGGATGACAGCTCAATATTTATGGAGAATGAAACAGGTTGTCGACTTTATATGACAAATTCGTGATTTAACCCATGAGACATCACTCGGTAGTCAGAATCTGGCGATGATTTTGACTGTGATAGCATGGCGCGCAGTTTTTTCGTAAAAAATGATGATCGTGGGGAATCAGCATGATTGCAGGTGTTTTTCCGGGGCAGGGTTCGCAGTCCATTGGCATGAGTAGCGGCTGGGGGGCGCATCAGGCTCTGGCCGAGGCCGTCTATCGCGAGGCCGGCGACGTGCTGGATTTTGATTTGTGGGCCTTGGTGGCGAATGGGGATGTGCAAGAACTCAACCGCACAGAAATCACCCAGCCCGCCATGTTGGCTGCCGATGTGGCGGCGTGGCGCATTTATCTGGCCGCAGGCGGACACAGGCCGATTGCATTGGCCGGGCACAGTCTGGGCGAGTATGCCGCGCTCGTGGCAGCAGAAAGCATCGACTTTGCCGATGCGGTGGCCCTCGTGTTTGAACGGGGACGTCTGATGCAGGCCGCCGTTGCACCCGGCGCCGGCGCCATGGCGGCGCTGTTGGGGCTGACCGATGAAGCGGTTCTGAGCGTTTGTGCCGAGGCTGCGCAAGGGCAGGTTTGCGAAGCGGTGAACTTCAACTCGCCCGGGCAGGTGGTCATCGCCGGTGATGCGACTGCCGTGGCGCGTGCCGAGGAATTGGCCAAGGCGGCCGGTGCCAAGCGCTTTGTGCCGCTGCCGGTCAGTGTGCCCTCCCATTCGAGTCTGATGATTGACGCCGCCCGCGAATTGGATGCCTATCTGGCCAAGGTTATGATCAAACCGCCCGTGCTTCCCGTCCTGCATAATGTTGATGCGCAAACCCACGACGACGCGGTTGCCATCCGTCATGCATTGGTTGAGCAGTTGTACCGTCCGGTACAGTGGGTGGCTTGTGTGCAGGCCCTGCATGGTCGCGGCTGCAACCGTCAGTTCGAATTTGGCCCCGGTAAGGTGCTGACTGGTCTGGCAAAACGTATCGAAAAAGGGGTGACTGGCAACGCTGTATTCGATGAAGCCAGTCTGTCTGCGGTTATTTCCTGAACCCCACACGTTCGCTGATCACTTATTCGAGAGCCATTTCAAGAGGAATGAAAGATGAGTAATGAAACAAAAGGCCAGATTAATGGTTTGAATGGCAAGGTCGCGTTGGTGACCGGTGCATCCCGCGGCATTGGTGCGGCCATCGCCGAGCAGCTCGCGCAAGCAGGCGCGGTGGTGATCGGTACGGCAACCTCCGATTCGGGTGCGGCGGCCATCAACGAGCGCCTGGCACCGCTGGGCGGCGCGGGGATGCGTCTCGATGTGACCGATAGTGTGCAAATCGATGCCGTTCTTGCCGAGATCGAGGCCCGTTTCGGCGCCGTGGCCGTGCTGGTCAATAACGCAGGCATCACCCGTGACACCCTGCTCATGCGCATGAAGGAAGATGACTGGTCCGCGATTATCGACACCAACCTCACTTCGGTTTTCCGTCTGTCGCAAAAGGTCTTGCGCGGCATGACCCGCGCACGCTGGGGCCGGATCATCTCGATTGCCTCGGTGGTCGGCTCCATGGGGAATGCAGGACAAACCAATTACGCAGCCGCCAAAGCCGGTCTGATGGGCTTTTCCAAATCCTTGGCACGGGAAGTGGGGGCGCGGAACATCACGGTCAACGTGGTGGCACCCGGGTTCATCGATACCGACATGACGCGCGACCTGCCCGAGGCGCACAAGACAGCATTGTTGGCGAATGTTCCTCTGGGGCGGCTGGGCGATCCGGCAGAAATTGCCGGCTGTGTTCGCTTTTTGGCGAGCGACGATGCCGCTTATGTGACGGGGCACACCCTGCATGTCAATGGCGGCATGTACATGAGCTGATTGGTATTTATCAATATAATCATTTATTTGTGTGGATGTTCTTTGGTTTTATATCAGGTGGCCCGAGTACGCTGAAGTGATTTTTATTTTGCGGTTTGGCCGGTTTTAACTAGAATGCCTGCCATCTCGGGCAAGCGCCCTTGAACCAATTTGTCTTAAATCGAGGTTGAATCGTTATGAGCACCGTTGACGAACGCGTGAAGAAGATTGTTGTAGAACAGCTGGGTGTTAAGGAAGAAGAAGTCACCAATGAGGCTTCATTCGTTGATGATCTGGGCGCTGATTCCCTTGACACCGTCGAGTTGGTGATGGCTTTGGAAGAGGAGTTCGAGTGCGAAATTCCTGACGAAGAAGCTGAAAAAATCACAACCGTACAGTTGGCCATTGATTACATCAACGCCCACAAAGACGCATAACTCGCGGCCCTGGGTATGCCCCGGGGTCTGGGTGGTTTATTGAATAAAAGGCCGCGCCCTGGGTTATCCCGGCGCGGTTTTTTTCATATGAAAAAAGAAAAGATATGGATTTGAACGCATGAGCAAGCAACGTGTGGTGGTGACGGGGTTGGGGGCGTTGACCCCTCTGGGTAATACAGTGGCATCCAGCTGGGCTGGCATTCTTGCAGGCCGCTCGGGGGTCCGCCGGATCGATCGTTTCGATGTCAGTGCGATGGCTTCGCAAATCGCAGGCACGTTACGCGATTTCGATGCAGCCCAGTTCATTCCCGCCAAAGAAATCAAGAAGATGGAGCCATTTATCCATTACGGGATCGCGGCTGCAATCGAAGCGATCGAAGATGCCGGTCTGATCAGTGACACATTGAATTACGATCGTGTCGGTACATTGATCGGTTCCGGTATTGGTGGTTTGGAGGGGATCGAGCGTAATACCATGACATTGGCGCAACAGGGGCCGCGACGTGTGTCCCCGTTCTTCGTGCCCGGTGCGATCGTGAATATGGTGTCCGGTCAACTATCGATCCGCTACGGCTTTCGTGGGCCGAATCTGGCCACAGTTACCGCCTGCGCGGCAGGTACGCACAGCATTGGTCAGGCGGCACGCTTGATTGCCTATGGCGATGCGGATGTGATGATTGCCGGCGGCTCCGAAGGCGCGGTCTCGCCACTGGGCGTGGCCGGTTTCTCCGCTGCGCGTGCGTTGTCGACCCGTAACGATGATCCTGAACATGCCTCGCGGCCCTGGGATAAGGACCGTGATGGTTTCGTCCTGGGTGAAGGTGCCGGCGTACTGGTGCTCGAATCATTGGATCATGCCAGGGCGCGCGGCGCGAACATCTATGGTGAGTTGATCGGTTTCGGCATGAGCGCCGATGCCTATCACATGACGTCACCTTCATCCGACGGTGACGGCGCGCGCCGCTGCATGCTGGCGGCCATGCAGGATGCCAGGGTCAATCCGGAAGACATCGGCTACGTGAACGCCCACGGCACCTCGACACAGGCAGGCGATCTGGCCGAGGTGGCGGCCTTGCACGCAGCCTTCGGCGAACATGCCAAGCGCTGCCCGGTCAGCTCCACCAAATCCATGACCGGCCATCTGTTGGGTGCCGCCGGGGGCATCGAGGCGGTTTTTTCCCTGTTGGCCCTGCGCGACCAGGTTTTGCCGCCGACGATCAACCTCTTTGAGCCGTCCGAAGGCTGCGATCTGGATTTCGTACCGCATACTGCGCGCGAGGTTCGTGGTCTTGATGTGGTCATGTCCAATTCCTTCGGTTTCGGCGGTACCAATGGCACGCTGATTTTCCGGCGGGTGTAATTTCCGTGAACCGGTTTCGTTCGCACCATGTCCAGTAAAAATGTCCAGTAAAACACCCTCCGCGAGGACGTGTTCACCGGTCATCGAACAAATTGAAGGGATAACGGCGGCCGATTTTCCGGATCTGATCGCTCAGGCGCCCGGGCGATTCTCGCATCTGTTCGCGAGTCTGGCTTCGGGCGCCGCGAGCGAGTCAGGGCAGAACAATGCCCGCTGGTCCATCCTGTTCGGCACGGTGCGCGCCGAATTGCGTCTGGATGCGCAGGGCATACTGCACGCGACAGGCTTGCATCAGGCCCTGACGACCGAATCCCATTTCCTCTCCGCCTTTGGCTTGGCAGCGAAGGCCTTTTTAAAGCCACCGGTTGGCTTTTCGACCGAATTGCCCTTTGTCGGTGGTTGGAGTTTTTATCTTTCCTATGAACTGGCGGGACAAATCGAACCTAGCCTGGATCTGCCGCGATTTGCTCCGGCCGATCGGGTAGGTTTTCCGGTCGCTGTGGCCCAGTACCACAGCGACGCACTGGTATTCGATCATCTGCATCACAAAACCTGGCTGGTTCAAGACGGGCAATCGCCTGTTGATGCCGAATCCCTGCGTTCATTCCTGGCTGCGTTCAGCGCCACGCCTCAGGCCGACTCAACCTTGGAGATTCAAGCCTTGCAGGCAGACGATCCGGCGCGTTATCGGTCGGGTGTGCGGAAGATTCTGGCGTATCTGCGTGCCGGTGATGTCTTCCAGGCCAATCTGTCGCGCGCCTGGCGATTCCGCGCGCCTCAAGCCGATGCCGGGCTGCGCATATTCCGCCGTTTGGAACAGCATAATCCCGCGCCGTTCGCAGCGTGGTATCGCCTGCCAGAGGGCGAGATCATCAGCTCGTCGCCCGAGCGTTTGGCCGATCACCGCGGTGGCCATGTTTCGACGCGTCCGATTGCCGGTACGCGCCGTCGGGATGCCGACAGCGCGCGTGATGCTGCGCTGATGGCCGAGCTCCGAGCGCATCCCAAGGAGCGCGCCGAGCATGTGATGCTGATCGATCTGGAACGCAACGATCTTGGCCGCGTGTGCCAGCCGGGTAGTGTTCGCGTGGATGAATTGATGGTGCTGGAGTCTTTTGCGCACGTGCATCATCTGGTATCGAATGTCTCTGGGCAGTTGCGTCCTGATCAAACGGTATTCGATCTGCTGGCCGCGGTATTTCCGGGCGGCACGATCACCGGTTGCCCCAAGGTGCGCTGCATGGAAATTCTGGCGGAACTGGAGCAGACCGGCCGTGGCCCTTACACGGGAAGTGTCGGCTATTTGAGTCTGGATGGTCGGATGGACAGCAACATTCTGATTCGAACCGTATTTCTGGCGAAGGACGGCCAAGGCGAATTTCGAACCGGCGCTGGCATTGTGGCCGATAGCGAGCCCGAACGTGAATGCACGGAAACCGAAGAGAAAGCCCGTGGCCTGTTGATGGCGCTGACCGGCGCCCACAATGCAGATCAAATGCCGTGACACACTTTGCGCCCTTCACCATGCAGGATCGCGGTCTGGCCTACGGCGATGGTCTGTTTGAAACGATGCGGTTATCCCGTGGTCGGTTGTCCTGGTGGCCGGAGCACTTCGCCAGAATGAGTTACACCTGTTGCGTGCTGGGCTTGCCGATCCCTGATGAAATCGACGTGCGCGCTATCATTGATTCGGCGGTTGAGCAGAGCGGCAAGTCGGAGGCCGTGGTAAAACTCATGTACACGGCAGGATCGGGGCAGCGGGGCTATCATCGTGCGGAACCGGTTGAACCCACACTGGCTGTTTTGATCGGTGCTGTGCCTGCGGCGGATTCGCAATGGTCGATTCAGGGATTAAGCGTTGGTCTGCTCAAGCAATCCGGCGGTATCCCGATACCTGCACTCAGCGGACTCAAGCATCTCAATCGTCTGCCCCAAGTGCTGGCGCGCGCGGCTTGGCCGGAGGGAGTCGATGAGTGCCTGATCTATGACGAGAATGGTCTGGTACTGGGCGGAACACAAAGCAATTTTTACTGGCAGGAAGAGGGTCGCTGGTTTACGCCGCCGATTCAGGGGGCTGCCATTGCCGGGACAGTTCGTGCCTTGTTGTGTCGTTATCTGGATGTGACGATTGCACCCGTGTCCATCGGTCGCCTGGCTTTGGCGCAGGCCGCTGCGATCAGCAATGCCGTCCGGGGCGTGCTGCCGATTGGTCGTCTGGCGGGGCGTGTGTTGTCTGTTGATCAATCCATGGAACTGGTGGCGCGCTGGCATCGTCTGTGCGATCTTCAGGCAAACGAGAGTGCTATGCCGATCGATTCTGCCTGGTTCGCTTTGCAGCGTCAGGTAGCGTTTTTTGATAGCGGCAGCCAAGTGCTTTGTCGGAAAATGTTTGGTGAAATGGCTGAATACTATGAATAGGGCGATCGGTTATTTGTGGGTCTGGCTGTTCACGATGGGGCTTTTATTCGCCACCGTTTGGATGGTCGGCCGGGTTGGTGTTTTTCTCACCCAGCCCTTGCTGCCTGCTGGCGCGGCGGCGGTCACGATAGAAATCCCAAGTGGTGCGGACGCGCGGCAAATCGCCAAAATAGCTGATGCCTCCGGTGCCAGGGTCAATCCGACTGTGTTCGCGTGGGCGGCTCGATTGAGTGGTAAAGCGCGCTCGATTCAGGCCGGTGAATACCGGATTACCGATCAGGATCGATTGCTCGGTTTTCTCGATCGTTTGATTGCGGGCGATGTGCTGCGTTATCGAATCACCATCCCCGAAGGGGATACGGCCCAGGATTTTCTGAACAAGCTCGCGGCGCAAAAAGAAATCAAACACACCCTGAACGGGCTGGATCAGGCCCAGATCATCGCCGAGATGCATTGGCCTATCACCCATCTTGAAGGCTGGTTGTTCCCCGATACCTATGTATTCACACGCGGCACCACGGACAAAAAGATTCTGCAGGAAGCTTACCGCTCGATGCGGTCGCATCTGGACGCGGCATGGGCGGATCGTGCACCCGGTTTACCCTTGAAAACGCCCTACGACGCGTTGATTCTGGCCTCCATCGTTGAAAAGGAAACCGGCCTGCCTGATGAACGTGCCATGGTGGCGGGTGTGTTCATCAACCGATTGAACATCGGGATGCGGTTACAGACGGATCCGGCTGTCATTTACGGTGTGGCCGAGGCAATCCGGGGGCAGGTCGACGAGGACAGTTCGCCGCGAAGTCTGACGCTAAGCCAACTGCGCGCCGATACGCCGTACAATACCTACACCCGTACCGGATTGCCGCCGACGCCGATTGCCCTGCCGTCCGCAGCCGCATTGCAGGCTGTGACACATCCCGATAAAACGGATGCCTTGTATTTTGTTGCCAATGGCACGGGCGGACATACCTTTTCGCGCACGTTGAAAGGTCACAATCAGGCCGTGCAGACCTGGCGTAAAGTCGAAAATACGCGTGCATCCGAGCCGAAAAAAAACCAATGAACCCACCAATGACTGAGCATTCATGAACCTACCCGGAATATTTATCACCATCGAGGGTGTCGAAGGCGCGGGCAAGTCCACCGCCATCGCGGGCGTGGCCGAGTGGTTTGGCGCCCATGGTCGGGAAGTGGATTGCACACGGGAGCCGGGCGGTACACCGATTGCCGAAGCAATTCGTCAACTCCTGCTCAATCCGGTAGAGGAAGATCTGGTGCCGCTCACTGAACTCATGCTGATGTTCGCAGCCCGTGCGCAACATGTGGCGGGAAGGATCAAGCCCGGATTGGCTGCGGGTAAGGTGGTGATCAGCGATCGCTTCACCGACTCCTCCCGTGCCTATCAGGGTGCGGGGCGCGGTCTGGATCGATCATTGATCGAAACCTTGGCACAGGCGGCAGAACAGGGCGTATCACCCGATTTGACCTTGTTGCTCGATCTGCCCGTGGATATCGGCATGAAGCGAGCGGCGGCCCGGCGAGGAGCCTGTGCCCACGACCGATTCGAACGTGAGCGCCATGATTTTTTTGAACGTGTCCGCGCGGGCTTTCTTGAGTTGGCCAGGCAGTCATCGCGCTTTGCATTGATCGATGCCGCCGCGCCGATTGTGGATGTGCAGACCCAGATACAGACTGTACTTGCTGCCCGTTTCCCGCAGGGGGGCGTCAATTGTGGCTAGGGCAAGAACCAGCAAAGTAGGCGCCGATAAGGCAAAACCCAAAAACGCGGCAGAGGATCTTGCGGCGGAATCGCCTTGGCCCAATTCCTCGGTTGATGTGGCCGACATGCCTTGGCTTCGGGCACCTTGGGATCGATTTTTGTCGATGCACCGGCAGAATCGGCTGCCGCATGGCTTGCTGGTTGCCGGTGCCTCGGGTTTGGGTTCGCTCACTCTGGCGCGGGAAATGGCGGCGTATCTATTATGCGCCGACCCCGTTACGACGCCGGGGGCGGAGCGCGCCTGCGGTGAATGCGCTTCTTGTCGGTTGCGTCGCGCGGGTACGCATCCCGATATTCAACTCCTGGTTCGTGATGGCGCAAACAAGGATATTTCTGTTGATGACATCCGGACGTTGATCGAAAGCTTCAGCCTGACGCGTTACGGTCCGCTGCGCGTGGCCTTGATCGAACAGGCCGAACGCATGAATCGCAGTGCCGCCAACGGGTTGCTCAAATTGCTTGAAGAGCCGCCACCGGGCAGCCTGTTTCTGATGACATCCGAGCGTGCGGATCTGTTGCCGTCCACCATCCGTTCCCGCATACAGCGATTGGCGATTGCGGTGCCCGGTCGCGCGACACTGGTCGATTGGCTGACGCTGCGATACGGCCTTGCCACCGAAGAAGCCGAATTGCTCTGGTTTATCGGTGACGACCGACTGATGGACGGTTCGCCACCTGCATGGGATTGGCAATCGCCGACAATGGCGTGGGTACGTTTGATGACGGAACGCGACCAGGTGCTGCCGGTCGTCAAGCAGTGGCAAACCATGGATCGGGACGTGCTCGCCCGCTGGTTGATGCGGCTATGGGTCGAGGTAATGCGCATGCATTCGGGTCTTCCGACCGAAGCCCCCGCATCGATCCAACCCTTCATTCAAAAGCTGGCCGGTGCCCGCTCCAAATCGCACTGGCTCAAGGTTCATCGCGTCTTGCTCGAATTCCTGCAATCGGCCAAACACCCGCTGAATGAGGAGCTGGCGCTGGATCGTCTTGCGCTGGACTTGGTCGATCCTGATTTGCCCGCTCGCCTGGCCTGATAGTCAATGAACTTTGAACTCGGGAACTATTTCGGAGAAATGACGTCCGACCTCGCAGCCTGATTTCACCATCATGTGGTACAGGTGTGTGCTTTGCTTTTATGCACATAAGTATTTTTGCTGTCGTCGACAGTGGCAGTGTGGTTAAATCTTGGGCCGCGGTTTTGAACTTTTTGGGTCTCTGGCGATATTAATAATGGTTCGCTTCAGACAAACCTGTTCTGCACTGCGCGTGCGCACTTAAAAAATCCAATAACGGAGATCAACGAATGAATTTATCTCGTCGGGAATTCCTGCAAATGCTCGCAGCAGCATCTGCGGCCGGTATCAATCTGGAAACCGCCCAAGCGGGCACAGGCAACCAATCCGTGGCGAATACCGTCAAGGTGAACCGTGCCTCTGGCAACATGTACGAAGTGCCCAAATTCGGTAACGTGCACATCCTGCATTACACCGACATTCACGCGCAGTTGGAACCTGTCCATTTCCGTGAACCCAGCATCAACCTGGGTATTGGCTCCATGAAGGGTAACCCGCCGCATCTGGTAGGCGAAGCGTTCCTCAAGTATTTCGGGCTCAAGCCCAACACCCCCGAGGCTCATGCGTTCACATGCATCAATTATGTTGAAGCAGCCAAGAAATACGGCAAGGTCGGCGGTTATGCCCATCTGCTGACCCTCGTTAAACACATGAAGGCCCAGCGTCCAGGTGCGTTGGTTCTCGATGGTGGTGACAACTGGCAAGGTTCCGGCCTCGCACTGTGGACCAACGCACAATGCCAGATCGACGCACAGAAGCTGTTCGGTATCGACGCATTCACCTCTCATTGGGAAGCGACTTACGGTAAAGACCGCATGATGGAAGGCATCAAGCAGCTCGAAGCCGCTGGCAATCTCACGTTTGTTGCCCAGAATATCCGTAGCGAGGATTTCGAAGAGCGCGTGTTCAAGCCGTATATCATTCGTGAGATGAATGGCGTCAAGGTGGCGATTGTCGGTCAGGCTTTCCCATACACCCCTATCGCCAACCCGCGTTGGATGGTGGAGGGCTGGACGTTTGGCATTAACCCGGAAGACATGCAGGATGTCGTCAACAAGGCGCGTAAAGAAGGTGCCGAGTGCGTCGTGGTGCTGTCGCACAACGGCATGGACGTTGACTTGAAGCTGGCTTCACAGGTTTCTGGTATCGACGCCATTATGGGCGGCCATACGCACGATGCGGTTCCGCACCCGACGATCGTCAAGAACCCGGGCGGCAAGACCATCGTGACCAACGCCGGTTCAAACAGCAAGTTCCTCGGCGTACTCGACATGGACTTCAAAAACGGCAAATTGCAGGACTTCAAATACCACCTGCTGCCAGTGTTTGCTGACTTCATCGAACCCGACAAGGAAATGGCGGCACTGATCGAGAAGATGACCAACCAGGACGTCACCTTCCAGGGCAAGACTTTCAACGCCAAGAAGCGTCTGGATGAAGTTGTCGCTACCAACGAAGGTCTGCTGTACCGTCGCGGTAACTTCACCGGTTCCTGGGATCAGCTGATCTGCCAAGCCATCATCGACGCCAACGATTGCGAAATCTCCTTCTCTCCGGGGGTTCGCTGGGGTACTTCGCTTATTCCGGGCGAGCCGATCAAATACGGCGACCTGATGACCGAAGTGGGCCTGACCTACCCGAATGTGACTGTGAATGAATTCACCGGCGAGCAGATCAAAGGTATTTGTGAAGATGTTTGCGACAACATCTTCAACAAAGATCCGTACTACCAGCAAGGCGGTGACATGATGCGGATCGGCGGTATGACCTACGCTTGCGCACCGAACGAAGTCAAAGGCAAGCGCATCAGCGACATGATGCTGGGTGGTAAGCCGATTGATCCTAAGAAAAAGTACAAGGTTGCCGGTTGGGCGTCTGTGCAAAAACCGGGCGAAATTCCGGGCGATACCGGCAAGATGATCTGGGATCAGGTGGAAACCTGGTTGCGCGACAAGAAGCACATCAAGCCAGTCAAGATCAACGAACCGCGTTTGATCGGCGTGAAGGGTAACCCGGGTTTGACCAACTGCTGAGTCCGAAACAGATGGCTTCAGCGTAAAGTTGAGGTCATGCTTGTGTGATTAAAAAGCCCCGCTTTTGCGGGGCTTTTGTCGTTTATTTCGTTTGAAAAATCCCGATAGTCCGATTTTTTCGGTACTGATTGTACGGTAGTACGCGTCCATGCATGGCGATATAGATACCCGGGTGTGGTGTTGCGGCGGCAAATCCGAGCGTCATGCCCAGGTGCAAAGCGGCTTCAATCGGATCAATCTGTGCAGGACGCATGGCACCTGTCATGATGATGACTCGATTCAATTCGGCCTTGTCGAGAAAAAGGGCGGTTTCATGCATCGTGTCGGTGCCATGAATGATGATGATGGGTGCCGCATTCAACGAAGGAGATAGGTTGCGGATGGTCTCGCAGATTGAAGTGCGGTCATCCTGTGTCATATCCAGACTGTCCTTGTGAACCACACCGATCAGGTGCAGATCAAGATTCGGTGCGGCTGAATGCAATAGATCTTCAATGGTTCGCTCATCGTTCGCGACGGTCAGCAGACCGGTCAACGGCTGGTATATTTTGTTGAAAGTGCCACCGGTGTTGATGATGACAACAGGAAATGATGATGAATTGTTCGGTGTCGACATGTCTTCAGGCTCGGTCGGTTGGGTTGGGAGTTGGGCATCAGATTGAGCGTATGGCGCGTTCTTCAGGGTATGAAGTGGACGCATCGCGCATGTCCAAGTGCTTTTGTCCATTAATTAATTTAGAATGCAAGGCGATTTCGCTTTACGGTGGCTGCGTGTCGTCGGCACTGTATTTGCTGATCGGTTCTTACCTCAAGAAAAGAATTCATTATGAGCGATCCCATGCATTTCCGTTATCTCATCGAATCCGTTACAAAATCGGGTGCGCGTTTTCGTCCGAGTGACTGGATTGATCGTTTGGCCAGTTGGGATGCTACGTTTGATCTGCACCGGCTGGTATTTTCCAACCGCCTTCATCCGGCCTCGCTGGATGGGCAGAAAGTCCTCGCCATCGAGCCCGAGTTGCAAACTCAGAACCCCGCGATGTTCGACTCGGTACTTCAATTCGCTGAGCGCAACAATCTCAAAATTCACAAGCAATACGATGATGGCCGCCTGGAAGAATATGTTCCTCCCTCTGCATCGGGCGATACCCAGGCTGAAATTCAGGCCAAATAATACTTTTTAGGTTTCAGATAATATGAGTTCATCCTCACCGCGTGTGGGTTTTGTCAGCCTGGGGTGCCCCAAGGCATTGGTCGATTCCGAGCGAATCCTGACCCAGCTGCGTGCCGAAGGCTACGCATTATCGAGTGATTATCAGGATGCGGAACTCGTTATCGTGAATACCTGTGGTTTCATCGACTCGGCCACGCAAGAATCGCTGGATGCGATCGGCGAAGCGCTGGCCGAGAACGGTAAAGTCATCGTGACCGGTTGTCTGGGTGCGCGTGACGAGGGTGAGCTGATCCGTCAGACTCATCCGAGCGTACTCGCCATCACAGGTCCACAGGCTTACGGCGAAGTGATGGGGGCGGTTCATCAGCATTTGCCGCCCCGGCACGATCCCTTCGTCGATTTGATGCCGGCACCTCGCGTTCAGACGGAGGTTTCGGATTTCGAATCCAGGGTCGGTATCAAACTCACCCCTCGGCATTACGCTTATCTGAAAATATCCGAGGGCTGCAACCATCGTTGCAGCTTCTGCATCATTCCGAGCATGCGGGGCGATCTCGTGAGTCGCCCTGTGGGTGAGGTGCTCACCGAAGCCCAGAATCTGGTGAATGCCGGGGTGCGCGAACTGCTGGTCGTCTCGCAGGACACCAGCGCGTATGGTCTGGATACGCGCTACAAGCTTGATTTCTTCGGCGGCAAACCGGTCAAGACCCGTTTCAAGGAGCTGGCGGCCGAATTGGGGCAGATGGATGCCTGGATTCGATTGCATTATGTCTATCCCTACCCGCATGTGGATGAGGTCATTCCGTTAATGGCCGAGGGCTGGGTGCTGCCTTACCTCGATATCCCGTTCCAGCACGCCAGCCCGCGGATTCTCAAGGCGATGAAGCGCCCGGCATCCAGCGAGAACGTGCTGGCGCGAATCCGTACATGGCGAGATATCTGCCCCGACCTGACTTTGCGTTCGACCTTTATCGTCGGCTTCCCTGGCGAGACCGAGGATGACTTCCAGCAGTTGCTCGATTTTCTGGATGAAGCGCAGCTTGATCGAGTCGGTGCCTTTACCTATTCGCCTGTCGAGGGCGCTACGGCAAATCAGCTGGCCAACCCCGTGCCGGAGTCGCTCAAGCAGGAGCGGCTTGAGCGGTTCATGGCAAAACAGGCCGAAATCAGCGTGGCAAAGTTGGCCGCCAAGGTGGGGCAGCGCATGGCTATTCTGATCGACGAAGTGGACGAATCCGGAGCTGTGGGCCGCGGTCCCGGTGATGCGCCGGAAATCGATGGTGTCGTCTTCCTGCCGGACGTGACCGACGTGCGTCCTGGCGACTTCGTCGAGGTTGAAATCACGGCTGCTGACGAGCATGACCTTTGGGCTTCACCGTGCGACTGATCGCGCGCTAACGATACGAAGCGGCGTTCATGGCACGTGTCACAGATCAGACGTTCAGTTCTGCTATTGTGTCGTTCCACCGGGATGAGCTGGGCGACTGGTTCGCCCGATTGGCATGCGGCCACCATCAACATACGCGCCATCAACCGCCGTGGGTCAATCGCCCCTGGATTGAAACCGAAGCCGGAAGGCGGTCGATGATCGGGAAGTCGTTGGTCTGTAAAAAATGCGCTCAAGGCTTGCCAGCTGATGACATCCCGCCCGAATAAACCACTCATGAATGAAGGCTTGTGAATGAACACGCGTGCATTTGTCCCTCTGAATATTGCTGTACTGACGGTATCGGATACCCGCTCTCTTACGAATGATCCTTCGGGTGATTTATTGCAGGGGAGAGTGATTGATGGAGGGCACCGGTTGTACGACCGGCAGATCGTTCGTGATGACAAGTACGCGATTCGTGCGGTAGTGTCAGCGTGGATTGCCAACCCGGAGTGTCAGGTCATTATCACGACGGGCGGTACCGGACTGACCGGGCGCGACGGCACGCCAGAAGCAGTGATACCGCTGCTCGACAAGGAAATCGAGGGTTTCGGTGAACTCTTCCGGTGGTTGTCCTTCCAGTCAATCGGCACGTCAACCTTGCAATCCCGCGCCACTTCGGGTGTTGCCAACGGTACCTACCTGTTCGTGCTGCCCGGATCGACCAGCGCCTGTCGCGATGCCTGGGATCAAATTATTCATGCTCAGTTGGATTTCCGTACCCGGCCATGCAACATGGTTGAGCTGATGCCACGATTGAACGAGCAGTAATCATGAACGTAAATACCGGGCGTTGTTCGCATGCCGAGCGCTATTCGGGGGCATCCCCCAGCGCCCTGTTTGCGGTGAGTTCACTGGGACTGGGGCATGCCACGCGCAGCCTGGTTCTGATCCATGCGTTTCTGGCCGAGGGGTACCGCGTTACAGTTATTTCGACGGGTAATGCCTTGGCCTTCATGCGTCTGGAGTTGGCCGATCACCCCGCCGTCGAATGGCTGGACTGGTCTGATTATCCGCCGCTGGAACGCGGGACCGGTTGGCGGTTCTACGCCTATCTTGCCCTCGATCTGTTTACCACTTGGCGACGAATTCGCGAAGAACATCGTCGGTTTGAATCCATTGCCTGTGATTATGATTTCGTATTCAGCGACGGTCGTTACGGTATCTACAGCCGCTGGGTTCCCTCGTTCATACTGTCGCATCAGATTGCTTTCATACCGCCAAAGGGGTTGCAGGAAGTCAGCTGGTTGAGCGATCACCTCAATGTAGCCGCGCTCAAGCAGTTCGACCGTATCTTTATTCCAGATTTTCCCTGCCCGAGTCTGAATCTTGCCGGGAACCTTTCACATACGCCCGTCTTGCAGAATACCCAGCGCGAATATGTCGGGATTCTGTCGTCCTATCCGCATCAGGATTGTGAGCAGGATATCGATTACCTGTTCGTGATCAGTGGCTATCTGCACGAACACAAGGGGGCGTTTGTGCGTGATCTGCTTGTGCAGGCGCAAAATCTGCCCGGCAAGAAGGTCTTTGTCCTGGGTGACGCAAAAGCTGATCCGGCACAGTATCAGGACGCCCTTTCCGAACATCTTCAAGTGTATCCGCTGGCGACGGGGAATCTACGGCAGGAATTGTTCGGTCGTGCCAAATGCATTATCTCTCGAGCCGGGTATACCACGGTGATGGATCTGGTGGAACATGGTAAGCGCGCGCTTCTTATTCCCACGCCGAATCAAACGGAGCAGGAATACTTGGGTTATTACCTCGGTAGCCTTAAATACTTTAACAATCGTGATCAGGCGGAATCATTCGACCTTGCCAGCGCCTTGGCGGAAACAGAGAACACCCGGCAGTTTGAACCGCCCTGGCGAACGCAGGAATCGGTGCGTCGTATCCAGTCATCAATGAGCGATGCGCTGTACAAGAACTTTTTCTCGGTGATTGTGCCGGCACATAACGAGGAGGCGGTACTGGCGGAAACGCTGGACAGCCTGATGGCGCAACAATATCCCGCTAATCGGATGGAAATCATCATCGTGGAGAACGGTTCAACCGATGATACCTGGGCGATTGCCGAACGTTATGCGGCGCTATCTGATGGCAACCTGACCATTCGTGCCCTGCAAAGCGAGAAGGGTGTTTCCAAGGCCAAAAACGTTGGCCTGGAGCGCATCAGCGTCAATTCTGATTGGGTGGTTTTTTGTGATGCCGACACGCATTTGGCACCGAAAGCCTTGCGTCAGTTCAACCACTGGATCAATCAGCATGGCTCTGAGAGCCTCGCGGTGGGTACGACGCGTGTACAACCCCTGAGCGCAAATCATGTGTATGTTCGGTTGTGGTTCAGAGCCTATGACTTGATTCATCGAATGACGCGCAGTTCCTACTCCATACAGTTGGCGCGTTCGCCAATTGCACGCGGGATCGGATTCCATCCGGAATTGAGTTTTGCCGAAGATCTGACATTCATCAGTGAGTGTCGTCGCTATGGCCGGTTTTTCTTTATCCCCAGTGATCAGGTAGCGACATCGACCCGGCGATTTGAAACGCACGGCTATATCAAACAAAGCCTGAAATGGTTGTTCGAGGCGCTGATGCCCATGCGGATGAAGCGGAAACGAGGATACGATGTCATTCGCTGATCTGACTTCATTCGATCAGGCGGTAACCTTTCTACAGCAGCATCAACAAACTGCCTATATCATTCTTTTTTTGGGCGCGCTGCTTGAAACTGTCATCCCTTTTTCCCTGATTGTCTTAGGAGAAGTTTTTTTCCTTTCTGGCGCTGTCTTGGCGGGGCTTGGCGTACTTGATATCTGGGTTGTCATGCTCGTGTTATTCAGTGGCGGAATTCTGGGAGACAACCTGAGTTACTGGCTGGGCTATCGATACGGGAATGGACTGTTTGATCGACTGCAACACTGGCCGTTGATCGGGCGAATGATTCACCAAGAAAACTATGAAAAAGGCGTGGCTTTCTTTGAGAAACGAGGTGCTTCTGCCGTTTTTATCGCCCGTTTGAGTGGGCCACTGTCCTGGATTACGCCTGCATTAGCGGGAATATTTCGACTCAACTACGGTACGTTCGTTCGTTTTAATACACCGGCAGTGATTATCGGGATTAGCCAGTTCATTATTCTGGGGTACTTCTTCGGCAGTTATATTCGGCCCATACTGAATTGGGCGCACCAGTACGGTTTGGCTGTCGCGCTGATTGTGGTTGGTTTAATCGCAGCTATTTTCCTATTGCACCGTTTTCTGGATTGGCGGAAACGGGTTGAACGGACGCGAGAGGAAATCGTGCAGTTCATCTTGCATCATTTTGGCTTATCACTGGTCATTATCGCTTGCGTGTTTGTCGGTTTGCTGATCTTGATTTGACCCGATTAATAATTCAGTCAGTGAATGTTCAATTGATGCCTAAGTTTGATGACATTGTTTCGTGGGTTAAATTCAAAGCCAACAAAAAAGCCAGCATTGATGCTGGCTTTGTTTTTCAGCGCGTGGTCTTACTTGCGTAAGGCAGGGCCGTTAATTTCAAGGCCATTGTCGATGTAGGACAGGAAGTATTCCAAATCAAGCATGTTCGTCGAGTATTGCTTGAACGGAATGGTTCGTGTGTCACGCATGCAACCAAACAGTCGATTATTCAAGGTGATCATCTTATCCTTGCTATAACGGAACACAGGAAAACCCGTGGTGTTACCCATGCCTGGATGCAGCGTTTCTGAACGAGTCATTTGCGTGGCGTGATACATATGGCAATCGGCGCAAGAGAAATTCAGCTGACCTGTTTTGCGGAAAAACATGTGCTTGCCGTTGTTGAATGCTGCTACCGCTTTGGGATCGTTGGGAACTTTTACATCAACCTTTAGCCCTTGGGACATACTGGACAGGTAAGCAGAAACACTGGCGAGGTCTTTATAAGCACCTTTGGAACCCAGTGACTTATCTTTAGGCACCCCGGCATTTAGTTGGCAATTAATCAAATCCGATTCCAGATCATGTACCTTGCCATCCTTGGTATTGAAGTAAGGATACTTGGCGCGTAAACCTTTTGCATCCCCTACACAAGAAGACAGTGGTTTGCCGTTAGGCAGGCGGTAGTCTTCCCAAAATTTCTTACCCTTGGCAATGTATTCATCCTGGGGTGGAAATTGCATCATGTCTTGATACTGACTGTAGGCATCCTTATCAAAGGCATATACGCCCATGTTGTATTTGTCATGGGGAATTTGCGGGAAATTCTGATAAAAATAGTTGCGGTATTCTTTAGCGAATTCAGCGGGATTGCTTGGGTTGTTCAGCGGATTGAAATTATTGGCCGCTGATGGGGCGTTGTTGTCCGCGGCCATTGCCGTGCCAGCACCCGTTCCGATGGCGGCAATAAGTAAAGTTGTAACTAGCTTTTTCATGCTAACGAGCTCCTCGTGAAATGTTGATTTGCGTTCGCTGCGCTTAAAGGGTGTACAGATAGTCGACGACTTTCTCAATCTGTTCCTTGGTCAGTACTTTATGGTCACCAAAAGGTGTCATGATTACGCCCCGACCAAACTTTTTGCGCGGATCCCAAATCACATCAAACAAATCCTGTTTGTTGGGGAAGCGAATCTTCATTGCAATCAACATGGGGCCGACGTTACCAGGTTGCGTGCCGTCTGCAATTTTGTGACAAGCCAGGCAATTGCCCTCACTTTTTGTGAAGGCAATAGCTCGTCCCTCTTCCTGATTCTTGGTCAGGGCAGAGTCTGCCGCAAAGGCTTGTCCGGCCATGAGTAGGCTTGCTGCAACGATCACAGCTGAGCCGGTTTGTGTTAATGCTCGAATCTTTGGTGTCATTATCATCCTCTCCTCTTCAGACGCGCAACGCGCCAAGATGGTTTTGGTGGTCTTCTTGTCATTTGACCCTGTCACTGTAGTGGGTAAGTGACACGAGACAAATAAAAAATTTTTTATATGGACATGGTTTCTTTCTGAACCTGTAGCCCGTTAAATATTAGCGTTTGCCCATATTCCTCCTCCTACATTTTTGTGAAAACGTGATACTTTTTTTCGCTTTTTTACTAAACACCCTTATTTTTCAATATTACGACTCTTGGTCTCAACGTGCCACTCTATTGGGAGCACCGCCCCTCATCCTTGAAGTTTTTCTAGGGCTTTCTATGCGCTCCCCTTTTTTGATTTTTTGCCTGCTTGGCCTTGAAATTTGAAATTTGTATGCAGGTGAAAATATTTTGCATGTTGGTGGACGCGAGTTTGTGGTATCTATTACCCCTTTAGCGGCGTATGTTCGAGTGGTTGCGTTAGTCCGACCTTGCGGTTCTGATCTTCTTGTGAGGTTCGGTTGTAGTTGTTGCCCGGTGTGCGCTTGTGTCTTTAAGGGAGCCTCGAAAAACCCCTTCCATGGGGTTTTTCGAGGACGTTCGTCGCGGGGAACCATCGCGTAGCTGACGAAGTCCGCGACGAACTCACGCCATTTCAATTGCTTACGCGATTGGGCGGCGTCCCGTCCCTGGGACGCTCGGGCACCTCGAAAGGTTTTTCGAGGTGCCCTTAAGTCTATTTTTTACATTTGATTTTAGTGAGTATCGGAATGTCCAGTTTCAAGAATATCGCACCGGAAGAATTGCAGGGCCGCCTTGATGAGGTGCTGCTGGTTGATGTCCGCGGACCTTCAGAGACGGTGCGTGGCGTGATCAAGGGGGCCAAATTGATACCGTTGCACCTTGTTCCCATGAATGTGGATCAATTCAAAACCGATAAGGATGTTGTGATTTATTGCCATAGTGGCGCCCGTTCGGCCCAGGCATGCCACTTTCTGGCTGGACAGGGTTTGACTGGATTGCATAACCTCGATGGCGGCGTGATGTATTGGGCCGGTTCCGGGCTCCCCTTGGTTGCCCCAGAGTAATCGGTGGAAGTGATCGACGCCCGAGGCCTGCGCTGTCCCATGCCATTGCTGCGAGCTCGCCGGCTTCTGTCCACGGCGACACCCGGTGAAGTCGTCCAGATTTGGGCGACCGATTTGGGTGCGCCAGCGGACTTCGAAGCTTACTGCGCTCAGGCTGGCCATGAGCTGATTGGCGTAGAGCGCGAGGCCGGCTCGCCAGAGTTCTTCAAAATCACCTTGGCCAAATCTTCGTGAGTAAATCCATCCCCGACATGGCTCATGACCTTGCTCGGGCAGGGATGGCCATCATTCTTTCCCGCGACGATCCGGGCGCTGTCCGTTCGGCGTTGTCGCTCTCGCTCGCCGCGATTGCAGCGGAAGATCCCGCCGCAATTTTCTTCACACAAACCGGCGTCCGGTTTTTACAGCAAGGGGAGCAGGATGCCGCGCTCGCTGAAATGAGATCGATGGCTCAGGAGGAGGGGGTTCGGTTGATTGCTTGTTCTGACTCCATGGCGGAGATCGGTGTACAGCCAAAGGTGCTGATCCCTGGAGTGGAACTGGCCGGGGCCATGAGCTTCTATCAGTTTGCCCGTCAGGCGGCAGTGTCTCTATACATATGATGTTGGGGTGCTTCCTGAGCGTTCGGGGAGATTTGTTGATAAAAATTTTAAGGATTTTCAGGGGTAGTTTGATGATGAAGTCTGTGCGCATTTTGTTTTTGGTCATCCTGTCTTCATTGGTTGTGCCTTCTGTCTCTGTGGCTGCTGGCTTGCAGCCTTTTGTTGAGGGCTCGACACTATCAGCCACGTTGGCTGACGCGGATAAAACGATTCAAGCGAAGCTGGTTAAGGGCGGGTTTGAAGTGGTTGGACATTACTCGCCCGTGAAGAATGTGATTGTGCTTTCGATCAGCAGTCCGGCGATGTTGAGGACTGCTTCGCAAACCCCGCGGGGTGGCTACGGTGCTGCGCTGAGTATTTCTCTGGAAGAACACAAGGGTAAAACCTATGTGACCTACATGAACCCGCCGTATGTGGCGGCCGGTTACCGCTTGGCATCAGATAATGAGTCCGTCGCCAAAGCATTGGCGAGTATTCTGGGCGCGGAGAAAACCTTTGGTGCCAAGCCGCGGACGGTGGAGCAGCTGGCCAATTATCAATATGGTTTCGGCATGGAAACCTTCAATGATCCGGTTGATTTGGGTGGTTACCCTGGTTTTTCTACAGGGGAGCAGAAGATTCTCAGTCGATTGGCGGCGAAAAAGGATGGTGTCGGCCTGGTCTATAAAATAAAGATTCCGGGCAAGGATCAGGAAGTGTTCGGTGTGGATCTGTCTGGAGTTAAGGACAACAACGCCAATGGCGTGGCGCTGGTCGATGCTATTGATAGCGGAATGCCGCACCGCTACGCCTTCCTGCCTTATGAAGTGCTTTTGAACAACAAGGAAGCAGAGGCGCTGAACCTACGCTTCCGCATGGCGCTTTTCTTCCCGGATTTACCGATGATGGGGAGCGATGCCTCTTTTTTCAAACTGCGCAGCTCGCCTGATGCAATCAAAAAAGTATTGCAAAAGGCGATGGGCGGCGCATTGGTGACTAATTCGGACAATGGGTTTGGTGGCTTTTAACGAACAGGTTGCCCGTTAATCATGCGCCCTTGCTGGCGCACCGCGCGTTGTCGGTAGAAGTGGGAAACTCGGCGATGCAATTTGGCTCATAAAGAGCTATATTACTCGGCTTGGATTCATTTGTTTTCGCAGGGCGGGTTGACTAGGCTGATAATTTTAGCCCTGTCACCGCGAATTCAGACGTATGTTTGTCAGGTTTCCTGTGGCGCTTTATGAGCGCCAAAAACATTAGGCCTTGGGTCGAGTCGGTGCCTTGATTAATGGCACCTGTTCGGGCAAGGCCTTGTCTTTCACTAAAAAAATAAGAGAGAACGCTCGTGGAATTGTCCGGTGGTCAAATCCTGGTGGAATGCTTGAAAGCTGAAGGGGTAGAGGCTGTATTCGGCTATCCCGGTGGCGCCGTTCTACACATTTATGATGCCTTGTTCCAGCAGGAGCAGGTTCAACATATCCTGGTTCGTCATGAACAGGGTGCCGTACACATGGCCGATGGCTATGCGCGTGCTACGGGCAAACCGGGTGTCGTTCTGGTGACGTCCGGCCCGGGTGCGACCAATGCCGTCACCGGTATTGCCACCGCGCACATGGATTCGATTCCGCTGGTTGTGATTACCGGACAGGTGCCAACCAGTCTCATCGGCAATGATGCGTTTCAGGAAGTCGATAGCGTCGGCATTACGCGCCCTTGCGTCAAACACAACTTCTTGGTCAAGGATGTCCGTGATCTGGCCGAGACGATGAAAAAAGCCTTCTATATCGCGACGACCGGACGGCCCGGGCCGGTCGTGGTCGATATCCCCAAGGATGTCACCGACCCCCGTGTGCTGATTCCATTCGAATATCCCCAATCTGTTTCCTTGCGTTCTTATCACCCGACGGTGAAAGGGCATAGCGGTCAGATTCGCAAGGCCGTAGACCTGATCGTCAACGCCGAACGGCCGATGATCTATTCCGGTGGCGGCGTCGTGCTGGGGCGTGCCGCAGAGCAGCTGACCCGGTTTGCCCGTCTGCTCAATTATCCGATCACAAATACCTTGATGGGCTTGGGCGCGTACCCGGCGAGTGACCGGCAGTTCCTCGGCATGCTGGGCATGCACGGCACTTATGAAGCGAACATGGGGATGCATCACTGCGACGTGCTCATTGCCATCGGCGCGCGCTTCGATGACCGGGTGACGGGTAATCTCGCCAAGTTCTGTCCGACCGCCAAGATCGTGCATATCGATATTGATCCGGCATCCATTTCCAAGAATGTTGTTGTGGACGTGCCAATCGTCGGTTCGGTCAAATCCGTACTGGAAGAAATGCTGCCTTTGATCGAAGACGCGGGCGGTGCCAAGCAGAAAGAAGCCATCGCCGCCTGGTGGGCGCAGATCGAGCAGTGGCGCGAAATGCGCTGCCTCGACTACAAGACCAATGGCGAGGTGATCAAACCTCAGTATGTGGTGCAGAAAGTCTGGGAAATCACCAAGGGAGACGCGTTCGTGGCTTCCGATGTGGGCCAGCATCAGATGTGGGCTGCCCAATACTATGGTTTCGACAAGCCGAACCGCTGGTTGAACTCCGGCGGCTTGGGCACGATGGGTTTTGGTCTGCCCGCCGCGCTGGGGGCCAAGTTCGCCTTCCCGGACGAAGAAGTCGTCTGTGTGACGGGCGAAGGCAGTATCCAGATGTGTACGCAGGAATTGTCCACGGCATTGCAGTATCACCTGCCGATCAAGGTCGTCAGTTTGAACAACCGTTACCTTGGCATGGTGCGTCAGTGGCAGGAGTTCTTCTACTCCGGCCGTTACGCCATGAGTTACATGGAAGCCCTGCCGGATTTTGTCAAGCTGGCGGAATCTTATGGTCACGTGGGTATGCGGATCGAAAAGGCATCCGACGTCGAGGGTGCCTTGCGCGAGGCGTTCGCCATGCGCGATCGGCTGGTCTTCATGGATTTCCAGACCGACCCGACCGAGAATGTTTACCCGATGGTGCCAGCCGGTGCCGGTTTGAATGAAATGATTCTGGTATAAGACATGCGGCACATCATCTCAATTTTGATTGAAAACGAAGCAGGCGCCCTGTCGCGGGTCGCCGGTTTATTTTCCGCACGCGGTTACAACATTGAATCGCTCTGCGTTGCACCCACCGTCGACGAAACCTTGTCGCGGATGACCCTGGTCACGCGCGGTGACGAACAGATCATCGAGCAGATCATCAAGCAGCTCAACAAGTTGATTGATGTGATCAAGGTTCAGGACATGGCGGATGCCCCTCATATCGAGCGTGAACTCATGCTGATCAAGGTGCAGGCCGTCGAGCGCTATCGGGAAGAGGTCTACCGTTTGGCCGAAATTTTCCGTGGCCAGATTATCGATGTCAGTGAAACGAGCTACACCATCCAGATGGTGGGACCTGGACACAAGCTGGACGCGTTTCTTTCGGCGCTGGGTGATATCCCGGTGGTTGAAATCGTACGCTCCGGCGCGCTCGGAATTGCGCGTGGTCCGCGTGGTATGTCCGTGCCCGAGGCCTGATGCGCTCGCAGATCTGATTTTTTATTCGACTTTATTTCGTTATCTGGAGATTTTTTCCATGCAAGTGTATTACGACAAAGATTGTGACCTGACGCTGATCCAGGGCAAGAAAGTCGCCATCATCGGTTATGGTTCGCAAGGCCACGCCCATGCCCTGAACCTCAAGGATTCTGGCGTAAGCGTAGTGGTTGGCCTGCGTCCAGGCTCTACATCGGCACGTAAAGCTCAGGCCGAAGGTTTGACCGTTCTTCCTGTAGGCGAGGCCGTTGCCGCGGCCGATGTCATCATGATCCTCACACCCGACGAGTATCAGTCTGCAATTTATCGTAACGACATCGAACCGAATCTCAAGCAAGGCGCTACATTGGCTTTCGCTCATGGCTTCGCCATCCTGTATAACCAGGTTGTGCCGCGTGCCGACCTCGATGTCATCATGATCGCGCCGAAGGCACCGGGCCACACCGTGCGCTCCGAGTTCGTCCGGGGCGGCGGTATTCCCGATCTGATCGCGGTGCAACAGGATGCCAGTGGGACCGCCAAGGCGACCGCCTTGTCCTATGCCTCAGCAATTGGCGGCGGGCGTACGGGTATCATCGAAACCACCTTCAAAGACGAGACCGAAACTGACTTGTTCGGCGAGCAGGCCGTTCTGTGTGGCGGTACGGTCGAGCTGGTCAAAGCCGGTTTTGAAACTTTGGTCGAAGCCGGTTATGCGCCCGAAATGGCCTATTTCGAATGCCTGCACGAGCTCAAATTGATTGTCGATCTCATGTACGAAGGCGGTATCGCCAACATGAACTATTCGATTTCCAACAATGCCGAGTATGGCGAATACGTGACCGGTCCTCAGGTGATCAATGCCGAATCGCGTCAGGCCATGCGTGAAGCTCTGGCGCGTATTCAGTCGGGTGACTACGCGAAGGCCTTTATCTCGGAAGGTGCGACCAACTACCCGTCCATGACAGCACGTCGTCGACAGAATGCGGCTCATGCGATCGAACAAACCGGTGCCAAGCTGCGCAGCATGATGCCGTGGATTACCGCCAACAAGATCGTCGATAAAGATCGTAATTGATCTGATTGCTTCTTGCTGAGCTAGCCTCGGTCCTTGCGGGACCGGGCCAACCCAAACATAGGCCTACCCTTGGGAGTAGCCTTCCGTTTGGGTTTTTTATTTGAGGGGATTCTGCTCGCTGCATGATCGTCACATTCTGCGTTTAGAATGTCCCCAACCAACTGAATAAGGTGACCACATGATGGATCAAGAATCGGATAAGCATTTGGAGCCGGATAGCCAGATGACGGATGACGGGGCGCCAAAACATCGTCGCAAGGCCATTTACCTGTTACCGAATCTCTTTACCACGGGCGCTCTTTTCGCCGGTTTTTTTGCGATTTTGCGGGCCATTCAAGGTGATTTCGAACAGGCGGCCATGGCCGTATTCATAGCCATGATCCTCGATGGCCTGGACGGCCGCGTGGCGAGGCTGACCAATACACAGTCGGATTTCGGTGTGCAGTACGACTCTCTGTCCGATGTCATTTCCTTTGGCCTGGCTCCGGCAGTGATTGTCTTCCAGTGGAGCTTGAACGGTATTGATGACCGTTGGGGAATGCTGGGCGCTTTTGTGTTCGTCGCGGCCGCTGCGGTTCGTTTGGCGCGTTTCAATGTTCAGGTGGAAACCGTCGACAAGAAGTACTTTGTTGGTCTGGCTTCACCCGCTGCTGCAGCTGTGCTGATGGGGATGGTCTGGTTCTTCGAAGAGCACGGGATTGCATTTCAGGAAAATATCGGTTGGGTCTGGATTATTACCGTCGTTACCGGACTGTTGATGGTGTCGAGCATGCCGTACTACAGTTTCAAGAGCGTGAGTCCGCAGATTCGTGTTTCGTTCTTGAGCGTGCCCTTGTTGATTCTGCTGTTTGTGCTCGCGCTGAAGGACTTTCCGCTTACCTTGTGGCTGATTGCCTCTGCCTACGCGCTGTCGGCGCCACTATGGTTCATTGCTCGTCGGGTGCAAAAGCTGAGAAGAAAATCGTCGTGAATGCCTGATTTACTTTTGCATGATCACAAAAAAAGCCCGGTCGACCCGGGCTTTTGATTATCAAGGCGATCAGTGGATGGATTGATTATATTGCTGAATACCGACAATCAACCAATCACCCTGAGCTGAGTCCGCCGCGTGGCGAACATGCCAGATTTCAGCGATTGGCTCAGGCTGGCCGTAATTCTCGCGCACCATGCCTTGAAAGAGAACGGATGCCACAACCGAGTCGCCTTCACGGCTCAAATCCAATAGTTGTGCGTTCAGGCTCTGTACTTCGGTCACGTTGTTTTCGTCACCGATACGGGCACGCTCGCGCGCCAGTTCCAGAAACAACTCAGGAGTGAAGTATTCCTGCATGGTTTTAAGATCGTTGGCATCCCAGGCACGTTGCAGATTGGTGAAATGCTCCTTGGCCCCCTGCAGGAAGGAATCTTCGTTGAACCAGACTGGCGCATTCGGGAGCGTGGCTTGTGCTGAGCCGGCGTTTGAAAACGAACCGATGCTCGACGGTTGCGGTGATTGACCGGGCATTGCGCCAGCTGTTGAACGCGCGTAGGGCGAAGCCGCAGACTGGCTGGATTTGCGCAGTGCCCGGATCAGCATGAACGCGCCGAGAGCAAACAGGGCAATGATGATGAAATCCATCGGCTTGAGGCCATCAAACGCGCCGCCGAAAAACATGGCCGCCAGCAGCCCGCCCGCCGCCAGACCCGCCAAGGGCCCAAGCCATCGGCTGGCGCCACCAGCAGCCGGTGCGGCGGAGCGAGTCGGCGCACTCGCCGGGTTTGTTGGTGTCGTCGCTTGACGGCTGAAACTTTGCTTTTGCGAGCCAAAGTTAGCGCCGCCGCCGATCCGCTTCGCATCGGCTGTTTGCAGACTAGCGGCAAACAGCACGCCGAGGCTGACCACCATGACAGTGAGAAGAACAGTCAGTTTTTTGGCAAACATTAGAGAACCCTTAAATATAAAATCACTATCTCATTCTAATTTGATCAGACCGGGGTTGCACGATAAACCCCGAAATATCGAATAGCCTACATATTTAGTGCGGGCTCAACACATTGCGGATGTAGGGTACCTCGAAAAACCTACTGAACGTGGGCTTGCGCCTGCTTCGCAATAAGCTGGCGTCAGCCCGTTACGGTTTTTCGAGTTGCCCTGTACTTTAATGCACGAAAATGCGCTGCCTCGTTATACTCGAAAGCCGGGGGTGGGCAGTTGTAGTCGGTTTTTTCCGGATGGTTATCGAACAAACAGGGTTGCGTCAGGGCGAGTGATTCCCTTCGATGGCCTTCTGCCTGCAAGATGATGACGGTATTCTTGGCCCTCTCGTGCGATCCGTTGGTTACTGCGCTTCTTTGATATTGATTGGGGTAATGATGGAATTTCTGAGTGACTACGGGCTATTTCTGGCAAAAACGCTGACCTTCGTTTTCGCAGCACTGTTTCTGCTGGCTGGTTTGGCGGCGCTCCGGCAGCGCCAGAAACAAGGCGGTCAGGGCGTGCTGAAAGTCACGGATCTCCGGGAGCGCTTCGAGTCGAATCGCCAGCAACTGGAGCAGCACATCCTGCCTGCCAAACAGTTCAAGTCTGAACAAAAGAAAAGAGAAAAAGAAAGGAAGCAGCTAAAGAAAGAGGGACTAGAGCACGAGTTGCGCACCTTCGTATTGAGATTCTCCGGTGACTTGCGCGCGAGCCAGGTTGGCGCTTTGCGTGAGGAGGTGTCTTCGATTCTCTCTGTCGCCCGGCCTGAAGTGGATGAAGTTCTGGTCTGCCTTGAAAGTGGCGGTGGTCTGGTTACGGCGTACGGTCTTGCCGCAGCGCAGCTTGCGCGACTTCGCGCTGCGGGTCTGCATTTGACTATAGCTGTTGATAAAGTCGCAGCTAGTGGTGGCTACATGATGGCGGCTGTGGCGCATAGAATCGTCGCCGCGCCGTTTGCGATTGTCGGGTCAATCGGCGTGGTGGCGCAGATACCCAATATTCACCGTCTGCTCAAGAACCACGATGTCGATATCGAATTGCTCACGGCGGGGCAGTACAAACGTACCTTGACCTTGTTGGGTGAAAATACGCCAGAGGGGCGTGAAAAGTTTCAAACGCAACTCAATGAAACGCATGAGTTGTTCAAATCGTTCTTGCTCGAATACCGCCCTTCGCTTGATCTATCGAGGGTGGCAACTGGTGAGTATTGGTTCGGCACCCAGGCCATGGCGCTTGGTTTGGTTGATGAATTGACCACCAGCGATGAGTGGATTGAACGCCAGTTTGCCGAACGCGCGGTCATCGAAGTGCGTAAAATGCCTGCCACCAACATGCTCAAGAAACTACAAGGTTCAGCCGAGCAGAGCGCGCATCGGGTGTTGCATCGGTTCTGGGATCAATTGCGCCAAAAATCGACCGATCCGCACGAACAGTTATAGAATCAAACCGCAACTTTCCTCAAAGCAGGTGTGATTATGGATACGGTATTTCATCCCCTCGCCGATTTATTCGCCCAATTGGGCTTGCCCAGTTCAGCGGACGAGATTGATGCGTTCATTGCGCAACATGCACCTTTGTCTTCGGACATTGCGCTCGCGGATGCACCTTTTTGGTCAGAAGCGCAGGCCGGTTTTATTCGCGAGTCATTGGAAATGGACGCGGACTGGGCCGAAGCGGTCGATCATCTGGATGCGCGCTTGCGCAACGCCGGATAATCAACCACCCAATAGCGAACGTTTGAGGGATTGGGAGAGCGGCGGCTTGCCGAGCCAAATCCCGAAATAGGTCGCGGCCAAGCGCGCGTTATCGCTTTTGAATACGATCTTGTCATTAAGCTTGAGTGTCAGTTCAGGCTTTTTTTGCGCACTTACCGGTTGCCACGTCAATGTGTACTGATCACCGGGCGATACGTTTTTCATGCTGGATTGCAATGCATCGACTTGGGGTTTTATCGATTGTCGTTCGCTGGGCGTGAGTTGCTTATCCAGCGTTTGCCAACTCGCTTTTTCGATGTCTTTCACGGTAACGGCATGGTGATACTGAAGCACCAGCACTCTCGGCGTTTCCTGTGAAAGAATCTGCGCGGGCTTAATGTTTTCAGGGGCATAGAGCGCGGCATCGTACACATCAAACCAGAGGTACGTTGCCGTGCCTTTCCCGAGCAACGTCAGGTCCGTTTGCCCCAATTGCATTTGTTTTGGCATGGATTTATTGCTCGCAACCACAGGGGTGCTTGCTCCCAGCGAAAACAGGAGCAGTGCGGATACGAGCAGGCGCGTGCGCCGTTGTATAGCTATTGAGTGACTACTCATATCATTTATCCGGATCTGATTTGGTGAAAAACAGGGTTACTTCACCGACGCGAATACCGAATTTGCTCACGTAGGCGCGATTGATCATCACGTTTTTGGAAACGCGAATCATCCAGTCGTTGAATTTCACATCAATCGTGCTGCCGTTGTATGGCAGTTTGAGTGTGTAGTGCCAGTTAAGTGCCTGGCCCACTTCGTGCCCTTGGGCCACGCCGACAATGTCTCCGGCTTTGCCAATATAGCGATCCTGTCCATCGCGCGTGATATGCCATACCCGCTCGCCCGTTTCGCCATCGTTGTATTTAAAGTGTTCGCTTAACACAAATTCATCGCCGACTTTTTTCCCTTCGATATGCACTTTGAATTGGCGTTTGATTTCCCCGCCGCGTGATTGAAAGATGCCCCAGGCGTAGGTATCTCCCGCAAAATATTGTTCGAGATCGAATTTGGGTTCGGTGTTTGTGTATTGGTCAAGATTCAAGCTGGCACACCCCGTCATGGAAAACGCAAGAAGAACGAGCAAAGCAAATCGTTTCATGGTGAAACCTCTTTGATTTTAGTGGAAGAAATAACCAGTGATTCCGTGTCGTGAAGATAGCGAAACACAATCAGTGCTGCGGCCAGTTTGAACAACACCGGCAAGCCGCCATAAACCCAGGCGAGCGCATCGGTATGGCTGTCGCCCGATTGATAACCCGTCAAGCTCAATAAGCCGTAACCTAAGCCTACGGCAATAGCCAGCGCCAGTTTGGTCACGAGACCAAACAAACCGAAAAACAAGCCCGCGCGATCTCCACCGCCGGCGTCCGCATCAGCCCCGGCCAAATCACCCTGAATGGACGCGGGTAAGGCCATATCCGCACCCAAACTAAAACCTGAAATCAAGCAGACCACTGCGAAAGCCGTGACATCGCCTGAATGCAAAAAAGGCACGGCGAGAAAACTTAATCCCGCGAGTGTTATTGAAAAACCCCAAGCCGAACGTTTGCCGTATCGGTGCGCGACCCAGGTCCAGAAGGGCAGGGCGACGATGCCCGCGCCGAAATACAAAAGCAGTAATGGACCTAATGCCTGCGGCGCGGCCAGTCGATCATTGATGAAAAGAATAAATAGCGCCGCAGGAATGCCATTGGCCAGATTATTCAGAAAAAAACCAATCATGGTGCCGCGAAGCTGACGGTTGTCACGCAATAAGGGCCAGCCAGCGCTCAACTTGACGGGGCGGCGCGTGGCGGGTTTTTCGGGCACGGCAAAAATGAGCAGTGCCAAGCCGATGGGTAACAAGATGGCCATCAACCAGAATACGACACCGAGTAGGTCACCATTTGCCGCTTGTGCCTCACCTGTGGTGTCAAACAGCGTCGAAAATTGACCACCCAACAGCGTCCAATTTTGACCAGGGTATCAGGCTGATTTCTTGCGCTGTTTGAAGCGGTAGGAATCGTTGCCGGTCTCGAGGATGTCGCAGTGGTGAGTGATGCGATCGAGCAGGGCTGTGGTCATTTTGGCGTTGCCGAATACGTTGACCCATTCGCCGAAGCTTAAGTTGGTGGTGATGATCAGCGAGGTCTTTTCATAGAGCTGGCTGATGAGGTGGAAGAGCAATGCACCACCGGATTCGGGGAAAGGCAGATAACCGAGTTCATCCAAAATGACCACATCAATCAGGGTGAGTTGTCGGGCAAGGTTTCCTGCCTTGCCTTGTTGTTTTTCCTTGTCCAAGAGATTGACCAGATCGACGGCATTGTAGAAGCGTACCCGCTTGCCCTGATGGATGGCAGCGACACCCAAAGCGGTGGCCAGATGGGTCTTGCCGGTACCGGTGCCGCCAACCAGGATCAGGTTATGGGCGGTGTCGAGGTAGCTGCCCTGAGCGAGCTGTTCGATCCGAATCT
>NZ_JAQTTX010000065.1 GCF_028710545.1 Halothiobacillus sp. | reverse complement strand
TGCTGTCCGGGGCGATGTCGGCAGATCGAAAATTCGAAGGCGATGATCTTCGCCAGAACGACCCGAAGTTCCAGCCGCCGCGGTTTGCCCAGTATCTGGCCGCCGTGGAACGCCTGGACCAGTTCGCTCTTGAACTTTTCGATCGCCGCGTGATCCATTTGGCGCTGCGCTGGCTGATCGATCAGCCCGGGGTGGTGACTGCATTGTGGGGCGCGCGTCGGCCGGATCAACTGGAGCCGGTCGATGCGATCTTCGGTTGGTCGCTGAGTGATGCCGATCAAGCAGAGATCGACCGCATCCTAGCTGAGACAGTTACCGACCCGGTCGGTCCGGAGTTCATGGCGCCACCAGAAAGCCGTCCGGCTGCCTGATTTTCTCCGGGTGTCGCATCCGGGGCTCCGTGGTCGGCGCCGGTTTTGCGCTTGCCTCTGGCACACGAGGGAGTCTATTCCGGTAATGCGCTCACGTTGTTCAAACCGGCCAAGCCGTTCCAGTTTTTAACCGTTGAAGGGATGGGGCAATAAACACGCTGATCAACGATGCCCGGCAAACTCACGACATAAACCGACCGGAAAATTAGATTCACGGGTAAATAATTGTCTATGCTCCTGATGGCTGTTTTTGGCCATCATTGACAGGAGCATTCTATGAATCGTCGTCACTTTATCAGCACCGCCACACTCGGCACGGCCGCCTTGGCACTGGGCTCGCAAGCCGCACAAGCGAGTGAGGAGAGTTATCAAAATGTGGTTTTTGATGCCCAAAACCCCGGCCACTGGAAAGCGGTGGAATCACTTCATGTGCCGGATACAGAAATTAAAGACGGCAAACTGCACATCCATACCCCGCACCCGATGAGCGAGGCGCATTACATTGTCAGTCACACAGTCGTGCTAAAAGACGGCAAATCCCTCGATCGCAAAACCTTTAACTGGAAAGACAAGCCCACCTCGGAGCACACCTTGCCGGAAGGCTACAAGGGACTTGTCAGAGTCACCAGCACCTGCAATCTGCATGATTTCTGGGTCAAGGAAATTAACGTTTAATCGGGTCATGGGTTGGTCGCGGTCGCCGCTCCACCCAGAGTGCGGTCGCACCGCATACCCCAACGGGCAAGGCAAAAAAATTCAATACCGGCACCATTGTCATGCCGGTCATGGCTGTGCCAAAAGTCAATGACGTGGCTGGCATCGTTTTAAGCCAGCTTTTTTGTGCATCGAATTCCAAAAGATGATTACCCGCCGGGGCATCGACGTACTGGAGCGTCATCATCCAGGCAGAGAAGGCAAACCACAAAAATGGGGCAAGCAGATTTAGCCCCGGCACGAAGGAAATCAGCAACAGCGGAATCGCATAGGCCAGAAAATAGCGAAATTTGCGCCATTCGGCAGCCACGGTTTTCAGCGTGAGGTGCCAGAGCGAGGTGTCGTCCTCCGGCGTGGGTTTGCCGGTCAACTGCATTTCCAGCTTTTGCGCCAGCAAGGCATTGAACGGTGCGGCGATGAAATTGGCGATGATGGTGAAGCTGAAATAGGCCACCAGCATCAGACCGATGAACAGCAACGGGATCAGAATCCAGTTGAGCCATTCGAGCCAGCCGGGCAGCAGGCCTTCAAGCCATTGATGAGCGTAATGAACGCCAGCCCACATGCCCGCGCCAAATAAAACAATGTTGATGAGCAAGGGGATCAGCACGAACCGGCGGATACCCGGTCGCCACATCAGGCCAAAGCCACGCAACACATAGGAAAAGCCGTTCATGCCTGATGGGATCGCTCGTCAGTCGTTTACGGAATGGAGTGCCCGCCGCCGAACGGGCCGGGGGCGATATGTGCAAACAGCTGGCGGTAGAACTCGGCGGATTTGGCGCCGAACATCATAAAGGGCTTGCCATCATCCCCCTGAAACACGATCAGAGGCATGCCGGGAATGTGATTGTTCTTCAGAATCGCGTAGTTCGCGTCCAAGGCTTTCTGGGTGGCTGGCGAGATATTCTTGATCGGCTCGATGGCGCCACCATCCCCCTGCGAGGAGAAACCGTAACCATCTTCCATGCGGTGGTACGCCGCCAGCGGGTCGGCGGATTGCATGATGGCCGCGGCCTTGCCCGCCGAACTCGGTAACAGCACGCCCATCGGCACGTAGCGCATCTGGATATCCCGATCCGCGGCCAGAATCGGTTTGATGCGTTCATAGGCTTCATTGCAGTGCGGGCAGTTGGGATCGAAGAAGAAATACACGATCTTTTGACCGTCCCCTTCCTTGAACCAGGTCGTTGCCGACAACTGGCTGGCAATTGTTGCGGCTAGAGCCCGACTATCCGCCGCTTGCGTGGACGGCACGAGCATCATCGCGAGTAGCAACAAAAAAATCAGATGACGTAGTGACGAATGACGGATAGTACGACGAATCATGAGTGCCCTCGTGTTCAAGCCCAGGTAAATGCTGATTTATTCCATCCATGGAACAAATCAGCTCGCTCATCGCGGTACACGCCCGCGATGGCTCCCACGAATCAAAGACTTACGTCTTTGATCGTGTTGGGGCATCCTGCCCCAAGCGGGAAGCACGGAATAAATCAGCGCTTCCCTAGGCCTTGGCCCGTAATGATTTAGGCAACGCAAACACCATGTGTTCGATGATTTGCGGTGGTGTTTCGATTAGTGTGGCCGCGAAACGAGACTCAAGATGCGCGAGCACCTGCTGAACCAGAATTTCCGGTGCGGAAGCCCCCGCTGTCACCCCCACGCAGGCACAGCTTCCAAACCAGTCCTCGCTGATGTCTTCCACGCCATCGATCAAATAGGCCGCCTTGCCGGCCTGCTCGGCAATTTCGCGCAGACGATTGGAATTGGAGCTGGTTTTCGAGCCGACGACGAGAATCACGTCGCAGGTTTGCGTCAATTCGCGCACGGCATCCTGGCGGTTCTGCGTGGCGTAGCAGATGTCATCTTTCTTTGGCCCTTCGATCTTGGGGAAACGCTGACGCAATGCGGCGATAATCGTCTGGGTTTCATCGACCGAAAGCGTGGTCTGGGTTGAGTACGCCAGGCCATTGGGGTTCTCGACAGAGAGATTCGCCACGTCGTCGATGCGTTCGATCAAATGAATCCGACCGCCGTGACGTGGATCGAAATGGCCCATCGTGCCCTCGACTTCCGGATGACCGGCATGACCGATCAGGACGACATCCTGCCCCTGACGCGCATGACGCTCGACTTCCAGATGCACCTTGGTGACCAGCGGGCAGGTCGCATCGAAAATACGCAAGCCCCGCGCGGCGGCTTCGTCTTCAATCGCACGGGATACGCCATGCGCAGAGAAGATCAGGGTGGCATCATCGGGCACTTCGGCCAGTTCCTCGATGAAAATCGCACCCTTACGCTTGAGGTTTTCCACGATATAGCGGTTATGCACGATTTCGTGACGAACGAAGATCGGCGCGCCGAACAGATCCAGCGCGCGATCGACAATTTCGACAGCCCGATCCACCCCGGCACAGAATCCACGCGGGTTGGCTAGCAGGATGTTCATGCCTTGGCCTCCTGAACAGATTCTTCGGCAGGCGGCTCGACCGCCAGCACGTTGACGATGAACTGGATATTCATGCCCGCCAGCGGGTGATTGAAATCCACCAGGAGGGTTTCCTCGTTGATCGCCCGCACGGTGCCCGCCACCGTATCGCCGTTCGGCAGGTTGAATTCGACCAGATCGTCGACACTCAAGCTAAGGTCATCGGGCACATCCGCACGAGGCAGCTCGTGGATCATCTCGGGATCGGTGTTCCCAAAGGCATATTCCGGTGTCAGCAGGATACGGGTTTGCTCGCCTTGCGGCAGGCCGAACAGCGATTCTTCCAAACGGGCATCGAGGCTGCCATCTCCGACGGTAAATATCATCGGCTCGGCATCGAAGGTCGAGTCCGCCACGCGATTATCCGGCAGGCGAATCTCGTAGTGCAGCGTCACCGTTGCACCCCGCGTGATGACCGGCAAGGTAGTTTTGGCATCGCTCGGATTGGTCATGAGGAAGCATGCTCCTGATTTGGTTTTTCTGTGCTCGGGCGTAATTCAAACAGAATCATCAAAGCAACGCCGATAACGATGGCGCTATCGGCCACATTGAAGGCGGGCCAGTGATAACCGTGCCAATGAAAATCAAGAAAATCAACCACATAACCCAAGGTCAGCCGATCGATCAGGTTGCCGATCGCCCCCCCGATGATCAGCGCAATCGCAACCTTGATCATGCCAACACCGCGCCGCGCGCCTGCTTGGGCGCGGGGAATCCGCAGCAACCAAACCATCAGCCCCAGCGCCACGATGAAGGCCAGCACCGCAAAACCCCAGCGCTGCCAGCCATCGGCATTCGCCAGAAAGGAAAACGCCGCGCCGTGATTGTGCAACAGGGTGAGGTTGAAGAACCCGGTCATTTCCACCGGCCTGGCATACTGCAAAAAATGACTCGCCAGCCACTTGGTCCCTGCATCCACGCCGATCACCAGCAGGGAAAGCCACAGCCAGTTGAGGTTGTGCCAATAAAACTGACCGGGCTTGTTGGGACTGTTCATGCCCAGACCCGCGTTTCGCCCGCGCCGTCGATATTCTCGATACAACGACCACAAAGCGTCGGATGCGCGGCATGGCTGCCGACATCCGGCTGCAGATGCCAGCAGCGCTCACACTTGGGCGCAACGCTTGCGGCGATCTGCACGGCCATTTTCTCGCCACTCGGCAGGGTTTCGACCGTGGCTGTCGTCGGCGCGTTTGCCAGTGGCCATACATCCAGTTCAGAGACGATCAACACAAACCGCAATTCATCGCGGATGGGTTTGAGGAAATCGGCCAGCACATCATCGACAAACAGCGTCACCTTCGCAGAGAGGTTGGCCTTGATGATCTTTTCGTTGCGCGCGACTTCGGCGTAGCGATTGACGACATCGCGCAGGTCGATCAACTTCGCCCAAAACGCGCGTTGCTCATCGCTGAGCACGGTCACCAAATCATCCGTATGCGTTGCCAGAAACACCGAAGGCGCCCGAGGTTCGGCCAGCGTGGGCAAGTGGGCCCAAAGCTCGTCGGCCGTGAACGAGGTGATCGGCGCCATCCAGCGAGTGAGCGCCTCGATCACGCGCCACATCACGGTTTGCGCCGAGCGGCGCATCGGCGCGTTTTTCTGGCCGGTGTAGATGCGATCCTTGACGATATCGAGGTAGAACGCGCCAAGCTCGATGGAGCAGAAATGGTGCACTCGCGCCACGAGGCTGTGGAAGTCGTAGGTTTCAAAATCCGCCAGCACAGCTTGATGCAGTTGTGCGGCGTGATCGAGCAGCCAGGCATCCAGCGGCAGCAAGTCTTCGTTCGCCACGCAATCGGTGTTCGGGTCGAAATCGTTGATGTTGGCCAGTAAATAACGCGCCGTGTTGCGGATGCGGCGATAGGCGTCGCCCGCCCGTTGCAGGATCTCGTCGGAAACGGTCATCTCACCGGAGAAATCGGTCGAAGCCACCCACAGGCGCAGCACATCCGCGCCCATCTTGTCGATGACCTTTTGCGGCGCAACCACGTTGCCGAGCGACTTCGACATCTTGCGGCCCTGCGCATCGACCGTGAAGCCATGGGTGAGCACACCGCGATACGGTGCCGCGCCCTTGAGCGCCACGCCCGTCAGCAGCGACGACTGAAACCAGCCGCGGTGCTGGTCCGAGCCTTCCAGATACAGGTCGGCCGGCCAGGTCAGCTCCGGGCGGCGGTCGAGCACGGTGGCGTGGGTAACGCCCGAATCGAACCAGACATCCAGCGTATCGGTGACTTTCTCGTAGCGGTCGGCATCGGCACCGAGGATCTCTTTCGGGTCGAGCGAGAACCACGCATCGATACCGGTTTGCTCGATCCGGTCGGCCACCGCGCGCATCAGCCGTGGCGCGTCCGGATGCGGCTCGCCGGTTTGTTTATCGACGAACAGCGCGATTGGCACGCCCCAGGTACGCTGGCGCGAAATGCACCAGTCCGGACGATTTTCGATCATGCCCGCAATGCGCGCTTCGCCCCATTCGGGCACGAAGCGGACGGTCTTGATCGCCGCCATGGCCTGTTCGCGCAGTTCGTTCTGTTCCATCGAGATGAACCACTGGCCGGTCGCGCGGAAAATCAGCGGCGTCTTGTGGCGCCAGCAGTGCGGATAGCTGTGCGTGAATCGGCTGTGCGCCAACAACGCGCCGGATTCCTGCATGATTTCAAGGATTTTTGCGCCGCCATCCTTGAGGTTCATGCCGCCAACAAAGGGCGTGTCGGGCAGGAAGTGACCACTGCCATCGACCGGGTTATCCACCGGCAGGCCATAACGCTGACCGACCTTGAAGTCGTCCTCGCCATGCGCCGGTGCCGTATGCACTGCGCCCGTACCGGCATCGGTCGTGACATGCTCGCCCAAAATCAACAGCACTTGCCGGTTCAGGAACGGGTGCTGCACATGCAGGCCTTCGAGTTCCGCGCCGGGCGTGGTGCCCAGCACCGTGCCTTCAAGCTTCATCCGCGCCAAAGCCGATTCGCGCAGGGCTTCGGCCAGAATAATGCGACGTCCGTCAACAAGCTCGACCAGCGCATAATCCAGTTCCGGGTTGATCGCCACGGCCTGATTGGCGGGCAGCGTCCACGGTGTGGTTGTCCAGATGACGACCGAAACCGGCGCGCTGCTGTCAATCCCGAAGGCGCGGTGCACGGCGGCCGAATCCACGGCCGCAAAGGCCACATCGATCTGGTCGGATTTCTTGTCCTGATATTCAACCTCCGCTTCCGCCAGCGCCGAGCCGCAATCCACGCACCAGTGCACCGGCTTCTCGCCCCGATGCAGATGGCCGTTCTCGATGATGCCCGCCAGCGCACGCACGATGTCCGCCTCGGTGGCAAAATCCATCGTTTTGTACGGATTGGCCCAGTCGCCGATCACGCCAAGCCGGATAAAATCGGCCATCTGGCGGTCGATCTGGCTTTGCGCATAAACGCGGCAGGCCGCACGGAATTCCTGCGCGGAAAGCTTGGCCCCCGGCTTGCCGTGTTCACGCTCGACCATCAATTCAATCGGCAGTCCATGACAATCCCAACCCGGCACATACGGCGCATCAAACCCTGCAAGCTGCTTGGACTTGACGATCATGTCCTTGAGCACCTTGTTCACGGCGTGACCGATATGAATATCGCCGTTGGCGTAGGGTGGGCCATCGTGCAGCACGAATTTGGGCCGACCGGCACTGGTGGCGCGTATCGCGCGATACAATTCCAGTTGCTGCCACTTGGCCAAACGCTCGGGCTCGCGCTGCGGCAGGTTGCCGCGCATGAGGAAAGGGGTATCGGGCAGGTTAAGCGTTGATTTGTAATCAGTCACGGAAAGATCGCCGAATGAAAAAATGGAGAAAATGGACCTTATTGTAGCAAGAGTCGATCGACCTGCGGCGGTTTGTGGCAAGGCAGCGTCGGATTCAATTGACCCGCTTCGACACAAACCGGCGCTTGGGCGCCCCTGCACGAAGTCAGAATTCCTCGAGCACAGGTTGCGAACGGGTAAATCCCCCCCAACCCCCCTTTTTCAAAAAGGGGGGGGAGTCGGGCTTTTTCGAGATTGTGCGCATCCCCCTTTGCAAAAGGGGGGGCGAGGGGGATTTGAGGGGTTATGTATTCGTGCCGAGGTTCCTTAGCACCGACCCATCCCCGTTTATGGACAGCCATGAGGAGAAGATTCATGGGATTGCACATCGTGATATGCCCGGATAGCTTCAAGGGCAGCTTATCCAGCCCGGCCGCGGCCGAAGCCATGGCGCAGGGCGTCCGCCTCGTGGTGCCGGATGCCCGAATCGAATGCATTCCCATGGCCGATGGCGGCGAAGGCACGGCGGAGCGCATCACGCAGGCGTTGAATGGGCAATGGCGCCATGACCGCGTGCATGGGCCAGATGGCGCAATGGTCGAAGCGTCATGGGGCTGGATTCCAGCACAGAACATGGCAATCATCGAAGTCGCCAGTGCCTGTGGTTTGAACCTCACCGCCCCGGGGCTGCGCAATCCGTGGCAGTTCGATACGCGCGGTGTCGGTGAATTGCTGCGGTGTGCGCTGGATCTTGGCGCGCAAAAGCTGGTGATCGGCCTGGGCGGCAGCGGCACCAACGACGCGGGTGCGGGGATGCTTTCGGCCTTGGGTGTTCGATTTCTGGACAAGAATGACCAGCCGCTCACCCCAACGCCGGATGGCCTCAAAATGCTGGATCGGGTCGATTTTTCCGAACTGGATACGCGTCTGGCGCACGTCGAACTCATCTGCCTGACCGATGTTGATAACCCGCTGACCGGCCCGGACGGCGCTACTGCGGTTTTCGGCCCGCAAAAGGGGCTGGCAGCAAGTGATGTCGCAGAAATGGATGCACGGCTCCGGCAGATCGCCACGCACATAGAAACGGTCAGGCAACTGCACTGCACGCCCGATGCGCCCGGCATGGGCGCGGCGGGCGGCTTGGGGTTTGCCCTTGGTGCCGTGCTGGGCGCAACAAGGCAAAGGGGCAGCACGTATCTGGCCGATCTGCTGGCACTGGACGCAGCCATCGAACAGGCCGATCTCGTGCTGACGGGCGAAGGGGCGCTGGATACGCAGACGGCCCAAGGCAAGGTCGTCGCTGAAGTCATCCGTCGCGCACATCGATTCGATAGACCGGTCATCTGCATTGCGGGCAGCGTGCGCATGACACACGCGCAAATCAGAACGTTGGGGCTGTGGGCCGCTTGGCCTTTATGCAGGGATAGCGTTGATGTTGAGGACGCCATCGCGCATGCGGTGGCACTGATTACCGAGCGCACCGCAGAAGCCACGGCTGCGTGGCTCAGCGCGTCATCGAAACCGGGTTAACGGTAGCGGGAAAACAGCCGCTGCACCAAAAGTTTAGGCAATCGCCAAAGAAAACCCAGAAACAATCGGGTGTGCATCCCGGTCAGCAGCAGGTTGTCGCGCAGGTAATTGAAGTGCGACACACCGCCTTCTTCCGCCGTGAAATACCGCACCGTCGTCGGCACATTGATGGGCCGAATGCCCGCCCAACAGAGCCGCACGACCGCTTCGGGGTCAAAGTCGAACCGGCGCATCCATCGATGGCGCAACATGATCTTCTTGAGCGGTTCGATGGGGTAGACCCGAAAGCCGAACAGCGAATCGCCGATGCCCATCCACAGGGTTTCCAGATTCGCCCAGGTGTTGGAAACCTGACGCCCGTAGACGCGCAGCTTGGGCGCATCGGCCGCAAAAACGGGCTTGCCCAGAATCATGGCCTCGGGCGCCTGCAGTGATTGCTGCATGAAATCGGGGATGCGCTCTGCCGGATGCTGGCCGTCGGCATCCATCGTCAGCGCGTGGGTGAAGCCTGCCTTTTGCGCTTCGAGCAGGCCATACAGAATCGCCGCGCCCTTGCCCTGATTTTCCGGCAGCACGAGCACACGCAAACCCGGATCGGTTTGTGCCAGGGCCAACAGGCGCTCGGTCGTGCCATCGGTACTGCCATCGACCACCACCCACACCGGTGACCATTGCGCGCGCGCCGCCGCCAGCGTTTCGAACACCTTCTCGCCGGGGTTGTAGCTCGGGATGAGCACGAGGTGCCCAGAAGAGTCAAATAGGGAAGAATCAATCATGGTCGGCTCGATCCGGGTTGTGCGCTCAATGCCATTCGCATGTCGTGTTCCATCTGGCGGGTGCAGGCCGTCACATCGGCGGGCCGGAGATAACACGCACCGAGGCGCACAGACCAGCGAAGCGGCAACTCGGGCCGCCGCCATAACGGCCAGTGTTTTCCGAGGTAGGGGCTGGAAAAACCGATCAGCAGGGATTGAATCGACACATTGGCGCGCCGGGCGATCAAGGCAGCGCTTTGGCCGAAGGGATCGAGTGGAAATTCGACCGTGCGCCCGCCTTCGGGAAAAATCAGCACATGCGCGCCCTCGGCCAAGGCCGCTTCGGCATGCAGAATCATTTCCAGCGGGCCGTCGTTGCGAATGTAGCCCGCCATGCGCGCGGCGGCCCCGAACAGGATGTTGTTCATCAGCCCCGCTTTCATCACGCACACCACATTCGGCAGTCGGGAAACGATCAGCAACACATCCAGCAATGAAGGATGATTGGCCACCAGCACCCGCGGCGGCGCATTTCTTAACGCATCCAGTGCCGCAAGATCAAAATGGTTGGCGCAGAACAGTCGCAAAAAACCGAGATAAAGGCGAAAGCCCTGATGAATGAATCGCCGCCCGATGCGGTGACCGATAAGACGCCGTGCCTCCCCGGAAAACAGTGGCCGCAATACCCAGGCGAACGGCAACCAGACCAGACACAACAAGGTAAAAGAGGACACCCCCAACACCATGACGATGGACGCATGCAAGGCGCGAAGAAATGCGCGCAAGCGGCGCAAGACAGGCACTATCGCGCCTCCCGGTCGCCGTGTGTTCGACGAACCCATCCGCTCGCTTCGATTTCGACCAGCAACTCCTGCCGGCATACATCGGCCTGCACAAAACAGACGTTGAGATTCTTGCCCAAACAAACGCCCAACTCACGCCGTACCGCGTCGGCATCCTCCGGTCGCCGCACGTATACGCGAAGCTGCAGATCGGCAAGCATGAAGCCCGGCCCTTGCGGCAGGCGATCGTTTGCCCAGGCGGCGTTCAGTCGGTCATTGGCTTGCGCGACGATTTCGGAGATATTCGCCAAGGTTTCCCGCGTTTGCGCCCGCACATTGCCAAGATGTCGGCTCTCGTGACCGACGATGCTGGCCGTGCCGGAAATCAGCAGCAGAAAGGAGTCAACCAGCGGAATCAACGTGGCGCGAGAGAAGGTCGGACTGCGGGGACCGTAGGTATCGGGGTAATGATACGCGCTGACCTGACGGGGGTTTTCCAACAGGATCGGCGCCACACGCCCCGCAAGAAAGCCGACACAAAAGCCGCCATCGCGCATCCCCAGCGCGCAGGCCGCCGGTGCGCAGCTTTCGACAGCCTGCTGACGCGCGTCATAAGCAGCCTGGCGGCCAACATTGAACTGCCGGTAACGCTCAAGCCCTTGGTCATTGCCATGGATGTCCGCCAGAAAATTCCAGGTACGCCACAAATACGGATATCCGGCCTGATCGAGCAAACGGAACATACGTTCATAAACCGACTGACTATCCACGGCCATGTGGTTGTCTTTCCCGCCGATGGTGATTGTTCCGAACAGCACATCGTCGTCCGCACGGTACC